>CAYTFM010000212.1:0-16064 GCA_964436735.1 uncultured Victivallales bacterium | reverse complement strand
GGGTCGGTTGACGGGCGGGACGCTGCGGAGGTAGGCGACCAGGGCGCGGAGGTCCTCGTCGGCGCGGTCGAGATCATCGACTCCGTCTACATCGGCGGCGGCACCCCGACGATCCTCGAACCGGCTGAGCTTGGAACGCTCTTCTCGCTGGTGACGGGCGGGTTCACCCTCTCACCCGACGCCGAGATCTCAGTGGAGTGCAATCCGGAAAGCCTCACGGCGGAGAAGGCCGAACTGCTCGCCGGCTTCGCCACCAGAATATCGTTGGGCGTCCAGTCGTTCCAACCGGAATTCAGGCGGAGAATCGCTCGAGGCGGCGACGCGCGGATCATTTACCATGCGTTTGAACTGATTATGGGAAAAGGATTTGGAACGCTGTCCATCGACCTCATCTACGGGATTCCTGGTCAATCCCTCGCGGACTGGCGCAGGGAATTGCGGGAGGCCACCTCCCTGCCGATCCAGCACCTCTCGGCCTACGCGCTCACCTTTGAAGAAGGCGCCCGGCTCGCCTGCGGCGCCCCGCCCGACGACGATCTGCTTGCCGACATGTGGCTGGCGCTTCCCGAGATGCTCGCCGAGAAGGACATGCGCCGCTATGAGATTTCAAACTACGCCGCCCCCGGATTCGAATGCGTCCACAACCTCGAAACCTGGTACGGCGGCACCTACCTCGGACTCGGCCCAGCCGCCTCATCGTTCGACGGGAAAAAACGATGGACAGAGCCAGCCGACCTGGCGCGCTGGCTTGCGGGCGATCCGCCCGAGATCGACGACATTCCGCCAGACCGCCGCCGCGGGGAGATCTTCGCCATGGGACTCCGGACGACAGACGGGTGGAGCGTCGAGCGGCTTCAACACCTCTTCCGCGGCGAACTCGGAACGGTCAGGCGCATTCTCGCCCCCATGATCGAGGATGGCTTGGCTCGCGATGACGCGATTGGCATCCGCCTGACCGAAAAAGGCCTGCTGCTGTGGAACAGCGTGGCGGAAGAGCTGATTTAACTGACACAATCAGGCCATACACCTTGCCGGGCGAGACGCCCGCGGTCCCAGGGGCTGTCCGACCTGTCCGACGGCTTACGATGGGTTACGGCGAGATCATGCCTTGGGCGTAGTTGTAGAAGCCGTACTGCTTATTGTAGGCGTGAAGTTGCTCGGTGATCTTGATCGCGAGGCGCAAGGCGTCAAGCCCATGCTTGCCCTGCACCCGCGGCGGAGGAATCACACCCGTCTCGGTCGCCTCTGTCGCGCAGCGGATGAAATCCTCGAGCTCCTCCTCCAACGCGTTGTGGTCTTTCACCGGGATCGACTTCTTCTCGATGCCGAGCAAGCCTTTGGTGAAGAGCACCCCGCTCTTGTCGCCATAGTCGAGAGAGATGTAGGCGTCGGACTGGAAGACGCGGATGCGGCGCTGCGCCTCGGGGCTGACGCGACTCGCGGTCACGTTGGCGACGCAGCCGTTCTTGAAGCGGATGCGTGCGCTGGCGATGTCCTCGGTGGCGCTGAGGATCGGGATGCCATTGGCGTCGATATGCTCCCACTCGCTTTGAACGAGATGCAGGATGATGTCGAGGTCGTGGATCATCAGGTCGAGCACCACGCCGACCTCCGTGCCGCGCGGATGCGTCCCCGGCCGTGAGGGCGGATAGCCCGCAAGGCGGTGCGCCTCGATGAACCGCGTCTTACCGGCGCGGCGCTCCAGATAGCTCATCACCGGATTGAACCGCTCGACATGCCCTACCGCCAGAACCACCTTGTGCGCCTCGGCGAGACGCACAATCTCCTCGGCCTGCTCCACCGTCACCGCCAAGGGCTTCTCGATCAGGAGGTGCTTTTTCTGCTTCAACAGCGGGATCGCCACCTCGTGGTGACGATCTGCGGGAACCGCGATGGACAGCCCGTCACACACGTCAGCAAGCTCGGCGATCGTGGGGAAGACCTTGACGCCGAACTCCCTGGCGATGCGTTCAGCCACTTCGGCGTTGGCGTCGTATACGCCGATCAGCTCGGTGTTCTGGCTTTCCTTGTATAACCGCGTGTGATGCCGTCCAAGCACACCAACACCGATCACCCCGACATTCAGCTTTCTCGCCATATACATTTCCTTTGCGTATTCTAGTAACAATAGTTTTTCCGCCATGTAATTGCACGGTCTTCCGTGAAATTACCTGCCAGAAAAACTTCATGAGAAGATGGGACGGAGGGCGTCGACGTTGGCGGTCATCCAGTCGGCGGTCTCGCGGATGATCTCCTTGACGTCGCGCCGTGGCCGCCAGCCGGTCGCCGTCGTCACCCGCGAGTGGTCCGTCACATAGTACGGAATATCCGCCTTCCGCGTCTCAGGGGTGGACGTGATCGGCGTTTTCCTGCCGACGACCTCGACGCAGAGGGCCGTCAGCTCGCGGAGGGAGACACTGACATCAAGCCCGCCGCCGACGTTGTAGGTTGCGCCGTTATGCGTGTCCATATCGTTGATCTGCAGCATGATGAGATCAAAGAGATCTTGCACATGGATGAGATCCCGCACCTGCTTGCCGGTGCCGCCGTAGCCGATGTAGGAGAGCTGGCCGCCGAAGAGGTGCCGGGAGAGCCAGAAGGCCACGATTCCCTGGTCAATCTTGCCCATCTGCCACGGACCGGCGATGACGCCGCAGCGGTTGACGACGCCGCGCATTCCATACATGTCGATATACTCGGCCAGCAGCAGCTCGGCGGCAAGCTTCGTCGCGCCATACAACGAGCGTCGTCCCGTGAGCGGGAAGTCCTCGTTGAATCCCTGGGCGTTCACCCCAGGCGCCGCGCAGTCGGCGGGAAGGACCAGGCGGCTTTCGGTCTGCTCGTAGGGGAGCTCCTGGATCACCTTGATCGGATAGACGCGGCTCGACGAGAGGAACAGGACATCAGCCTTGCGCTCCCGCGCCACCTCGAAGCAATTGCAGGCGCCGACGAGGTTGGTGTCGACCACATAGGCCGGCGAGGAGTCGTACCCCGCGAGGACCGACGGCTCGGCGGAACACTCGATCAGCAGGTCGAACCCGCCGGCCGCCTCGATGTCAACCTTCCGGCGGACATCCCCGCGGAGGAACCCCACGTCATGCTCCCGCAGCCGTGGAAGGTTCAGCTCCGAACCGCGCCGGACAAGATTGTCGAGCGCGGTGACCTTCAGGCGTGGGTGGGCCATCTTCAGCCCGACCGCGAAGGTCGAACCGACGAACCCAGCCCCGCCAGTGACAAGTATGTGCTCGTGCCTCACGTCACCCTTTGCGTTCAAGAGCGAGGGTCTTGGTGACCTGGTCGCAGACCTCGGTCGGTCCGAAGTACTGTATCGGCCCGGGATAGACGAAGTCGCTCTCGACCGCCCACCTGGCACGCTGTCTCGCGAACTCTGCGAACGGCGCGCCGTCAAGATTGACCAGCGCCTTCTGAATCACCGGCTTGTCCTCGCCATGACGGCGTTCGACGTTCATCATCATCGTCAGCGGAATGCCGCCGGCCTCCCACTGCGAGGCGGGTTTGACGAGATTGCGGACCGACGCCATATAGCCGGACTTGCCTCCGCCAACGAGGGCGGCGGCGGTATAACCGAGACTGTAGCAATAGTCGGCGTCGAAGTTGGACGGTGCGGCGCAGCGTCCCTCATAGCCGAAGAAGTGCGCGAGCGGAGTGAACGTGCCCTTGTAGGAGCCCTCGACGCCCATCTCGCGGAGTTTGATGTCGACCATGTCGATGAGCAGTTTCTCGGTCTCGATCCGGGATACCTGGACGTTGCCGTGCGGGTCGCGGTCGAAGATCAGCTGCACCTTGATGCTTTCCGGCAGCGTCGCATAGGCCTTCGCGCACTCGGCCGTCAGCTTGCCGATCACGAAATCGATGCGGTGATCGGTGGACTTGAAGGCGTTGATGGAGTCGGCGTGCTTCGCCATGATCTCGTTGAGCTCGGCGATGAGGCACTTGATTTCGGGGACGAACTCCACGAGTCCCTCGGGGACGAGCACGATGCCGAAGTTCAATCCTTTGGCGGCGCGGGCGGCGATGGAGTCGCAGATCTGCTGAACGATCTCGGACATCTTCTGCTTTTTCGCCGCGACTTCTTCGCCGATAAGCGTGACGTTCGGATGCGTCTGCAGGGCGCATTCGAGCGTGATGTGGGAGGCTGAGCGTCCCATCAGGCGGACGAAATGCCAGTACTTCTTGGCGGAATTGGCGTCGCGCATGATGTTGCCGATCAGCTCGGAGTAGACACGGCAGGCGGTGTCGAAGCCGAACGAGGTCTCGACCAGCTCGTTCTTGGGGCCGCCGTCGATCGTCTTCGGACAGCCGATCACCTGGATGGGAATCTTCTTGTCGAGATAGTACTCGGCGAGCAGGCAGGCATTGGTGTTGGAGTCGTCGCCGCCCACGACCACGATCGCCTTGACGCCAAGCTTCTCGCAGACCTCGCGCGCCTTCTCGAACTGCTCATGCTTCTCAAGCTTGGTGCGACCGGAGCCGATGATGTCGAAACCGCCCGTGTTGCGGTAGGCGTCGATCAGTTCGCCGGTGATCTCGATGTATTTATTGTCGATCAGCCCGCTGGGGCCGCCTTTGAAACCGTAGAGCTTGCATGCTGGATTGATCGATTTCAGCCCGTCGTAGAGACCGGCGATCACGTTGTGGCCGCCCGGCGCCTGCCCGCCCGACAGCAGGACGCCGACGTTCATCGCCGCGCCTTTGCCGGCGGTGGCCTCTTTGAAGTGGACGATAGGCAGACCAAACGCTTGAGGGAACAGCTTTTTGATCTTGTCGGCGTCAGCCACTGACGTGGTCGGCTCGCCGTCGACGACCCCCACGTTCGCCCCGGCCGCAAGGACCTTGGGAAGTTTCGCCTTGTACCCGAACCTGGCCTTCTGCAATGCGGAAATCTCTGCCATCTCCATCCTCCTCGACTCGTGTTATTGATTCTGTGCGAAAAAACGGAAAATATCACTTATACATCCAAGAACGCGTCGACGCAAGATGTGGAGGTAGGCGGCTATTGTGAATAGTGAATCGTGAGTGGTGAATGGTTTAAATTCACCATTTGCCATTCTCGTTGAATCACTTGCCGTTCACCACCACCGCCGTCTTGTCGAACGGGCTCTCAAGCTGGAGGACGAATGCGGTGCCAACCGGGGCTTTGATCCGCTTCGGTGCCCCGCGGTAATCGTCCACAAATCCGAAAAAGACAAGGATGTCGTCCACTGGCCCCGGCTCGACGGCGAATCCACCTATTCCCGCCTTGGGGCTGGTCGGAGGGAATTTTTTCGCGACAATGTTGGTGATGGCCTTCGCCTTCACCTTCAAAATGTTCTCCGGTCCGTTAGCCTTCTTGTCCCGCCACCGCAGCACCCATTCATCCCTGGCGGCAATGATCCTGTCGCCGGGAATGGCGATGCCGCTGACCTCGGCCCCCGCCGGAATCGACACCCCACCGCTGCTGAACTCTTTTTTCGTGACGGCGGCGACCACATTCTCCACAAACGGCGTCTCAATGTAGTTCGTCAGCGCGCAGTGGATCAGCAGTTTCTGATCGATTTGCGGCGGCGCGTCCTCCGCCGACAGAGACCAAGCCGTCCATATGCCACACGACAAAAGGACGCAGGCAATCACCATACTTCTTCTCATGCGAATCCCCCTCCCGGGCAAATCAAAGGCACCATCAACAAGACCTTAGGAACGCGGTATACAGGCGCGAAAGAAAAAGGCCGGTGGCGACACCGGCCTTGCGATTCTCCCTGTCCAGCAGAACAAGGCGGTTGCGTGGTTTACAGCAGTTCGGCGATCTGGACGGCGTTCAACGCGGCGCCTTTGAGCAACTGGTCACCGGCGACGAACAGGCACAACCCCCGCTTGTCGGAGCGGGAGATGTCCTGGCGGACGCGTCCGACGAGGACATTGTCGAGTCCGGAGGCGTCGATCGGCATCGGATAGCGCTTCTGGGCGGGCTCGTCGATGACGGTCACACCGGGAGCCTTGGCCAGGATCGCCCGCGCCTCGTCAGGCGTGACCTCGTTCTCGAACTCCATCGTGAGCGACTCGCTGTGGGCGCGGAAGACGGGCACGCGGACGCAGGTGCAGGTGACCTGCAGGCCGGGGCAGCTCATGATTTTCCGGCTTTCGTGCAGCATCTTCATCTCCTCCTTGGTGTAACCGTTGTCGAGGAAGACGTCGATGTGCGGGAACAGATTGAAGGCGATCCGCTGCGGGAGCGCCGCGACGTCGAGCTTGCTCTTGCCGGCGAGGATGTCCTTGGACTGCTGCTCAAGCTCTTCCATGGCCTTGGCCCCGGCGCCGCTGGCGGCCTGGTAGGTCGAGGCGATCAGGCGGAGCATGTTCTTCGCCTTGTGCAGCGGGAACGCGGCGACAAGCATGATGATCGTCGAGCAGTTCGGATTGGCAATAATGCCCTTATGCTTCTTGATGTCGTGCGGGTTGACCTCGGGCACCACCAGCGGGACATCGTCGTCCATGCGGAAGGCGCTGGAATTGTCCACCACCACCGCGCCGGCCTTGACCGCCGCGTGCGCGAACTCCTTCGAGCGCGAGGCACCGGCGGAGAAAAGGGCGATGTCGATGCCCTTGAACGAGTCCTCTTTGAGCTCTTCGACAGGATAGTCGGTCCCCTTGTAGCGCAGCGTCTTGCCCACCGAGCGCGAGGAGGCGAGAAGGCGTAGCCCTTTGACGGGGAATTTCCTCTTCTCAAGACACTGGATCATCTCGATGCCGACCGCGCCAGTGGCGCCGGCGATTGCCACGTTGTACTGCTTGCCCATGACGGTATTCCTCGAATTCTATTGCAATTTTCCGGGAGAAAAGCTATACTGTAGCGCAGGGTCGTGATTTCTCAATACCAAGGCGAGGTTTTTCCGCATGACGCTTCAGTCTAAGGGCATAGTGGGTGGCAACGAGACCGTTCTCGTGGTCGATGACGAGGACGCCATTTGGGATTTCGTGATCGAGGCACTCCAGAAACTCGGCTACTCCGTGCTCCTTGCCGAAAACGGCCTCGACGCCGTCGAGATCTACCGCAACAACCCCCGGCAGATCGACCTGGTGCTGCTCGACATGATCATGCCGAAGCTCGGCGGGCACAACACCTTCTGCGAGCTGAAAAAGATCGACCCCGGCGTGAAGATCCTTCTGTCGAGCGGTTACGTCTCCGAGGAGGAGGTCGCCGACCTGCTGCGTCAAGGCGCCAAAGGCTTCCTGCCGAAACCGCACCGCCTCGCCGAGCTCGCCAAAGAGATACGCCGCGTCCTCGACGAATAATGGCCTCAGGGCATGGCCGGGTGAGACGCGGAAAAACTCCGCCACGGTGCATTATCTCATTTCCCCAGCAGTGGAGGTTGCGACGTGAACAATAAGAGCGCATCTCCGCAACCAGTTCTTCCCCCCGTGGTCAGCACCGTTCCCACCACCCTGACGCCGCCCCCACTATCGGTCGAGTACCGCACCACCGCCCGCACCTGGATACCCAAGATTCCGCAGCCTCGGAATGGCGGGAAAACCACGATGCTGAGCCCCGGCGACCTCGAAGACACCATCGGCAAGCTCCCGGCAGGCGTGGTTGACAAATACCGGATACGGCGTCCTCTCGGCTGGGGCGGCTTCGGCGTGGTTTATTTGGCGGACGACATCAAGATTGGACGTCTCGTCGCCATCAAGCAGCTCTTCCAGAACTGGGCGGAAAATCCGGAGTTCGGCAAGCGGCTTATGCAGGAGGCGCGCATCGCGGGAAAACTCGGCCACCTCAACATCGTGTCCATCTTCAACGTCGAGGAGGAGGCCGGCTCGTATTTCTGCATCATCATGGAGTATCTTGGCGGCGGCAGCCTTGACGACCTTCTCAAAAAAGAGGGCAGCCTCGCCCCCTGCCAGGCTCTGGAGATACTGGCGGGCGTCCTTTCCGGGCTCGACGCCGCGCACCATCTGATGATCGTCCACAGCGACATCAAACCATCGAACATCCTCTTCGGCGTGGGAGGCATCCCCAAGATCGCCGACTTCGGCATGTCGAAATGCTCGCCGGGATCCCTCGAGCTGTCCGACTCGTCCGAGTTCTCTGGACTCGACACGTCGATCGGCGGCACCCCCCAATACATGTCCCCTGAGCAGGCGGCGCTCGCGGACTACGATTGTCGTTCCGACCTGTACTCCGCCGGTGTCGTGCTCTATCGGATGCTCGCTGGCGAGGATCTGATCCCCGCCGACGCGGACTTCTCCGACGTCAAGTCGCAAGTCTGTTCCGCGACCCCGAAACCGTTGTCGTCCTTCCGAGACGACATTCCGGACTTCGTCGAAAAACTCATGCTGCTACTGCTCGCGAAGGATCCCGTGGACCGCCCTCAGAACGCCAACGACGCCCTTCGGGAAACGCTCAAGGCCATCGCCAGGCTCAAAGATCTCACCCCGAGTTCCGCCGAGATGCTGTTCAAGCCGCCGTGCCAGATCACGACCTCCCCCGCGGCGATCCTCGAGGACATCATCAGCCTGCTGCTCGTCGACGGCGCGATCAGCGCGCCCGAACGCGTCGAACTCGACCGGCGCGCCGAGAAGCTGGGCTTCGGCGAGGCGCAACTCCACGCCATCGAGACCCGCGTCAGGATCGAGAAAGGACTTCCACTCGAAGCCCCTCCGAGCGCATAATCTACAGTCTGCGCAGTATCTCATCCGCCTTCCGCTCGTACATCCGTTGCCACTCCGGGGCCAAGAGGCATTCCGCGACTTCGTAGCCGCCTTTGCCATAGTATTCGACAGGAGCCCCGTAATGCATGTACCCGTTCGAGAAGGGCACGACAAACGTACGCGCATGCGGCGAGGCCTCTTTGACGCGCAAGCCTATTTCGACGAGCAATTCCGCGGGAGACGTGATCAGGCGGCAGTCTCCGATGCGGATGCCTTGGACTTCCGCCGTTATGGTCGGCGACCCCGACTCGGCGTTGATCCGCTGATGCTTCCGCAGCGTGTCAAGATCATCCTGGATGACCCCAAGCCGCTCCATGCCGCGCAGGTTGGCCACATACTTGTCTACCAGCTTCCGGCTCCAGGCGTCCATGGCGCGCCTGTCGCCGCAGCCGGTCCGCGTGTCCTGCAGATACCGGTAGGAATAGTCCGACGGGTGCTCCGGGGAGAGAGAGTGCTGCAGGTACAGGGGCAGGAATGAGCGGAAGTTCAGCGTGGTCCCCCGCATCGATTCCAGCAGTGTCGCCTGTTCCCGGAGCAGCTCGTCGATCCGCTCCGGGATGTCCGTCCTCCGGGGCAGTTCGATGCTCTCCGAGAGGACACCCAGACATGCGTCGCCGACCTGTATGCTACGCCACGCCTTCAATGCGCTCAACCCCAGCATGACACCCAACGGTTCGATGTCGCGGGGACGGTTGAAGTCCTTGAACAGAATGTCGCAGATGTTGCCGCCCGCTCCTTGCAGGAACAACGCCATGGCGCCATGCCCAAGGGTCTCCTCAATCAATCCGGAAGCCACACCCGGGATGTTGGCGGTCAGACTCCCTTGCGCGTCGCCAAACAGGAGATGGCAGGCGAAGTTGTACACCACCGCCAAAGGACGGCCGTCCAGCCGGTCGATGCGCAGGATGCCGATCTCCGGGTCGATGGGGCCGACGCTCTCGACTTCCTCGTCCGGCGGACAGGGATTGGAGTGGCGGATGGTCCAGTGTGTTCCGTTTTTGAGCCGCAGATCCCGGTTGATCGTGATCCGGCCCTCACGCCCCGCCCCGACTCCGACTCTCACTGCAACCATATCCCCGGCGGCCCGGCGAACGGCGTCGAACACCCGATCGAGCAGCTCGTCATCGTCGCACAGCAGTCGACCCGGCGGGTGCGTGTGCGAGGCGTTCACAAGGGTATTGCCACCTGGAATGCCCAGCTCCTTCTGGAGCCGACCGCGCAATGCGGGCAGGAATTCCTCGCCGACGTCCGGCAGCATTCCGTCGCTTATCTTCCGCCCGCCTATCGAGGTCGTGTCCATGGCGATGATGGCCAACCGCGTGGCACCGTCGTCCAGCACCAAAACCTTGGCATGGAGCGGGTCGCGGATCGGCGCCCCGTCGGTCCTGTTGGTGATGTCGACTTTTCCCACGCCGGCTTTCAAGATGTGGTCATTCATGTCTGACTTACCATTCCTCGCCTATGGCGCTTGCTTTGGCCAACGCGCTCAGGTCCAGGCACAGAGGGCGGGTGATGGCCGCCCGCCGCTGCTGATAGGGAAAGGGGGCGACCATCAGCAGGCGGCCAGCGGCGCAGGCGTCGAAGTAGCGTCCCGGCGGCTTGTAGAATGAGTGGAACCCGTTCGCCAGCAGCACGATGAGCGGTTTCTCAGCTGCCAGCGCCGCCCGGGCGATGGCCTTCTCGCCGGGGCTGATGCAGGGAGAAACCAGGACGGTGCCATGATCGGCCTCGTAGAGTAGTTCCTCCTGTTGCGCGGCCAGTTCCTCAGGGGAGATACCCCGCGAGACTTGAACTTGGCGCCTCAACGGGTAATCCAGGAGGAACCGGTTGCCGATAGCGGGGCAGGATTTGCCCGGAGCGACCGCGAGACGGGCGACCACCGTAAAAAGGCAGGGGCTAGCCTGCTTAGCCGCCAAACGCCGGGGATTGTCGGCAATGTAGTGAGCCATGGCCTTCAGTTGTCCCCGGCGCAGCAGGATGCTGTCCTGGAAACCGGACTGCCAAAGGGTTGCGGCGGCCGTGGCTGGCGATCCGGTGGCAGAGGCTGCCACCGGAACCGAACCGGGGTTCGGTTGCAGGAGCAGCCCCCTTTGGTTCGGTTGCAGGAGCAGCCCCCTTTGGTTCGGTTGCAGGAGCAGCCCCCTTTGGTTCGGTTGCAGGAGCAGCCCCCTGCTCCTGCATTCCTGCTCGCTCACCCGCTTGAACGCCTTCACCATGTGCCCCATCGGCCGCGCCAGACGCTCCCTTACCCAGAGTATGCCGTGGAAGTGGTCCGGCATCACCACGCACTCGCACGCCTCCACCCCGGGATAGACGGCAGAGGTTCGCCGCCAGACGTCGCGCACGATCTCGCCGATGGGGGAAAGCGCCACGCGCGCCGCGCCGCCGGCCTCAACCTTCAACTCGCCAAGGCAATCACGCCTCGGCTCGGCCACAATCGTGATCATGTAGAAGCATGGCGCGCGATAGTCGTGCTCCCAGCATCGCTGCAGCATGCCTGTCCGGCTCATGCCCCGTCACTCTCCGCCGCCAGCCACGGCAAACAGGCCGCCGCAGTCAAGTCGGCGCACGCTATCCTGCTGACGCGTGCGACGGATGCTCTATCACTCCGCATTCCGGCCATATCCTCGTTTCTCCTTACCCACGATTACGATTTTTATCAGGCGAGTCCCCAAGCCATAAGCATGGTTTTCGCAAGCAACTCATTGGCGGCAGGAGTCAGATGCGTCCCGTCGGTGGTGAGCAGCAGCCCGGTATGATGAGGTTGCCGCCGCCACTCGTCAGCACACGCGGTGTCCGCAGGGACAAAATGGGCTCGGCGGTCTTCGGCCACGCGCCTGGCGGCGAGTTGATAGTCCCTCATGACGTCACCATAATCGGCGAGTTCCCGCCCCTCGAAGAGCAGCGGTGGCGTGATGCTGAACTTCTTGACGCCTCCTTGACGGCACAACTGGATGATCCACTCGAGATTGCTGGCGTACGCCTCAACCGGAATACGCGGCTCGTCCGCCCAGACGCCCCGGCCGACCGCCGCGTAGTTGGTTACGAGGAAGATGGAGACCGCAGTGGGGCTATGCGAAAGCACGTCGGAGCGCAACCGCGCCAAGGCCGTTGGGGTCTTGTCGCCGCCGACTCCCGCATTGACCACGGTGACTCCCAGCTTTCCCGCGTGCTCGGCCACGATGCGGGAATACCCGTTGGCGGCGGCAGTCAAACTGTCGCCCAGCAACACAAGTTTATCACCTTTCTCCAGCCACACCCCTTGACGTTCCAGCATAGAAACTCCTTTTCTTATGACGTGTCAGACAGCGTCTATCCATGCGTCTCTCCTTGGGGAACTGGCAGACGCCAGTTTCACGTTATCGCCCCCTTCACCAGCGTCGGCAGGCTACCATCAGGTGCGCCCTCGATCCGTTTCCAGAGCAGGTCGACGGCGGTGGCGGCTATGGCGGACAGCGGCATCTCGTAGGCAACCACGGGGATGCCATAATGGGGTATGCCGCCCTCGTTCGCCAGGGTGAGGGCCAACATCTTCTCTGGAATTTGGATATCGCGTTTCACAAGAGCCAGCGCGAGACCACGCATGGCGATGTCGTCGTCAGCGATGATTGCATCGGGCATCCGCCCCATCTTCGACCACTCGTCGATCCACCCCAGCATGGCATCGTAGGCGGTCTTCTCCAACCTCGCCCCAACCTCGGAACAGTGGCAGGGAATCTCAAGCGTTTGCGGAATCTCGTTCTGCCATTTCCGCGCGGCATCAGCGAATCCGGCACCAATCACCTTTCCGCGCCTCGTACCTGTCTTTGATACGAAAACCAGCCGCCGGCACCCCTTGCCATACAAGTAGTCGGCTGAGGCGTAGGCGAAGTGCGCAAAATCCAGCGCCACGTCCGGTGCCCTGACCAGCCTCGCCGTCGGCAGCTTGGCGGATCGGTCATCCAACCCAAGCTTCCCCATGTCGACATCGACGGCAATCCAGGCGCCGAAGGAATGGTTGACAAGATCCTCGTGAAGCCGCCTCGCGGAACGGGACGTGTCCGTCCCTTGCGTCAGACCGTCGTATATCCGCGACTCCCAGACACCCCCTTGGAGAGACGGCGCAACCGCGCCGCAACACTCCAGTTCGTTTTGGATCCGCCCTATCAACCTGCGATAGAAATGCGCGGCCTCGTCCTCAAACTCCGGACCACAGAGGATGCCCACGACGGAATGCCGGTTTCCTTTCACAAACGTCCCGCGCTTGGCGCACCTCTCCAGCAGTCCCTCGCGGGTCATCAGGGCGAGGGCCTTGTGAACGGCCACGTAGCTGACGTTCCATCGCTCCGCCAACTCCCGCGCCGAGGGGAGCCTGCTCGCCGACGCCAATTGCCCCGAACGGATCATCCGCTCCAGGTTGTCTCTGATCTGCCGGTAGACCGGCGCGGCGGTCTGTATCTCGCATTGCGGGAAGCTGGCGACACGACGCATGAAGAGCTCTTTCCGACATATTGATATCTATTGATATTATTATAGATCATAGACTATCATTTGTCAAGAGACGAAGATGGCGCGGAACGTGCGACAACGCAGCTACGGGGCGAGGCGCGAGAGCGTGATCTGTGGTTTTATAGAGATACGGGCGACCTTACCGCCACAGGCGTGGGCGATGAAGTCCACGCGGTCGCCTCTGCAAAGCTCAAGCTCCAACTCGGCCTTCACGGTACCGCCCTCATCCCCCTTTCCCTGGAAAAGCTGCCGATCCCCTTTTTTGACGTGAAACTGCACGGGCGCTCCCTGACTGACGGCGAACTCGCAGGAGATTTTCACTACGCCGCCCACCGGCGAGATGAAACGGTAGACGCCAGCCCAATCCGTGAGGAGATTCATCCCAATCACCCCCTCGCCATCGAGGAAATAATTCTGTTTGACTCCCGTGCGAAAGCCCCAGCCAGTCTGGCAGTTGGGCACGGTGTTGACCCATTTCACCATGTGGGGATAGTGCCCATCGAATATCCCGTTCGTCTGATACAGGAACGCATGAACGAGCTTGCCGTTTTTGTCGGGGAACGGATTCAGATTGATCCGATCGGCGCCGAGTTGATTGTTCGTGATGGGAGAAAGCGCGGCGGTCAGTTCATCCCAACGGAAGCCGGACTGGTAGACGGGATTTGGCTTGAGCGGATCCTCGCCGGCGAGATATTCGTGAAGATTGTCGACGCCATCCTTGTCGGGATCGTCGGTAGCCAACGTGAGCCCCGTCTTGAGTTCTGTGATCCCGAAATAGTGCAGACGGAACCAGTCGGGTATGCCGTCTTTGTAGCGCTCAGAGTAATAGGAGATCGGACGGAAGTCCTTGCCGAAGTCCCGGTCGTACATTTTCCGGCACAGCGAGCTCCAGCCCCAGGGGATCAAATCCTCGCGGTAGGGACGGTCAGTGACCCGCTCGGGCGACACGAGCTCATGCGCCAGCGCGCCGCCGCGGAAGACACGGACGGCGATCTCCGTGCCAACCGCCGTGGTCAGCTTGAACTCGTTGAACCCTTTTTTCAACTGATGCCGGCTGACGCCCTCGCCTGTGCCGCTCATTTCGAGAGTTCCCTCGTCGACGGCGAAGACGATGACGTGCAGCATGTCGTCGGTCTCGCCCCATTTGTCGGCGTCGCGCTCCACGGTCGCCCTCGGATACAGATAGGGATCAGCGTCGGCATGATACTTCCGGTAAAACAGGAAGACACAATCCTCCTTCTCCTCGGGGAACTCGCCATGCTTGAAGCGATGGACGAACTTCGCGGAAAGCCCCCACAGGGCGTAGTTCCATGACACGGACGGCTGGAAGCCGGTGGCCTCGGCGGTGTCGTTCCACGTGACAAGTTGGACGCACCGCGCGTTGCTTTTCGCGGCGAAGTCCCAGGTGTCGAGAAGGCGCTCCACGCCCGGCTTGCTCTTGTAGAATTGGCCGACCCCGCTGTGAATGTCGACGATCGGCATCATCCATGCCTTGCCCCGCTTGTTGACGGTCTCCGCGATGGCCGTATAGTTCGGCGGATACACCTCATCCGGAATCACGCCGCCCCAGCAGGAGTAGCCGGCGAAGGCGTCGCAGACCAATTCGGCGATTGGTTTCAACGCCTCCGGCGTCCTGTCCTTCGGCACGTACTCGCTGCCGTCGAAAATAAAACTCGACTCGACGCCAAGCGAGGCGAGGAATTGCTTGTTCACCTCGACGGCGTTTTTCATATAGGCAGGATCCACGCCCTCCTTGCCGTTCCACGTGATCTGATTGTGGTAGCCCATGAAGAGGATGCGCCCACCGTGTCTCAGCCATGCGGGACTGTCGCCGCGCTCTTTGACGAACCTTTTCAACCACGCATACTTCTCAGGATGCTCAGCCGTCGGCAGGTCATCCCCGCAGATGGCCATGGTGATCCGCAGCTTCGTCTCCGGTTTTTCCTTGAGCATTGACTCCAGCGTGTCGAACCAGGCGACCGCGTGCCGGGCGGACGGCTCGTTGCCGGAGAGGCAGAGGCCGAAGCCGTCCAAGCCCATCGCCTCCGCCATCCGTAAATCCCACTTGTAACGATCTTCATTCTGTGATTTGTCATAAGGAATGAAGTCGGGATGCTTGTCCATCTGCTTGCGTTCGTACCACATCTGATACGGCTCGTTGAAGTTGTAGGTCGAATCATGGCGTAGGAAGGCGTAGTAGAATCCCAATCCGGCGATGCGCTGCGATCCGCCGTACGGCAGGGCGAACTCGTTCGGCCCCTTGGTTTTTGCGTACTCGGTGAGCGGGAACATCCCGTTGGAGGAGTACCAGTTCACCGCCGGCATCATCCCCATGGCATGCACGAAGACCAGCTTCGGCAGCGGCGCCTCCTCCGAGCGGAGGCTAACCGCGAGCACCGTGAAGGAGAGCATGACAGCATATATTCTTTTCATGAACGCACCTCTTGGAATTAGTAAAACGTAAGGGGGGGCGGGCGTGAACCTCGTCACCACCAATTCCTCGCCGCGCCTTTCCTCTTACGTTTCACGTTTCACGCTTTACGACTCACTTCCCCTTCGGCTCCGTCTGCCGGTAGAGATCGAGCCACTGCGGCGGGTGTTTCATCATCTTCAACGGAATCATGCGGATGACCTTCAGCGGCGAGCAGGCTTTGACAAAGCTGACCGCCAACCCCTTTTCCCGCAACTCCTTGCCGGTGTAGGTTCCGAGTTTCTGGTCGGAGACCATATCGTCGATGAAAAACTCGCCATCCGGAGCCATGGGGAGCTTCTGCGTGTAATCTCCCGCCGCGGTCTGGAACATCAGCGCGTAATGGCGCCCGAGACTTTCACTATGCGCCTCCAGCGTGTAGGGTACCGGACTTCCCTTC
>CAYTFM010000211.1:12934-16077 GCA_964436735.1 uncultured Victivallales bacterium | reverse complement strand
CTCCTCCGTCATGGCCAACTTCACGAAGGAGCAACCGCCGCCGCCGCCGAAGGTTCAGCTGGTACTTAAAATCAATCCCGACGGCAGTGGAAGCACGACGCCGGCGGGCGCGGCGATGGTGGCGATGGGAGGAACCCTTGAGGTGAAGGCGACCCCCGCTCCCGGGTTCCGCTTCATCGATTGGCGTCCCAACGGTCCCGTGACCATCGTCAACCCCCTCGCGCAGACGACGAACGTGACCGTCTTCAACAACGCGGGGATCACGGCGAACTTCGTCCAAGGCGCGGTGCCGGCCACCATCAAGCTGAACATCGTGGCCGCGCCGGCCGCCGGCGGGACGACCGTCCCCGCCGGCACCGTGTCGGTCGCTCCCGGGGTGGCGCAAAGCATCGAGGCGCAAAAAGCCGCCGGCTACTATTTCATCACATGGCTGGTGAACAGCGGAGCAGCGCGGATCGAGAATCCCGTCAGCGAGAAGACGACCGTGAGCGCCAACACCGACGCCACGATCTCCGCCCTCTTCAGCACGGTGGCGCCGCCGCAGCCGGGAACGCTCGTAAAGCTCACCACCACGGTCGAGCCGGCCACGGGAGGGGTGACCACCCCCGCCGCCGGAACGACGGTCCAGATAGAAGCGGGCAAGCCGTTCTTTGTGACGGCGATGCCCATCTCAGGCTATTATTTCATCGAATGGAGCGTGAAAGCGGGGATGGCGATCTTCGCCAATCCGAAGATGCCTGCCGTGGACGCCTATCTGGGGTCTGATGCGACGATCGCCGCCGTCTTTTCCACGACACCTCCCGAGGTGAAGGTGCGGATGACGGTGAACGCCAATCCGGCCGTCGGCGGAGCGACCAACCCGAGCGGCGTGTCGGACGTGGTGATGGGTAAGCCCGTCAATATCGTCGCCACCCCTGCCGCCGGCTTCAAATTCATCGACTGGCGCCCGCAGGGGCCCGCGGTTTTCGAGAATCCGACGGCGGCCTCCACGACCGCGACCCTCGCGGGCGACGCAGTCCTCGTGGCGAACTTCGCACCGGAGTCGACGCAGCCGGTGAAGCTCACCATGGTGGCGAAACCCGCAGAGGGGGGCGGCACCATCCCGACGGGGACGATATCCGTCAATTCGGGAATACCGGTGGACATCGAGGCCATTCCGCAGGCCGGGTGGTATTTCATCAACTGGGCGCCGAACGCGGGCGCCTTCATCGAGAAGCCGACCGAACTTAAGACAAAGGTCACGATCAACGCCGACGCCACCATCACGGCCAACTTCTCGACGACTCCGCCGCCGCCGCCGCTGACGCAGGTGAAGATGACCATGGCGGTCTCGCCGTCAACCGGCGGCACGACCGTGCCAGCGGTTGGCAGCGTGAATATCGTCAACAGCGGCCAGCCGGTGAATGTCGCCGCCACACCCGCCGAGGGATACTCCTTCGTCGACTGGCGTCCGACGGGGCCGGCCTTCTTCGCCGACCCGAAGGCGCGTGAGACGACCGCCACGCTTTTCGGAGACACCGTGGTGACGGCCTTCTTCGTCAAGGCAGGCACCTCGAACCTCACCATCGTCTGCATGCCCTTCGAGGGCGGCAAGACGGATCCGTACACCTACGACGCGGACAACAAGCCGGTTCCGATCCAAGTCGCGACCAATCAGGATATCAACGTCACCGCCACGCCGAACGCCGACTACCTCTTCTCCAGCTGGAAAGTCATCGGCAACGCCACAGTCACCGATCCGCTCTCGACCATGACCACCCTGCGGATCAAGAGTGGCGACGTCTTCCTCAACGCGAATTTCGTGAAGAGCGCAGAGGGCGGCAAGCTGACGGTTCAAGCCGATCCATCTGCCGGAGGGGTCACCACGCCATCTGGCTCTCTCGTGATCCCGCTCAAGCAGAACTACGGCGTCTCGGCGATCGCCAATCAAGGCTACCTGTTCACGAAATGGGAGGTGGTGGAGGGGGCGGTGAAGATTCAGTTCCCGCAATCCCCCAGCACCAAGGTCGCCATCGAGTCGGATGCCTCGATCAAGGCCGTTTTCACGGCCATCGCCACCGAGGCGAAACTCACGATGGCCGTCCAGCCGGCCGGCGCCGGCACGGTGACGCCGGACTCGGGTGTGGTCGCCACGCTGACTCCTGTCGGCATCAGCGCCACGGCCGCCGCAGGCTACTCGTTCGCCGGTTGGACGGTGGGCGGTCCGGCGCTGGTCGCCGACAAGTCGCAGGCGTCCACCACCGTCACCCTCAGCGGTGACGCGGCCGTGACCGCGCTCTTCTCCAAGCAGGGAGTGGCGACCGTCACGCTGGAAGTCGGCGTTGTCGATGACGTCGGCGGAACCGTCAGTCCGTCGGGGATTGTTCCTGATGTCTCCATCGGTTCGCCTGTCGCGATCGCCGCGACGGCCAGCGAGGAGTACAGCTTCGTCAAGTGGGAGGTCGTCTCTGGCAAGGCCACGGTATCTGAACCTTCCAACTCCAGTACGATGATCACGCTCGACACCAGTGCCACCGTCAAGGCGAAGTTCGCCCTGGCAAGCGCCATCGCCACGCTGACGGTCTCCGGCAACGAGGGCGGCACGGTTCAGCCGTCCGGTGACGTCACCGTCGAGGCGGGAACCGAAGTCTCAATCGAGGCCGTCTCCGACGCCACTCACGTCTTTGTCGAGTGGGCCACCTCGGAGAGCGTCACCTTCGCCGAGGGCTTCACCAAGTCGATGCCGCTCACCAAGATCATCCTCAGCGGCGACGCGACCGCCTCCGCCGTCTTCGAGGCCGCTGAAAGCCTTAAAGGCAAGGAGAAGATCATCATCACCATCGACACGAACAAGAGCAGCAACGACAAGGTGCAGATTGCGAACATCCCGTTCGATATGGCCGTCGAGGACTTCGATCCCGAAGGCATAATCGAGGTCGTCGTTGAAGGCAACTCCTTCGACACCATGGACTGCGTGATGAGCCAGAAGGGGAACAAGTTCACGTACACCTACGAGCCGCTCGACTCGACCGATACGCTCAAGATGCAGATCGTGCTCGACTTCGACGCCAAGGTGTGGTCGATGAAGGCTCAGGGCGTCACGCTGATCGGCCTCGACAACTCCGACGGCATCGATATCGCGCTATGGGTTGATTTCGACGCCT
>CAYTFM010000211.1:7596-12924 GCA_964436735.1 uncultured Victivallales bacterium | reverse complement strand
CCTACCTGATGAAAGAGAACGCCACCTGGAAGTTCGACGCAAAGGTCAACACCCAGGAGGCTCTTGAGGTGACGGGCGATGCGCTCCCCGACAGTAAAGTCGCCAAAGCCAATGGCAAAAGCGACGTGCTCAAAGCGAGCAACGACGCCTTCTCCATCAGCAAAGGCACGTTCACCCAGCCTGCCACGCCCATCGCCGCCATCGAAAGCTTCACCTTGTCCGCCGACGACCTCGTGCTCGAGTTGCAGGGGACTGACTTTGTCGAGAAAGGCGGTGTTTTTGGCTACAAGAGCGCGGACGGCACAAAGAGCGTCAAAATCGATCTCACAAAGAATTATTACGTGGTGAACATCAAGAAGACCGATTGCTCGGGCGTCACCCCGAGCGACGGCATCGACGTGTACGTGACCATCAACAGCTATTTGGGCGGGACGAAAATCCACCCCAGTCAGAAGACGATGCTCAAGTATCCGAAATGAGTCCGGTTTGAGTTGACGAACTGCGGGGCGGTCCTCATGCGAGGACCGCCTTTTTTTTACATGGCGGTGGTGTCGCGCCTGGCAAGGGATACTATTCACTAATTCACCGCCGTGGCGTTAGACGCTCGCCTTCAACTTGTCGAAGGAGCGGCGCATGGCTTCCCGCCGGTGGCGTGCGGGTGTTGTCTGGGCGTGCGCCTTGAAGACGCGGAAGAAATAGGCGACGTCGTGGAATCCGCATTCTTCAGCGATCGTCTCCATCTTCAGAAAGGATTCGGCGAGAAGGCGCTTCGCATGGCCTATGCGTCTTTCGGCGAGTAGTTCGGGAAAGGTCTTATGGAAATGCGCGCGCATGAGTTGGGTGGTCCGCGACTGGCTGAGGCCAAGATGCTTGGCGAGGTCGGCGAGGTATAAGTGCCTCTTGAAGCTCCGGTCGATGAAGTTCTCAATGCGTTCCTTCGTGCTCAGATCGGCTCCATCCGCCGTTGACGGACTGGCGGCGAGCGATTCAAGTCGTTTCGCCAGCGGGACGGCGAGGGCGATCATATCTCCCGCCCGCTGGAGGTCGAAAAGAGGGAGACTCGCCAGCAGGCGTTGTTCACGTGGAGCCCTCGGGGTCTTTTCATCCGCGTCGGGATCGACGAGTATCATGTCCGGCGCGGAAAGAGGCGGCGGTTTGAACAGACCGATGAACATGACTCCGGCGAGCCGCTCATGCCGGAGAATCGGCAGGACGGCCTCAATGACTCCCGCATGGCAGCGTTTGTAGAAGGGAGTCGGTTTCGACAACAGTCGCTGTCGGACCCAGCGGGCGTCGCATCTCGTGCAGCGCGAGTCATCATCATGCCGTTTCATGGCCGAGCATAGCGCATGGCAGTCGTGGTTGTGCCGCGAGGTGCTGACATGCCGTCGCAGCGTGCCGTCGTAGTCGTGGAAACAAACGCGGCAGTCGAAGACGCGTTCGAAGGCGTCGATACTTTCCAAGAGGTCGCTCATAATTATGCAAATATACACTGTTATTGCGTTAAAGTACATAATGCTTCCCTCTTCCATGCGCTATACTTGGCTATACATTGAGCGTTGATACCAAGTAAATTGATGCATAGCAGCTTCTGAAAGGAAGGGGATTATGAGTAACGCGTATGATGTCGTGGTGTGTGGCGGCGGGTTTCGTGGCGTTGGAGCGGCGGTCAGACTGGTCTCGCAGGGGCTGAAGGTGCTCGTGGTCGAGCCGCGCCCCTCGGTGGGCTGGGAGGCGGCCTGGTGCCTCAACCTCGAGCTGCCCCACGGCGCGGCGGGATTTGCCGGTGAGCTTGCCGCGCGTCTCGACGCCGTCGGCGGTCGCCGGGACGGCAGGATCGACGCGCCCATCACGGAAATCGTGCTCGCCCAGATCCTGCTCGAGAAGAAGATCGATCTGCTGCACTACGTCCAGGTGTTCGGGGCGCGGGTGGCGGGAAAACAGCTCGCCGCCCTCTCCCTCGCCGGAAAGTCCGGCCAGTTCGACGTGCGTGCGCGGGCGTTCGTGGACGCCACGGAGCAGGGGACTCTGTTGAGGATGTGTGGAGCGGAGGTGGTGCCGCCAACGTCGTCTCGCTCTGTCTACAGTTTCATGATGGCCTTTGTCGACGACTCGTCCGACCTTCCCTCGCGGATCAGCAGCGATGGCCTTGACATTCATTTGTCGAAGGGGATGTGGACGGGCGAGGCTCAGCTGTCGTATGTCGTTGACTCGTCGGATATCGGAAAGGCCCGAGGAATGCTGCCGCGCGTTCTCGAGCTCATCCGCTCGCGGGTCCCCGCCTTGAAGAATGCCATGGTGGCCACCACCGCGAACGCTGTGACGCCGTTGGACTGCTGCCGCATGTCCGGTGGTCCTGGCGTGAAGAATCTCTTCGCCTGCGGACCGTGGCAGGAGCAGCCGATTTCTTTTGAGAACCGCGCCCAACGTATCGCCGGCCGCGTCGCTCTTGGCGAGAAGGTCGCCGACGAGATCGGCGAGGTCATCGGCACGCTCAAGCTGAAGGATGACATGGGTAGCTCCGCAAGCTCGATCCAGCCTCCCGACTTGAAGGCGGAGGTCGTGGTGTGCGGTGGCGGCACGGCGGGCGTCTTCGCCGCCATCGCCGCCGCGAGAAACGGGGCGGACACGCTCCTGGTGGAGGCGTCCAGTTGCCTCGGCGGCATCGGGACCGGCGGTGCGATACACTACTATTATCATGGCATCAAGGGCGGATTGCAGGACGAGGTCGACGCCAAAGTCGAGGAGTTGACGCCTTTGTTCACCGGCGGCCGGGGGGTCAGCGGCTTCCAGCCCGAGGTGAAGAAGATTGTCCTCCAGCGTATGTGCGACGAGGCGGGCGTGAGAGTGGCGTGGGAGACCTTTGCCTGCGGAGTGGAGACGGAGGAGGTCGCGACCAGCGCGGTGGCGAAGAAAGGCGACAGAGCCGACCGCCAGATCCGGTCGGTCATTCTGGCGGACGCCAACGGGCAGCGGCGCGCCGAGACCCGGACGGTGGTCGACTGCACGGGCGACGCTGATGTCGCCGCTTTGGCGGGATGCGCCTACACCTATGGCCGTCCGACCGACGGTCTCGCGCATGCCTACTCGCAGCCGGCCGGGTTTTTGTCGGACACGGGGCTGTCGTTCTACAACTTCGACGCCGGCTACTGTGATCCCACGGATTCGTGGGACCTCACCCGCGCCCGTCGGGAGGGCTATCTCCGCTATCTGCGAAACAACTATGAGGAGAAGCAGCGCCTCCTCTACATCGCCCCGCTCATCGGTTTGCGCAACAGCCGCCAAGTCGTGGGCGACTACCGGCTGACCTTGCTCGACGAGATCCGCTGCGCGGAGTTCCCCGACGCGATCGCCTATTCCTATTCGCATCTGGACAACCACGCCTCCGACTACGAGAACGAGAGCGACGAGGTGATGCTGTGGGTCTGGGGACTCGGCAATTGGCAGACCTACATCGGCTCGGAGATCCCGTACCGGTCTCTCCTGCCGAAGGGGGTCGAAGGGCTGCTCGTCGCCTGCCGGGCGCTCTCCATGGACAACGACGCTCATTACCAGCTGCGGATGCAGCGCGACCTGCAGAGGCTGGGCGAGGTCGCCGGCATCGCCGCCGCGATCGCCGCGAAGTCCAAGACGACTCCCCGCGGGATCAAGGTGGAGCAGCTCCAGCAGCGGCTCGCCGAGGTCGGCGCATTGTCGCATCCGGAAAGTGGTTACCATTACGATGGGTGGAAGCCTGAGGGGCTGTTTTCGAAGAATCCGAAATCCTTGGAGGCAGGTTCCATCGGCGGTGCTCTGAAGCTGCTTGCCGAGCGTGCCGCCGCGGCCGCCGACCAGTCCTCGAAACTCACCGCCGATGATCCCAAAGTCCGATTCGACGCGGCTGTCACCCTCGCTCTCGCGAAAGGGTCGGATGCGGCTTTCAGGGAACTGGAGGCGTGCGCTCGGGAGCGGCGGAGCGTCGCCACCACGGGGGCGAAGAGCGTTCCTGGATGGAACCTTGCCGTCGCGCTTCTCGGCGTGTGCCAGCGCGCCGAGGCTGTTCCGGATATCGAAGCCATCCTGGACGATGGCGCGTCCGATCTTCGGGCTCTCACGCTCGCTGTCCGGGCGCTCGGCCGCATTGGTCAGAAGAGTTCAGTGAAGGCGATTGAAAAATTGTTGTCGCGGAAAGACTTGCGACTCACTGAGACACTGCAGATAAGTTGCGGAGGCGGGGTGGCGGCCAGCGTCGAGGACTCGGCCTGGAAGCTTGAACTGGCCGCCGTGGATGCCCTCCGCTCGCTCGGCGTCGATCGCCGGGACATCGCCGAACGGCTGCTCGAGGATCCGCGGGGGTTCGTCAAACGCTGCGCCCGGCACGCCTTGGACAAATTCTAATGCCAGCGCTTCGCGCGCTGGCAGTGTTGAATCTTGGCGGACGGCACGTATCTTCGATGACTTCATATGAAAACGTGGAATTTCATCAGCGAGTTGTTGAGGAGGCATCCGGGGTGGTGGTGCGCCGCCGCCGTCGTCTTGTCCGCATTTGTGTTGCGGGCGTGGAACATCGCAGGTGACAGCCTGTGGACGGACGAGTTGGGGACCTACTGGGTGGTTACTGCGCCAACCGTGGGCGAGTGTGTCCAGCGGGTCGCCCTCACGCAGGGGCAATCGGCGTTCTACTACCTGCTTGAGCGCGCCATTCTCTCGGTGTTGCCGCACAATGAGTTGTCCCTGAGGCTTTTGTCGTTGCTCACCTCGACGGCCACCGCCCTGGTCGTCTGCCTGCTTGCGCGGCGGATGTTTGGCTGTTGGTCTGCGGCGCTGGTCGCCGGACTCGCCTTCGCGTTCGAGCCGACGATGATCTATTATGGTCAGGAGGCGAGGTCGTACGCCCTTGGACTGCTGTTCTGTACGCTCTCGCAGTTGTTTTTCCTCCGTGCCGTCGAACCGACGGCGAGTCTGCGGTGGCTCGCGCCCTACGCCGTCTGCGCGGCGCTCGCCGTTTACTCCCACTACGTGTTCGGCTCTCTCCTTTTGGCGCAGAACGCGTATTGGCTGATCTTGGCGTTCCGGCGGCAGTCATGGAGGAGTGGGGCGACAGTGGCGTGGATAGGCTGCCAGGCGGCCCTTGCGCTGTCGATGGTGCCGCTGATCCACCACATCCGGGGGATGGTGGCCGTGCGGCATGACTGGAACTGGGCGTCTGATTTGAGCTTGCCGCAGTCGTTCGACCTTTTTTTCTCCATGTTCCAGCCGGATGTCCCGCTGATGCTTGTCGGGGTGCTGCTACTGCTCAAGCTTGCCGTCGAGAGGGTCAAGGTCGTTGAGGTGGTCAAGGCGAACTTC
>CAYTFM010000211.1:0-7586 GCA_964436735.1 uncultured Victivallales bacterium | reverse complement strand
ACCACTACACCGCGGCGCGCGAGGGGACGAGCGAGCTCGGGTTCGCGGTGCTGGCGACCACGCTCTCGATCCTCGCGGTGTTCGTGCCGGTGGCCTTCATGGGCGGCATCGTCGGGAAGTTCTTCTTCCAGTTCGGCATCACCATTGCGTTCGCCGTGGCGGTGTCGAGAGTTTTGCATATCTCGCTCATGGACCAGCGTTTCATGGTGCTGTCGCTGATTCCCTTCTGTCTTCTGCTTGGGCGCCTCTTCACGTCAGTGCGCATACCTCGTCTGCGCCTTTTCCTGCCCGCGCTTTACTTTCTTTTTGTTTTCACCAAAAACACGATTCCCATCTTCTTGGCCACGGGACAGTTCTCCGAGCGGATCGCCAACGACTGGCGCGGCGCGTTGTCGTGCCTCGCGCTCGCCATCCAGCCGGGGGACGCCATCGTCACCCGCTTTGGCGACGTGCGCGAGAACTGGCTCCCGGCAGGCGCGGACCAGATCATCAAAGGGTATGTGCGGGCTCCCTTCGAGAGTTTTTACTGGAAGAAACGGAGCGATGTTTCCCTCCACAATTTGACCTACACGAGCGAGGAGCAGTTCACCCCCTACTACAAGGCGATGTTCGACCAGTTGCTCAAGGGACGGCGCACGTGGGTGGTCGGCGTCGATCCTCCCAATACGAACTACGGAGTGAGGCGCTTCACCGACTTCATCGCCGAAACGCTTGTCCTGCGCAAGGTGTTCGACGCGAATTTCTCCGGCGTCTACGTCTGTCTGTTGATCAAGGAGTGAGCGCGCGTTGCGCCGTCCTGCGACAGTATGGTGCGCGGGGTGGGATTTGAACCCACACGAGTTTCCCCGCCAGATCCTAAGTCTGGTGCGTCTGCCAATTCCGCCACTCGCGCGTGATAGTGAGGAAGAAGATCGAGTCTACGTGAAGTCGGGAACAGTTGCTTGTTAAATATAATGGCAAGGCCTGGGTTTTCAACGGGTGGGTAAGGGGGGCTGATTAAGGCGGATTCCATAACTTTTCGCATGTGTGACGGGGTTCATTCACTGGCGTTGACACTACTACCGTATCCCGCCTTGCGTTGCGTCCGCCCATGGCCTATAGTACTCTTTTCCTGTACGGCAATACGGTGTGTTGTGTGCAACATATGCCACCCCTGAGCGGGTGGCGATAATGGACGGTACTACGTGATGCAGGTAGTGAAGGGCGGCAACTCATTCCTCAAGAGCATCTCCCTCGGCTTGACCATCTGCCTGGGCATTGGTGTCATCTTCTTTTTCTACACGGGCGTTTCGCGTTCGCTGACAGGGCTTGACGCCTACGCGCTCACGCTGGTGGCCTGTGTCGCTGCGTTCATTCTGGCTGGGGCGACCTATGTGTTGTCCCATCTCGAGCGGAAGGCCGAGGAAGAGACGGCGGAGGTGGAGGCGCTCAAGATGCGGCGTGGCGGTCGGATCGGTGTGTTCGAGGATGGAGCGGAGCCTCTGTATCTTGCCCAGAACGCCGTGGTGGTGTATCGCAAATTCGCCCCGTCCGTCGTGGGGGTGCTTGTCGCCGTCGCCTCCTTGGGGGGGGGGCTCCTCTTCTGGTGGGAAATGCGGACGCGGCTTGTCTGCCCCGACCCGGAGCTGGTCGGCGCGCAATCGGCGTTTCTCGTGCTGGTGCTCGGGGGAGTGTTTTTCCTCAGCGGCGTCTTCTGTCTTGGACAGTCCCGGGAGGCGGGATTCCGGTGGCTGAGGAGCGTCGGCGGTTGGTTGGTGTTCACCGCGGTGGTCCAGGGGGTGTCCTTGGCGGGAATCGTCGGACGGCACTGGGGGATCGGAGTCGACCATTATGCGGCGTTGCTGCTCATCGCCGGTTTCTGTGTGCAGGGATTCGAGGCGATCACCCTTGTCGGCATGGAGTTTTTGAGGCCCCGTTCGGCGGGGGCCGTTGAAGGTCCTCCGGTTTTCGAAAGTCGCCTGCTGTCATTTTTAACGGAGCCTGCAGGAGTGCGAGGGCATCTCGAGAACGCGTTGGACTACCAGTTCGGCTTCAAAATCTCCCGGACGCGGATGTATCAGGCATGGCAGAAGGCGGTGTTGCCGCTGTTGTTGTTCTGGCTTGCGTCGTTGTGGCTTCTGACCTGCTTTCAGGAGGTGGGGGTCGACGAGATGGGCGTGCTTGAGCGTTTCGGCAAGCGGGTCGACATGGCTCCCCTCGAGTCGGGCGTATATCTGAAAATGCCATGGCCCATTTCGTCCATCCGCCGTTTCCCCGTCGACAACGTCCAGGAGGTCGAGATCGGTTCGAAGTCAAAGGATGAGAGCGGCAAGGCGGCGAACGCCGACTCGGTTCTGTGGACCGTGAAGCATTATGCGGTGGAGACGAAATATGTGGTCGGCGCCACCGTGAAGGAAGATGGTGAGGCGAAAGCGGAGAAGACCGGGAAGAACGATGGCGGGGTGCCCATTCTTGAGCGGAGCGCGGCTGTGCCCGTGTCGTTGGTGGTGACGTCAGCCCGCGTCCAGTTCAAAGTGAGGAAGGCGGAGTTGATCAACTACGCGTACAATTTCGAGAATCCGGTGCAAACGCTTGCTGACATCGCCGAGGGCGTGTTTGTGAAGCATCTGGCGCGGATGGACTTCATCGATTTCTTGTCAGCCAACAGGAAAGTCACCTGTGACTGCCTGAAGAAGGCCGTCCAGGAGGATGCGGACAAGGCGGGGTTGGGGGTGGACATTCTATTGGTGAATCTGCTTGACTCGCATCCCCCGGTGGAGGAGGTGGCGCCTGCGTTCCAGGACGTAATCGGGGCGAGGGAGGAGAAGGAGACGTTTGTCCATACCGCCGAAGGGTATTCATATAAGGAGCTCAATGAGAGCATCGCGCAGGCGTCGCGGTTGGTACTGGACGCCGAGGCGTACCGCAACAAGACGACGCGTCTTTCCGAGGCTGAGGTCGAGAGGTATGCGAGTCAACTCGGGGCCTACCGGAACGAGCCGGAGATATTCAAGCTTCGATCATTCCTCGGCATGCTGGAGGAGACGCTGCCAAGGGTGCGGAAGTACGTTCTGGCGGCCAAGCCGGAGCGGGAAGTCTTTATTGTGGATCTGCAGGAGAATCCGTTCTTCAATCTGCTTGGTAGCAATTTGATGAATGACGAGCAGAAGCCTACGGCACCGGGGGCTGTCGAGCCGAAGAAGTGATCCGTCCGATTCGATTTAACGTTTTTGGGATTTAATGTTGGTCGGTTTCAGGTGTCAGGTTTCAGGAAGGGCTTTTCCCATCCTGAACACTGAAACCTGAAACCAAGTTGCGGCCGCACCGGCCCGGCTAATTTAAGGAGTTGCACCAATGGCTGATGAAATCACTGATAGTATGGCGTCCCAGAAGGCGGGCGCGGGCTCGGCTTTGCCGGGGCTGCTGCTTGCCGCCGTGGTGGCGGTTGTCTTTCTCACCGCGATCTTCGCGTTCCAGGTCCGGGAGACGGAGTATGCGATAGTGACCACGTTCGACCGGATCACCTCACTGCCGGCCCCCGGGCTCCGTTTTCGCCTGCCGTATCCGATCCAGAAGGTGTACCGGATCGACAAGCGGTTGCGGGTGTTTGGCGGGAACGAGGGGAAGATCGAGGAGACCTACACGGCGGATGGCAAGAACATCATCGTGGGGACGTATGCGCTGTACCGCGTGAAGGAGCCTGAGGTTTTCTTTAAGAATGTCCGCAACGAGATCGGTGCGGAGGATCGCCTCAACAGCCTTCTGCGGAACGCCCGGCTTTCGGTGATCGGGCGGCATCCGTTCGCCGACTTCGTCAACACCGACCCGAAGAAGATGCGGATGGCTGCGGTCGAGTCGGAGATTCTCGCCGAATGCAAAGAGGCGGCGGAGAAGAACTACGGCATCGAGGTCAAGTCCATCGGCATCAAGTTCCTTGGACTCCCGGAGAGCATCACGGGCAAGGTGTTCGAACGCATGAAGGCCGAGCGTGAGAAGCTCGCCACGCAATACCGCGCCGAGGGACGGCGCATCGCCGAGGAGATCCAGGCAAAGGCCGACAAGGAGAAGTCCATGCGGCTGACCGAGGCCGAGGCCGAGGCGAGACGCATCAGAGGCGAGGGCGACGCGAAGTCGGCGGAGTTCTACGCGGTCTTCAAGAAGGATCCCGAGCTTGCGGCTTTCCTCAGGAAGCTTGAGGCGCTGAAGAAGACCCTTGATTCGAAGACCACCTTGATTCTCGACACCAGCACGCCGCCGTTCGATTTGCTTGGCGGATCGTATGGGAAGCTGCTTAACAACGATGCTCCGGCGGCGGCAGGGAAGTAAAAGAGGAGTCATTGGTCATTGGTCATTGATCATTGGAACACTGAACACTGAACACTGAACACTGAACACTGAACACTGAACACTGAACACTGAATTCACGGCGGAAGTCGCTTCAATTGAGGATAGAGTTCGACGGTATGGAAGAGTATAAAAACTACGGATCTGGCGTTCAGGCGCTGATAGCGAGCCTACGGGTGGCGTTCTTCCTCTTCGCGGGGGGGATTTTGCTGGCGGTCGCCTGGTATCTCGTCTTTGGCGGTTCCTTTACTGTGGGGCCGCGCGAATGCGTGTTGCTGGTGCGCTGCGGGAAGATCACCGATCCGCCCCTTTTGCAGGGATGGCACTGGGCGATGCCTGCGCCAATTGACCAGCTGGTGAGGATACCCGTCAGCAAGCAGACCCTGCGCAGCGGGAGTTTCTGGTACCGCGAGAAACCGCCCCAAAGCGTCAGCAGGAAGCCGCAATCGTCGGTGATGGAGTATACGGGCGGGCCATTGACGCCGGGGCTTGACGGTTACCTGCTGAGCGGCGACGAGAACATCATCCACGCCGTCTGGGGACTGGAATTCAGAATATCCGACCCTCTGCGGTTTTACACGAACGTCTCGACGGATCCGGACTCAGCCATGCGGGGGTTGGACTTTTCCGAGTCGGAGTCGGTGGCTGCTGCCGCCGATCGTCTCATGAAGGCCGTCTTGGACAAAGTGGTTTTATCGGTGACGGCGACGCAGAAAGTGGAGCGGACGCTGTACGGGGAGTCGAAGGAGTATATCGACGAGGTCAAGGCTGGTGTGGTGCGCGAGCTTGGCGCGCTTGATCTGGGGATAGCCGTGGAGAATGTGATGCTGGAGAAAAAGTCGCCGCCGTTGAGCGCGATCGCCTCGTTCGCCGGAGTGGCCAGCGCGGAGAACGAGCTTGACACCTTCCGCGAGCGGGCGAAGTCCTATGCGTTGAGCTCGGTCCAGCAGGGCGACGCCGAGGCCTCGCGTATCTTGGCGATGGCGCAGGCGTACCGTGAGCGCGTCGTGTCGGAGATATCATCGGAAAAGAACTATTTCGAAAGCATGCTCGCCACGCGCGGCGGCTCGAACTCCAACACCGCATTGTACGGGGTCTACACCGACACGCTCGCCGACATCCTTGGCAGGATCGGCGAGAAGTACTATCTGCGCACCGGAAAGAATGGTGGACAGGAACTGCGTCTCATGCTTAACAACGCCATGCGTTCCGAGGAGGCCAAGCCGTGACGAATACTGGAACAGCCTCATGCGGATGCCATAGCCACCACGAGTCGGGGAGTTCCTGCTGCGGTTCCTCCGCGTTGACCGGAGGAGTAGGGCACGGGCGCGGCATGGGGAGGCTTGCGATCGCCATGATCGGCGGCGTCTTCGTGTTGAACTCCTGCCTGCTGGCGTATCTGCGTCCCGACCTGGTCTTCTCGTCGCATCTCAGCGCGATCCTGGGGGCGGTCATCCTGGCGGCGCCGATCATCTATTACGCGGTGAAGGACTTGATCGCCGGGCAGTTGCATATGGATGCCCTTGTGTCGCTCGCCATTATGGCGTCGATGATCGACGGCAACTTCCGGGCGGCCGGGTTTATCGCGTTCTTCCTGCTGATCTCGGTGATCATCGAGAATAGCACGGCGGTGGGCGCGCAGCTGTCGATCGAGCGGCTGGTGCGGCTCGCCCCGCGCAAGGCGCGGCGAATTCTCGCCGATGGCGGCGAGGAGGAAGTCGAGGCGCTCGATCTGCGCGTCGGCGACCGGATCAGAGTCAGGCCTGGGGAGAACTTCCCTGTTGACGGCGTGGTGGCGGTGGGCGACAGCGCGGTCAACCAGGCGTCGATCACCGGCGAGTCGCTGCCGGTCGACAAGAGCGAGGGCGACGAGGTGTTCGCCGGCACGGAGAACGTGTCGGGCAGCCTCGATGTCCGCGTCAGCCGCGTGGGCGACGACACGACGCTGGGCAAGGTTAAGGAGATCATCCTCGCCGCCGAGCGGAGCAAGACGCCTTTGACGAGGCTGATCGACAAGTACATTTCCTACTATGCGCCGACCGTTCTGATGATGGCGGCGCTCGTGTGGCTGTCCACCAAGGACTTGGGTCGCGTGGTGTCCCTGCTTATCATCGCCTGTCCCTGCGCCCTGATCCTGGCCACGCCGTCGGCCATCGTGGCGGCGGTGTCGGCGGCCGCCCGCCTCGGCATCCTGATCAACAACGCCGCCATCCTCGAAGTGGCGGCGCGGGTGATGGCGGTGGTCTTCGACAAGACGGGGACGCTTACCAAGGGAGAGTTGACCGTGTGCCGGATCGAGCCGGCGCAGGGGGGGTGCTCGGAGTCTGAGCTGCTGCGCCTTGCGGCCAGCATCGAGCGCGACAGCAACCATCCGATCGCGAAGGCGGTCCAGAAGGCGGCGGCCAAGGCGTCCATCGAACTGCTCGCCTCCACGCGGCTCACCGAGTATCATGGCAAAGGGCTTCAGGCGGAGATCGGCGGCGCCACCTACTATCTCGGGCGCACGGACTGGATTCACTCGCTGGGGGTTGACACCGAAGCCCAAGGAGGACTGCCGCCTGTCTCCGATCCTCTGAGCGTGATCTATGTGGTGAAGGATAAGCAGGTGCTTGGCCGTTTGGCGTTGTCGGACGTGATCCGTCCCGAAGCACGCGAGGCATTGGCGGAACTCCGCGCCGCGGGCGTCGTACGCCAGGTGTTGTTGACAGGCGACCGCGAGGTGGTCGCCCTCGCCGCCGCGAAGGAGCTTGGCGTCGACGAGGTGAAGGCGAACTGCTTTCCCGACGAGAAGGTCAGACGCGTCGAGGAGATCAAGAAACGTCAGGTGGTGGCGGTGGTGGGCGACGGCGTGAACGACGCGCCGGCTCTCGCGGCGGGCGACGTTGGCGTCGCCTTCGGGAAGTCCGCCAGCGACATCGCGGTGAACAGCGCGGCGGTGACGATCATGTCGAACGATCTTCGGCGCGTGCCGCTACTGATCGGCCTCGCGAAGGCGTCGAGAATCAAGATGAACATCAATTTGGCGATCGGCACGTTGGTCATCATGGCGGGAATCACGCTTTCGGTATTCGGCTGGCTGCCTCAGATCGCCGCGGCTGTGCTTCACACGGTCAGCACGTTGGCCGTCATCTTCAACAGTGCCGGATTGATGCGGTATGGTGAGGAGGCGGCGGTCGAGAGCGAGTAGGGAAGAGGAATAGAAATGGCAAGATGGCAGATGGCAGATGGCAGATGGCAGATGGCAGATGGCAGATGGCAGATGG
>CAYTFM010000210.1:0-16176 GCA_964436735.1 uncultured Victivallales bacterium | reverse complement strand
TGCCGGTCTCGCCGCCGCCGTGACGGTGCTGATCAAGCCATTGTTCATCGCGGCCCTGCTCGCCGGGGCAGTGGTTGGTTTCCGCAAAGGCTGGAGACCGCTTGGGGTGTTCACCGTGGGGCTGGCGCTTCCACTTGTCTCCACCGCCGTATGGCTCATCGTGTCGGGGAACACCGCAGTCATATCCCATTTCGGAAAGATGAACGCCATCGGCCACTCGTTCGGGACGATGCTGCATCTCGCCCTGACGGCGGCGGGACGACATCCATTCGCCTTCCTCATCCTTCTCTTCGGCTTATGGACGGTAGACAAGAACTCGCCACGCTGGTGGTTCGCGCTTTTCACCGCGCTGTCCCTCGCGGCATCCGCGAAAGTGGGGGCGGACGCCCACTACTATCTCGCCCCACTGGCGGCGGCGGTTCTGCTTGCCGGGCCAGTCGCCATGCTTTTTCCGGGACGCAAACGCACCCAGACGCTCGTCTGGTGCCTCACCGCGCAACTCGCGTTGTACATACCGCTCGCGCCACAGGCGGTTTTCACGGCGACCTACGGACAGGAAGTGCCCGCCGGACAGACCGTGCTGACCCCCAACGAGTCCGACCGCGAGATCGGCCGATTGCTGGTCGAGGAGATCAGAGGGGCGTCAGGCCCCGTCTTGGCGGACGACGTCGGCTATGTGCTTGCCGCGGGAAGACAAATCCAACTCCAACCGTTCCAATATGGCTGGCTGGCGAGGCGGGGCAAACTCGACACGTCATCACTGACGCAACGCATCCGTGACGGCTTTTTCTCGCTGGTCGTCATCCGCGTCCCGCGCGCCGACGGCATCGGCGGCAGCGATCTGCCGCAGCAGGTCAACACGGCCGTGGAGGAAAGCTGCAAACTGCACCGCGAGATCGGCCCCTACCGCCTGTATGTACCGCAAGGAGGCGGAAAATGATTCGGCATGGCGACATTCGCCGTCAGACCGTCACTCCGTCTCCATCCAATCCACTCCGTTGCGTCCCTCGACTTTCCCAACGCGTTGAGAAATCCCTCCGACTGCAGGATGTACAACTCAGGGACCTCGGAGACTTCCAGCTTTCCGCACAAACGGGCGAAGACCGAGGCGAGTTGCGGCATCTGCTCCGCGTCGACCTTGACGGCGTTCGACTTGAGCTGCGCCACCAGCAACCCGTTCGCCATCCAGATGAATAACCCAATGACGACAGCGTAGAACATCAAGAAAATCGTCGCCGAGCAGACACACCACGCCAGGATGGAAATCGCCAGCACAAACCCGAAATACCTCTTCTCCCGCGGATCGATCAGATTCATCATCTCCTCACCTCTCGCTATACGTTTCGCCCTTCCCGGCCGGGGCGTTGTAGTTTTTCAGCGTCACATTGCTTTTTTTCACGACTTTGATATTCGCACCGTCTGCCGTCGGCTTGATAAAACAGAAAATCAGCCGCAGCGCGGTTCCCGTGCTGGCGGTTTTGCGCAACGCCACATCGCTGTAGCCGTCGCCATCGTAGTCACCACAGGCAAGCACCTCGCAGCCGCTTATCTTGGGGGCGGACACGACCAGCATGACGCCACCCGCGGTTCCGGTCTCATCCATCAGACTGACGTTCAACCGGTCTTTCACATCGGCGAGCAGCAGATCGCTTCGACGGTCGCCGTTGAAATCACCGCAGGCCAGGAATCGGCAGCCGCTTTCCAGCGTCAGCAGCTCCGTCCGCACAACCTGCGACTCGCTGACGAGAACAGTCCGCACGTGGGATGAGGCGTCATCGTAGAACAGGATGTCATTGACGCCGTCGCCGTTCAGGTCGACATTTCGCTCGCATTTCCATGAGGGATCCCACGGCTCCCCAATGTCAAGGGGGGAGATCTCGGAGACCGAGATCGTGACGCCGTCGGCGGAGTTGGAGAGATGCCATATGGATAACGCCCCGGTGGCGGAGTCTCCCACCAGGATCTCCGGCCGGGCATCGGCGCCATAATTGGCGATGTCCAACACCCGCAGCGTCTCCGAGAGCGCGGAATTCTCGACAGGAATGAAAAACGGATCATTGGCGTTGTCGAAGAAACCGACGACCATTTTGCCGATCAAGTCGCTATAGAACCAAACGCAGGCTTTGTTGCCCTCGCCCCTGGCGGCGACGCCCAGAGACCGGAGCCCCATCGAGGAGAAATCGACGTCCTGACTCCGCGCCTTGTTCCCCGCCAGGCTGACCACGCTCAGCGTCGAGCCGTCGGAGGACGTCAGCAGCAGATCGCTCTTCATGTCGCCGTTCACATCGCTGGTCTGCGATGTGGGATTGTAGGCGGCGGTCTCGAGATCGAAGGCTTTCCACGAAATGCACCAGGGCATGGCGTCGCTGCTGGCGAACTCGCTCGATATCCAGAACGGTTTGACACCGTAATTGGACAGCTTGGCGTCACTCTGCGGCACATACCACAGAGGTCTGACGGAGATGGATTTGTAATAGGTGCCGCTCTCCCCCGCCGGGCTCGGGAGTTCCAGGCTGGCCTCCACCAGATCGGCATAGTCGGTTTGGAAGCTGGTGCTCATTTTCAGGCTGAAATCGCCCTTGATCTCCATGTTGTACAGCTTCTGGATGCTGAGCCCGCCAGACAAGGTCAAGGTCGCTTGCGTCGAGTTGCTCTCGAGGGAGCTCTGCTCCAGTTCGAGCGACGACTTGCTGGTCGCCCCGTACCCCGCCTTGAGCGCCCCCAGCTCGTTCAGCGTGATGTTGTCGTACTGCTGCTTCTCGACGCTCTGCCAATACACCAAGTCGGAGCTGGCGTTCCGCGCCTTCATCCCCGTCGGCGGGGCGTCCAGGGTATACGCCTCGTACGTGACGACGACGTCGCACACCTGTATGTCGTTGATGGTGCCGAACTCTTTTGATCCGTCCTGCGAACTCCATCTGTAGATATAGTTCCGCAGCACGGGCTTGGAGACGATCAGCCAGCCATTTCCACCATTTTCGTTGTCGCCCCCATTGGTCATTTCCATCTCCAGCGTCGCCGTGCTCCGGTACGTCTGCTTGCCGCCCCACGTCAGCGCCTCTTTGACACATCCGCCGAGCTGGACGACCTCCCCCTTGTAGGAAAGCGAAAGCGAGGCCGAGCTGTTGTATTCAATCTGGCATTCGACTTTCTGGGACTCCTTCTGCCTGAACTTCACCCGAGAGGTCGTTTTGCCGCCGTCGCCCCCGTTGCGGGAGAAAGGCGGACAACCTTCGACCACGCCCATGACCGTCCAGCACCCCATCTCCCTGCTTTCGGCAGTGTCGACCTTCTCGGAACGGGATGCGATCTTCAACAGGTCGGACTCGAACGAGGTGACGACGGAGAAATTCTGGAACCAGGACCAGTAGCTGTAGTGCAACAGAAGCATGTACTGTCGAAATGAATCATCGTCCTTCGCGACCAACATAGTGGCCGCGCTGATCGGCGCGCAGTACGCGTCGCCTTGATTCCACTGCGTGGCGACGCTCAAATCCTCCCACCCTTTGCCGTCACCCGAGCTCAAGTCGAATTGATAGTGCGCGATCGCCGTGGTGTAGGCGTCCTTGTAGCCAAAGACGTGAAGGGTCTCTCGGTACTGCAGGCCGTCCTTCAGCGTGGCGACGACTCCCTCGACGCTATTCTGTTTCTTGATGTACTGGGCGTTCAGCGTGGCCGAGGGCTTGCAGGTGCCGGCCTCGTCGATCGTCCAGACGGAAATGTCCCCATACTGCTTGTCCGAGCTGTGTTTCGGATGGGAGATGCCGACGCACATCATGGGGGTGTTCTTCTCTCCTTTGTAGTAGGGAGTGGCGAAGAAAAATGAGGTGGGCAGATAGGTTGTCAACTTCTCAGTCGGAATCCGGGTGCGCGAGGTCTTGTAGGGGGCGTCGTATGTGGCGAAATACACGCCGCCATCCCTGTCTTGATCTGGTTTTTTCCCGCCGGAATCGCCCAACGCGTAATAGACAAGATACAGGGCGTTCCCCACCACGACCGCCTTCACGTTCACATGGAAGAATATCGCGGCCGCGGTCTCCGTCTTTTCCCAATCACGGTACGTGGAGGCTTCCAATTTCGTATAAAAGCCTTCGCCCCCACTGGTCTCCCAGCCCTTGTCTGGATCGCTGGACGTGACATACTGAATCAGGTTCTTCTTGCCGACGTAGAAAAGGTAGACCTTGCCTTGGAACTCGACGGCGGACAGTGCCGTTTCGTTCACATAGCCATACACCGTGAACGAAGCCGCATCCCCCATGTCCTCGATCGTCCCGGACGAGTTGACCTTCCCCTTTTTGACGCTGAAGGTGATAGTGTCGCATTGACTGGGAAGCACGCTGGCGGGCTTCTTGTTGCTGATGAAATAAAAATAGCCGTTGTAGGCGAACAAACAGCCAGGCTCCTGGGGGCCGCCCGTTAGAAAATCCTTATGCGACGTCTCAGCCGTCGCGCCCTTCGCGCCATCCACGAAAACAGCTGGTTGCGCGGGAATGCAACCGAAATCCCTTGCGCTCGTCTTTGCTTCCGCTCCGGCGACGGATTCTCCACCCAAAACGGCGGAGAAAAACAGCGCCGTAAACACCATGCGGATCGCATGCGGGAGATTCATAAATGGGGAAAACATGATACGGCAAGCCCTCCTGAAATTCTTTTTCCGACGACGCCCCACACAGGAATGCACATCTCGACGCACCCCACCATCAAAATACCGTCCCAACGAAATGGCGCAAGAACGTGACGAGCCCAGCTAAGTATTTTTCCTCATAAAATTACACATGCCTTCTTGATAACGTTTATGGGTAAGGTATATAGAATACGAGGGGTATGTAGGGGCAAGATGCCGCCGTGAGAAGTCCCGCATCTTCACGACAACGACCGCCGTTGTGGATAGTCGATTGTCGATCCCATTCGTCAAGCCGTCGCCGCAAGAGTCCTCCGGACACTGGACGGAAAACAGTTTTTCGGATAGCGGCGACTTCCCTTGCGCCCCCTGATCCGACGTCAAAAAAATGTGAGGATAATACAAGACATAACAAGGAGGTCGTATGCTCATGAAAAACGTGTTTCGAGTACTGGCTGTCGGCTGTTTCTGCGGTGCCCTCGCCGCGGCGGCGCAGGATGGGATGTTGAAGGCGGCGCAGAAAAGCACGACGCCCACCTACCCGATCACCACGGAGGTCTACACGACCCTCGACACCACCATCGTTCCCGACACGTCCGTCGTCACCGGCACGCCGCTCCTGCCCTGTCAGGTTTCTGAATATGCGGCGCACGGCTACGGCGCATGGAATCCAGGGTCCGGTTACCAATTCGTCGCACCCGAGATGACGGTCGACACTGGATGGCCAACGACAACCAACTCATGGCTCTACAAACCCTCGGTACCTGATCCAGCGGCCACGAAGCTCTTGTCCTTCTTCACCATGAGCGACGTCCACATCGCCGACAAGGAATCCCCGGCCCAGTGCATCTACTATGGCTACGAACTCGGCCCTCTCGCTAATTCATCGGCGTATTCGGCGGTCATCCTTTATACGACCCATGTCCTTGACGCCGCGGTCCAGACCATCAACGCCTTGCACAAAAAGGATCCGTTCGACTTCGGCATCGCCCTCGGCGACGCGGCCAACAACAATCAGTACAACGAGCTCAGATGGTATCTCGACGTCCTCGACGGCAAGAAGATCACCCCCAGCTCCGGCTCCCACAAAGGAGCCAAAACCATCGACTATCAGAAACCCTATCAGGCGGCCGGACTGGACAAATCGCTCCCGTGGTACCAGGTCATCGGCAACCACGACCAATTCTGGATGGGGTCCGCCATAGCGGACGATTACGTGCGGAAAACCTACACCGGCTCCCGCGTCCTCAACCTCGGGGACATCCCGCCGAACAATCCCAGTTGGCTGCTCGGCCGCGGCTTCTATATGGGGGTCGTCGACGGCACGACACCATTCGGCGACATCATCGACGTGGGGCCCGTCGACTACTACGAGAAACCCCCGAAGGTCTCCTCCGACTCGAAGCGCAAAGCGCTCACGATCAGGGATTGGATGGGCGAATTCATGAAAACCACGTCGAACCCGGTCGGTCACGGCTTCACAAAGGAAATGATCAAAGCGGGATTCGCCTGTTATTCCTTCCATCCGAAGGCTGGCCTCCCGCTCAAGGTCATCGCGTTCGACGACACCGACAAGGCCGGCAGCGCGAGCATCTCGCTGGACTATGCCCGCTACAATTGGCTTGTGGCCGAGCTTGACGCGGGGGAGGCCGCGGGAGAGCTTATGATCGTGTGCGCGCATATCCCGCTACGGCCTTACGCGATGGTTCCACCACCCTATCAGCCCAACCCATATGCGCCACTCATGTCATTGTTCGCCTCGTATTCCGTCATCAGCGAAAACACCTTGCTCGCCAAGCTCCACACCTATAAAAACCTCGTCATGTGGATCTCGGGACATGTGCACCGCAACGCCATCACGCCACAACCGTCTCCGGACGGCGATCCTGAAAAAGGCTTCTGGGTGGTCGAGACCCCCTCGACCAGGGACTTGCCCCAGCAGTTCCGCCGCTTCGACCTCGTCCGCAACAGCGACAACACGATCTCGGTCTTCACGTCCGATGTCGACCCCGCGGCCAACCCGGCCGCTCTTCCAGACGGGTCGTCGTCGCCCGCCTGGACATCGCGCACGTACGGGATCGCCACCATGGAGATATTCAACAATCAGGTGCAACAGGGGCCTAACGTCGATCCCAAAACCGGTGTCTACAACGCGGAGCTTGTCAAGCAATTGAGCCCTGCGATGCAGGAGAAGATCGCCAAAATCGCAGAGTCCGTCGGTTCCGCCAAAAACAACGGCGTTGACACAGACGACACGATGAAATGATTATACTTTTTTAAGGGAGGGTCTCGTGCTCAGGAAAAGTTTGCTCGCTGTGTTGACTGTCGGTTGCCTCTGCGGCGCGTCCACCATCGGATCGGCGCAGGATGGGATACGAAAAGCAAAGCAGAAAGTCGTCACCCCAACCTATCCGATCGCGGAGGCTGATGTCCGCACCACGGTCGACAGCACGATCGCCTGCGACTCCATGTACAACACCCAACCGCCGCTTTTCCCGTGTCAATTATCTGAATACGAGGCGAACGGCTACGGGAAATGGTGGAACGCGGAGGGCTTCGCCTGCGTGTCCCCCAACATGCTGACTGACTCCCCGAACGGCGACGGCTGCGTCCCAGGGGGGCCGTATCCTCCTCCGCCGCCGGCCACGAAGCTGTTGTCCTTCTTCACCATCAGCGACATCCACATCACCGACAAGGAATCACCGGCGCAGTTGGTCTACTTCGGCTACGAGAACAATGTCGCACGCAACTCCTCGCTGTATTCGGGGATCATGCTCTCCACGACCCAGTTCCTGGACGCCGCCGTCCAAACCATCAACGCCGTGCACAAGAAAGATCCGTTCGATTTCGGCATCTCGCTCGGCGACACCTGCAACAGCACGCAGTACAACGAACTCCGATGGTATCTCGACGTCCTCGACGGCAAGAAGATCACCCCCAGCTCCGGCGCCCGCAAGGGGGCCAAGACCATTGACTACCAGAAGCCCTACCAGGCGGCCGGACTGGACAAGTCGCTCCCCTGGTACCAGGTTATCGGCAACCACGACCAGTTGTGGATGGGCATCGCCTATCCGGACGACTACATCAAGAAAACCATCACCGGCTCGCAGGTCCTCAACATCGGTCAACTGAACCCGTTTGTCACCGAGTATCCCTTTAATCTATGGTATTTGAACACCCGCGGTTTCTATACGGGCGTCTTTGACGGCACGACGGAGTTCGGAAACGTCATCAACGCCGGGTCGCTCAATTATTTCGCTAAACCGCCGAAGGTCGCCCCTGATTCGAAGCGCAAATCGCTTGAAATGAGGCAGTGGATGGGGGAATTCTTCAAAACCACCTCGACCCCGGTTGGCCACGGATTCACGCAGGACATGATCGACCGTGGATTCGCCTGCTATTCATTCAAGCCGAAGGCGGGTATACCCATCAAGGTCATCGCCTTCGACAACACCGACAAGGCTGGCGCCGGCGATTGCTCGATCGACAATGAGCGTTTCGATTGGCTTGTGGGCGAACTCGACGCCGCCGAGGCCGCCGGCGAGCTTTCGATCATCTGCTCGCACATCCCGATCAACTCCTACGGGACGCCTATGGCGGCGGTATTCAGCCCCTATTCCGACATCAACTCACAGGAGTTTCTCAACAAGCTTTGGAGCTATAAAAACATCCTCCTGTGGAACGCCGGACACATCCACCGCAACACCATCACCGCGCAACCTGCTCCCAACGGCAATCCCGAAAACGGATTCTGGGAGGTCGAGACCCCGTCGCTAAGGGACTTCCCGCGGCAATTCCGCCGCTTCGACATCTACCGCAACGCCGACAATAACATTTCCATCTATGCGATCGATGTCGATCCCGCGGTCAATCCGGCGCCACTGTCGACCGGCTCGCCCTCGCCCGCCTGGAAGGCGCGCGCCTATGCGATCGGGGCCCAGCAGATATTCAAAAACGTGGGTCAGTGGCAAGGGCTTCATATCAATCAATACTCCGCCGTCTACAACGCCAACCTGATCAAACAACTGACCCCCGAGATGCAGGCGAAGATCGCACAGATCCAAACGGGCGAAAAAGAATGAAACGAATCGCCGCGCTGATATCTCTACCGCTTTTGTCCACAGTCCTGGCCGTCGCCCAGGAACCGAACGTGGCGCAGGACGGTTTCGGGAAGACAACGAAAAGTGCGACGCCAACGTACCCGATCGCCACAGACGTCTACACGACACTCGACAGGACGGTCGAGGTCGACACGTCATTCCTTACCGGCGTGCCGCTTTTGCCGTGTCAGGTCTCCGCCTACACGGCAAACGGCTACGGCTTATGGAAGGACGGCGCTCCCTATCCATACGCCAAGCCCGACATGAAGGTCGACACCGACACCTCGTGGCTATCGACCGCCGCTCCATCGGCCGCTGATCCATCGGCCACGCCGCTTTTGTCGTTCTTCGCCATCAGCGACGTCCATATCACCGACAAGGAATCGCCGGCTCAGTGCATCAACTACGGCTACCAACTCGGCCCGTTATCCAATATTTCGGCCTATTCCTCGATTATCCTCTACACGACGCACGTCCTTGACGCCGCCGTCCAGACCATCAACGCCGTGCACAAAAAGGCGCCGTTCGACTTCGGCATCGGCCTCGGCGACGCCTGCAACAACAACCAGTATAACGAGCTCAGATGGTATCTTGACGTCCTCGACGGCAAAATGATCACCCCCAGCTCCGGCTCCCACAAAGGAGTCAAGACCATTGACTACCAGAAGCCCTACCAGGCGGCCGGACTCGACAAGTCGATCAAGTGGTATCAGTGCCTTGGCAACCACGATCAGTTTTGGACAGGCGCCGCCCTCCCGAACGATTACCTCAAGAAAACCCTCGTCGGCTCCCGCGTCCTCAACCTTGGTGACCTGTCCGCCAGCAATCCCGACTTTGTGCTCGGCCGCGGTTTCTACATGGGACTCGTCGACGGCACGACAAAATACGGGGACATCATCGATGTCGGACCGGTCGACTACTACGAGAAGCCTCCGAAGGTCGCCGCCGATCCGAAGCGCCGCTCGCTCACGGTCAAGGACTGGATGGGCGAATTCCTCAAAACCACGTCGAACCCGGTCGGCCATGGTTTCACAAAGGAAATGATTAAAACCGGATTCGCCTGCTATTCCTTCCATCCGAAGGCTGGCATCCCGATCAAGGTCATCGTGTTCGACGACACCGACAAGGCCGGCAGCTCGAAAGCCGCCCTCGACTACCGGCGCTACGAGTGGCTCGTCGGCGAACTCGACGCGGGGGAGGCCGCAGGCGAACTCATGATCGTCTGCGCCCATATCCCGATACGCCCCTATGAGATAAATCCGGCGCCCGCAGGCAATCCGCTTGCGCCCTTAATGTCCATCTTCGCCTCCTATTCCGTCATCTCCGAAAACACCTTGCTCGCCAAGCTCCACACCTATAAAAACCTCATCCTGTGGATTTCGGGACATGTGCATCGCAACGCCATCACGCCGCAACCCTCACCCGATGGCGATCCTGAAAAAGGCTTCTGGGTAGTCGAGGTCCCATCGCTGCGGGATGCTCCCCAGCAGTTCCGCCGCTTCGACATCGTCCGCAACAGCGACGCCACGATCTCCATCTTCGCTCTCGACGTCGATCCCGCGGTCAACCTGGATCCTCTTCCGGACGGGGCGCAGTCTCCCGCGCTGATATCGCGCTCCTATTCGATCGCCTGCCATCAGATATTCAACGTCCCGATAGCGCAAGGGCCCAGCATCAATCCAACCTCTGGCGTGTACAACGCCGAACTGGTCAAGCAATTGAGCCCTGCAATGCAGGCGAAGCTGGCGCAAATCCCGTCGGCAAATTGAGTCTGACCGTCCCGATAGGGGGACTCCTGCGTTTTGAAGTTGTAAGAGCGGGATTGGGTAAACGCAGCGCCTGAAGTCCCTGCCATCAACGTTCGACTACCAATGGCTTGACAAAATAACCATGTGGAACAAAAAGCTTTGGGATTACGCGTTCTCCTTGATAACGATCCCTGGCAAGCTATAAGCATAGTGAGTGGTGGGACTCGGCGGCGATGTGGAAAGAGATGTGTTGCCGAGCGTGACGAGGGCGCAACAACAAAGGATGGATGCCATATGATGAGTCCAAGGTCGAGGTTGGGCGTCGGTTCCGCCAGGGTGGAAGGTATTGTCATCGGGTTGGTGTTGCTGGTGGCGGCGTTGGCGGTCAAGGTGGAGGCGCAAAACTACTCCCCGCCAAGCTACACACTCTTTAACTGGCCTGACACAGACTTGGACTACACGGAGTATGACTATGGCACCCCGCCTAATCTATCGGCGACAAATTTCAATGGATTTGTGTATGTCATCGGCAACTTTTCCACTCCCACCTCAGAACTCGTCCTTTTGAAAATGAAAATCGACGGTGCTGATGGCTCACTCTCAAACTTTTCGAAGGTCGGCCAAGCCTCCCCCCTTAAAGATATACCCGCCTCCAGCCAGCCGGCGTCTTGCGTCTTCAACAACAATCTCTACTATTTCTACACCGCGGCCACCAGTGATAAGACATGTCCCGTTTGGTACGGGTGCTACGGCAATTATTATTTCCAGCAAAATCAAGTAAATCTCGTTGCCTGCAACACCAGTTATGTCGCCGCCGCCGTTTGCGATGGCACAATGTTCGTGTTCACCCAATCCTCGATTAATGGCGTGTCGTGTGTTGCCTATTCTACGAGCACCGACGGCTGGTCATGGACGGCTCCCGTCGTAGCTCAGACTATCACCAGCGACTTGAAAGGGGGGGTGGCCGCGGCCAGCTTCTATGACAACGCCAGCGGCAATATGAAGCTCATGCTGGTCATCGCCGCACCAAATCCACCATATGGCACAGGCATAGGAATTAACACTTACGTGTGGGACGGCTCCAACTTCTCCTCGACGGCCATACCATACATGGTTTTCGGTTACTACAATATAACCGGGTTGACCCTCCAAAACGGCACCATCCAGGGCGGCGCCACCGCCGATGCCATGCAAATGTGGTACCACTACACGGAAACGGAGCATGATGGTATTGACTATGCGGCTCACATGGAGCTTACCCTCGGCCCCAATAAGCAATGGACAACCCCAGATAGATTGCACGTCCCCTTCCACAAAAACTCCGCCTATAAGTCCGATGACTCTTATTGTTATGGTTTGTGCTCGGCCGTGGTGGGCGGCTACGACGCCAGCAGCAACACGATGCGGCAATACATCAACGTGATAGGCGTCTCTTCTCCTGATGACGAGGCCAGTATGGTCTTTGCGGGAGCATACACTTCCGACCAATTGGTCTACGATCCGAGTGGCGATGGGATGTACGATGTGGCGTCGAGTGTCGGCACCGACTCGGAGGTGGTCAACCAACAACTTGTCACGGCCATTGTGCCATTGGGGTTCGTCGCCGGACTGCCCCCCTTCACCTACAATGGATGGAGCGTCACCGATGCGGCGAACACTTTCCAGTCCTTGTCCGCGCTCGCCTTTGGGAATTCCACTACCACCGGAATGAGCAGCACCACCACTTGGTCGGGAAGCGTTTCGGTAGGTGTAAGCTCAGGCATCAAAGATGTATATAACATTGGGCTGACTTTCGGATCTAACCTGTCGCATTCCGTGGTTACGGACAGTTCAGTCACAAAAAACCAGACTGACAACTTCAATGCGCCCCGCATGGTCAACGGGGAAAACAACAATGGCGATTGGGGGTTCTTCTTTTATCAAGCACCCACGCTGAGCCACCATCTCTACAAACGTTTCGCATGGGATGGCTCCACGCCAATACAGCCGGATTTCCACTATGTCTTTGTCTCGAGCGTGTCCTTGAATAGTTTCAATTACCAACTGGCCGATCCGAGCCAGACGGATCCTCCGGGCTTCCAGCATCTCACGCAAGGCATGAAACCGCTCTGGAGTTCGACCGACCTGACTTCCTGGGCTCAAAACAACGGCACAATCAACGGCCAGGTGTCGGAAAGCAACAACACTACGGCTGGCACCATGACCGTCAATGGCGTCGACATACCAGGCGAAGACATCAGTTGGACGAACGGTCAAACAGACACAAACCAGCATGGGTTCAGCCTTGCAATTACAGGCAGTGTTGGCCCAGAACTCTTTAATGGCAGCCTGGAATTGCAGGGCTCTGTCAATTACAGCACCTCTAATTCGACCTCCACCAGCAGTAGCGGCGCGATGACCCTCCAACTGCCTGGCATCCCTACTCCGCCTCCTTTATGCCCAACATACAATGCGTACAACGTCACTCCATATTGGCTTCAGCCCGACATCACAGTCGACAGCGCGCCCTCGTGGATGCCCACGAACTGCCAAAACATCCAAAACTTTTTCTGTCTCACCTATGTTGTCAACGCGACGCCAAACAACTGCGGCATCATGGTGGACTGCGTACCCTGCAATTCTGGAACCGCGGCCTACACGCCGACGAGTGACGCGTACACGTACAACGTCACGGCGTCGCCCGCCAGCAACAGTTATGCGTTCTCAAACTGGACGGTTACCAGCGGAGGGGCGACCATAGCGGAACCAAACTCAGCCAGCACGACAGTCACGTTGACCAGCGACGCCACCATCACGGCGAATTTCGTGACCCCATCCTCTCCTGGCAGACACTTTGAGCAAAAAACAATTGACGCTGACGTCATCGTGTCCTTGACTGTCGAGTCGGACAATTGCGGGTATTGCTGGACAAAACCGCAAACGACGCTGAGCGTGAGGAAGGGCGAGGCGGTGTCCATCGACGCCCGGACGAGCCGAAGGGAATGGGTTGCCTTCGACAGGTGGAGCGTGAAAAGCGGCGACGCGGTCATCGCCGACTCAACAAAGGGGCGGACTACGGTGACGGTCAACTCCGACGCCATTGTCCGGGCGGAGTGGCGGCCCTGCGGGTCTGGGTTGACGGTTGCGCAATTGAAGGCGATTGCGGTTAAAATCGACGACGGCAAGGCGAGCGTGAAGAATATGCCGCTCTTGATCGGGAGAGACACCCTCAAAGACGGTCCGAAAGGAAGCGTCGCCATCGACGCCACGGTGTTCGACATGGGCGCTCTGACTCCAGCCAGCGGCGACGTGGTGAGCTTCGTCAACAAGGACGGCGCCAAGCTGACGCTTGATTTCAAGAAAAGCCTGTGGAGCTTCATCGCTCCGAAGAACCTCCTGCCCTCACTTGTCGCCTCTGACGGGATTCTCATCAGGCTCAAGACCGGAGTCGAGGAGAGTCGCTATGCCCTTCCTCTTCATGAGACCACAACCTGGCAAACGGGGAAATCGACCACGATTCCCGGACTGGTCAAAGCGAAAGGATCCATTGCCAGCAAGGCGTCGAGAAGCGCGTTGTCTCTCACGTGTTCCACAAGTGTCGACGGCGTGGTTCCGGATCCGTCACAAAAAACATTCGCCATCACGGTTGGCGAGTCTCTGATTCTTGTTCCGCCCGGGGAATTCAAATCAAGCAAAGGCGTTTACAGCTATAAATTCAAGAGCAAACGCGACACGATGACCGTCAAGATGGACACCAACAAGGACACCATGAGCTTGGATTTCTCCGGATGGCGCTGGAATGATCTTGATCTGCTCAAGGGAATTTCCGTGCACGCCTCGTGCGGAGAGTGGAGCAAGACCTTCACGTTTGCCAATGACAGCTCGATTGACATCAACAGAAAGCTATATAACTAAGGCGGCTCAAGTCCGCAAACGAGCCGTAGGCCGAAAAACACCGAACAAAATTTTGTTCTAATACATTTCCGTCGTGACACGTGGAGCATCATTTTTCCCAGACGATTTGATGATAGAACATTTTCAGGAAATGTATAACAGAGGATTCCCACAAGAAAATGGAAAAAGCATCAAGAGAGGCTGAGGCCGGACGCTGTGGCATGCGCCATGAACGTCACGACGGAAAAGGCCGGATGGCGATTGCCAGGCATCTGTTGATCGCCTGCGCGGCGGCGGCCATGATTGTGGCCGGGATGGTATCGACGGCGGACGAGCCGCCATGGCGCTTCGCCGTCATCAGCGACACGCAGGGGTATACGACGGCGAACAATGGCATTGGACAATACGCCAACATGATCGCCAAGGCCATCGCCGCCGACAACGTGGACTTTGTCCTCATCAGCGGTGACCTCATCTACGGCGAGTGGCCTCCAGGCGGCACGCCGTCCTTCAGCACCATGCTCCAGGCCTGGTTCACCGAGATGAAGCCCCTCTACGACGCGAAAATTCCCGTCTACCCAGTCCGGGGCAACCACGAGGCGATGGCCATCGCTCCTGAAAACGATCCGACACTGTTTCTCAACGCCTTCGCCGGCTTCTCCTACATCCCCGACAACGGCCCCGCCGGGGCGGTGCGGCTGACCTACAGCTTCAAGCACAAAAACAGTCTTGTGATCGGAATTGACAACTATATCCAAAACGTCAACCAGCCAAGCGTCCCGCAGGACTGGATCAACCAGCAACTTTCAGGCAACAAGCAGCCACATGTCTTCGCGTTCGGCCATGTGCCACTAGTCCAGATCAGCATGACGCCCATCATCGCCAGCGACACCGCGGCGGGAGACGCATTTTTCGACAGCCTTGTGGACGCTGGCGCGAAGGTCTACTTCTGCGGACACGAGCATATCTACAACCGGTCCGTCCTGACGCGGAATGGGAAACACCTCTTTCAATTTGTGGAGGGAACAGGCGGCGGCCAGCACGCCCCGTGGATCAACGAGGGGTACAACTCGGCATTGCCCCAGTGCGACATCACGGCGCAACTCGCGTACTACAACGTGTATCTTTTCGGCTACACCCTGGTCACCGTCAAGGACGACAACCATTTCAGCACGGAATGGAAAGTCTTCAGCAATGGCACGGCCAGCACGAAATGCGACAGCCTCGACCCCTTCGACTACGCCACGTTCAACTACGCCACCTACGGCATGGAGACCTCCCTCTCCGTTCCCGCGGCACAGGAAGCGGCCGCCGCCAGCGCGCTCACACTGACCACCACCGGCAGCTACACCGATCCCGTGAGAGAGAACACGAAAAAAACAAAAAAGGAAACGCTGAAAACCAGCTCACTTCCCCGCATGTTCCCCTATCAGTGGCTTGATAAAATCATTCTTTTCAATACAAACCAGTGGGACTCCAAGGTGACAGCCGAAGAGAACCTCGCCGCACATCCGATCAAACCAGTCGCATGCACCATGAGCGTGGCCGTGAAAGATGGCGGCAGCTCGGTCGAGACAGTCGATTATTGCCCGCCGATGATCACGTCGGCAGTCGATATGAGCGGGAATCAGATCCTCGCCGTATCTCTTGGCATGCAGTTCAAGCTATACGGCTTCTATTTCGGTTCCAAAGCCCCCAAGGCCTATCTTGAATACACCAGAAACGGCAAGACGGCGGCCCTCAACCTGAAAGTGGATTCCAGCTCGTACAGTTTCGATAATTTGAAGGGGAAACCGAATGCGAGCTGCATGGATGTCAATCTCGGCACCAGCAT
>CAYTFM010000209.1:10209-16209 GCA_964436735.1 uncultured Victivallales bacterium | reverse complement strand
TTCCGCCTTTTGCCTGCGTCGCTCATTCCTCACGTATCGCGATACGCTCGTCAATCGCTCCTTGCCAAAAGCCAGAATAGCTGCCAGCAAATGTACAGGTTATTATGTAACGAACCCTTACACCATTCTATTCTACTTGCGTTCTTATGGAAAATCAATCGGGCATCAGTCGGGCTGGCGAGTTCCTCTCTCGTCGTTTCGCTCCGCTCTTCTGTGTTGCGGCGGCGGCGCTGCCCGTCTGCTATGCGCTGTGGACCAGCCATGTATGGGACGACTATCTCATCACCTTCAAATTCAGTCAAAATCTTTGCGAGGGGCGGGGGCTTGTGTACGAGCCGGGCGTCCGGACGCACGGGTTCACCTCGCCCCTCGGTGTGCTGTTGCCGTCATTGTGCTATCTGGCGGTGGGACGGGGTTCCTGGGAGGGCGCGTTGTGGCTGTTCCGTCTGTGCTTCTGCGTGCCGGCGTTCGTCGGGGGAGGGGTGTTTTTGATTAAGACGGTCGGTCTACGCTTTCCCGGACGGCGTTGCCCTCCGGTCTGCGCCGGACTGCTCTATCTGTTCGAGGCGAAGTCGGTGATCTTTTCCGTCAACGGGATGGAGACCGCCTTCATGCTCTTCTTCCTGTCGTGGGCGTTGTATCTGATGGAAAAGGGCATTGGCGCCGAATGGCCGCTGGTGGGCGTGGCGTGGGCGGGCCTCATGTGGACGCGTCCCGACTCGTGCGTGTATGTGGCCGCGCTTGTGGCAGCCTACGTGGTGTTTCCCGTCTCCTCCCGACGGACGATGTCCGTGGGCGTCCTCAAGGCGTCCTTGGTCACGATCGTCCTGTATCTGCCATGGTTCTCATGGGCGTGGTGGTATTATGGGACGCCGGTGCCGCACACGGTGACGGCCAAAAGCGCCATCGCCGTGCGCATGGGACTCCACGAGCATGTGTCGCGGATGCTCGCCTGTCTTCCCGAGCGTCTGGGATGGGTCTTCGCTCCGCCGTATCCGCGCATGGCCTTCTCGATGGGCGAATGGCCCGTGCTGCTGGTCTTGTTCTGTTTCATCGCGGGCGCCGTCGCCTTTTCGTTCTGGATGTTCCAGGTGAGGAGGCCGGGAGTGGGGGCGCGGGCCTCGTTGATGTTCTTCCTGCTGATGCTGTATGTCGCGCTGATGCCCTTTCCCTATCCGTGGTATTTCCCGCCGCTGGCGATGCTGGGGATCGCCGCGCTCGTTGAGGCGGCATGGGCCCTGTCCGGGTGCCTTGTCCATGCGTCGTGGCGCCGATGGTTCGCGCCGTCGGCTCTCCTCTGCGTCTTCGTCATCATGGCGGTGACGTTGGGGCTTGTGGCGCGCCAGATGAAGCTCCAGCAGGAGGTGATCGAGACCGGCACGCGGAAGAAGATCGGCGAATGGCTCAAGGCGGAAATGGCGCCGGGCGACCGCGTCTATCTTGAGTGCCTCGGCTACATCGGCTACTTCAGCGGCGCCCGCATGCTCGACTTTCCCGGCCTCGCCAGTCCGGAGGTCACGCGTCTCATCCGTTCGGAAAAGGCGGACTTCGTGACGCTTGTCAAATTCCTCAATCCCGAATGGATTGTGCTGCGGCCGTTCGAGGTCGTCCGCATGCGAAAGCTGCCGTATTTCAACGAGAGGTATACGCTGGCGAAAGAGTTTGACGCCACGCGGGAGCTTCGGGGACACGCCTATATTCCCGGCGAGAGCTACCTCCTCTACGACGCCGTGTTCGAGGTTTTCCACCGCACGGACGCTCCCCGCTAAGGGCTCAATGCAAAATAACCTGAGCAAATGTGCAGGTTATTTTGCATTGAGCCCTAATCGCCTTGTCTTCGGCCGGTGAGGACGAGGCGTTCGGAGTCGTCGCGGAAGGCGCCGCCTTGGTAGTCGCCAAAGAGGCGGACATCGATGAACCCGGCGTGTTCGAGGAGTCGGACGGCCTCGTCCGGTTCAAGCCAGCGGCAGTCTTGGGTGAATGAATGGACGTGCTCCCCAGGGGTCTTCCCCGCCATCAGGAAATGCTCGATTCTCACCAACTGATGGCGCCGATCGAGCCGTGTGAGCCGCGTGAACGCTTTCGAGGGGAGCCCGGTCAAGGGATTCACGCCGTCACCGAGTTGGAGAGGCGTGTTCAGCGGTTGTTCGGTGATGCGGCGGGGCGCGACGAGGTCGATGGCCACCAGTCCTCCTGCCCGCGTGTGCAGGAAAAGATGGCAGAGGCAGTCCTGGACATCGAGCGGACGGAGAAGATTGAGGAGGGCGGCGTTCGGCACGATGACGCAGGGGAAGGCGCGGCCGAGCGCGAACTCGCGCATGTCGCCGTGGGCGAGCGAGACGCGTCCCCGGACGTCGGACGGCTCCGATTCGAGTTTCCGGCGGGCGATATCGAGCATCGCTTCGGAAAGGTCGATGCCGGTGACGTCGAATCCGGCGCGCGCCAGAGGGACCGCGACCCGCCCGGTGCCGCAGGCGACTTCGAGAACCGGCGCGCCATGGCTCCGGGCAAGCGCGAGGTACCACTCGACATCGTTGGTAAACGAGCTGTACACCCAGTCGTAAAACGTGGCGTACGTGGCGTCCTCGTAGACGATCGACTTCCGCTTGCTATGGTTTGCCGATGTGGTTGAACGCTGAGCAGGCGCCATATGGATTCCATCCCGCCGTGCGGGGTATTTGGTGTAAGTAATCATACAATTAGCGTTTGCCGCGGCGGGTTTCCAGTCCATTAAATCTCACGGGGAGACAGGGAAAACCGTATATCTACGGCTAAAAATTTAGAACAGGACTCGACAAGCGGTTTCTTGTGTGGTATTTGTGAAGCGGTCATGTGGTACGGCAAAAGATGTTGCGGTCCACGTCCGCAAAATCTCTAATACGTGAAGGTTTCATCGGTAATGAGGATTTTGTTCATCGTCATTTGCTGTGCCCTCGTTGGCGCGTCGTTGGTCGTGCATTGGATGAATCCCAACGTCCAGTCCAGCGTGCCGATCATCTACTGGGTGACCGACAACAACCCCGCCCGCGCCCTGCAGATCAAAACTTTCCGTGACTGGCTCAAGAAAAACAACTACCAAGACATCGACCTGCGGATCGACACCGCGAATGGCGACATGACCAAGACCATCATCCAAGGGGTCTCGGGAGTGGCGGGCGACGCCATCGACTGTGGCACGTCCGGCGGTAATCTAGTGTATCTCGTGGAGACCGGAATTGTCGAGGACGTCACGGAGGATGGACTCAAGATGGGCTTCGACCCCTCGAAAACCTACGAGTCGATCCGGGATGACATAACCGTCAATGGACGGCAGTATGTCTTCCCCTGCAACGTCTACGCCGCACTGTACTTCGTCAACAAGGGGACCTTCGAAAAATACGGACTGAAGCCGCCGCCGATGCGCTGGAACTTCGAGGAGTTCGAGAAGTTCGGCCGTGAGTTTGTCGAGGTGGCTAATAAAGGGCAGCAGCGTCGCACCATCTTCCTGTGCCCGGATGTGCCGCAGATCAATGTCGCCCGCTCGCTTGGAGAGGACATTTTCAACGAGACGCTGACGGCGGCGACCGTCGACCGTCCGGGCTTCGTCAAAGCCTTCGAGCTATGCTACAAATGGACGTACGTCGACCATCTGACGCCGTCCGCCGCGGAGGTCGCCTCGTTCTCCTCACAGAGCGGCTATGGCGGGTTGACCTTTCAACTGTTCAACAGCGGAAACTACGGGATGATCTCCACAGGCCGCTATGCCCTCATCCAGTTCCGTCAGTTCGGTAAAATGCAGCTTGACGCCGTGGAGTATCCCAACGGCGGCTACCCCAACACGACCATCGGGTCGCGGGCGGCGTTCGTGTACAAGGGCGGCAAGCACAAGGATTTGGCGAAATACTTCCTCGCCTACCTCGCCAGCGAGGACTACAACATGAACATCGTGGAGGACGCCGACAGCCTTCCCCCCAACCCCATCTACACGCTCCGCGAGGAGTATTTGCGTCCGAAGGCGTACCCCAACGAGTGGGGTGTGCACGAGAAGTTCGCCAAGGACGCGGTGGACATTTCCATCGTGCTATCCAAGACGCCGTTCGGTTCCAACAGCCGGGTGTACACCCATCTCTGGAACAGCAGCAGCGCCTTGATGTCGCAGATCTACACACCGCTGGAGACGGCCAAGATCGCGGCTGAGCGCATCAATGAGGAGATTACTCGTAATCTCGATGAGAATCCGAAGTTGCGAGCCGCCTACGACGAGGCGTGTGGGCGGCAGAAGAAGATCGACGAACTCAAGGCGGCGGGGAAGAAGATCCCCTTGTCGCTTGTCAGCAATCCGTTCCACCAGAAATACTATAAGGACACCGGCAGGGCGGAGTGAACTTGAAAATCCGAAACTCGAAGCTCGAAGTCAGAAACCGCGGAAAGCATGTTCGAGTTTTGTGAAAGTTTCGATATTCGGATTTCCTATTTCGAATTTTTTCGGAGGCGTGCGTGCATCCATCAAAGAAAAGAGAGCTGAAGAACCTCGCCTGGGGCGTGGCGTTCCTCTCGCCGAACATCATCGGGTTCCTCGCGTTCACCACGATCCCGCTGATCTTCAGCCTTGTGCTGGCGTTCAGCAACTGGGACTTGCGGCTGCACAACATGTTCCACGACGAGCCTATCAAGTTCGTGGCGTTCAAGAACTTCGTCCAGCTTTTCAAGGAGCGGGACTTCTGGAAGTTTCTGGGCAACACGCTCTTCCTGATGATGGGAGCTCCGTTGGCGATCGGCGGCAGCCTGCTGGCGGCCATCCTGCTCAGCAAGGATTTGAAAGGGAAGCAACTGGGGACGTTCAAGGTGCTGCTTCCCGGGGCGGTCATGGTGGCCTGCTGCGGCATGCTGGCGCTGTTCGGGCTTGGCTCGTCGGCTCTGGTGATCCTGATCGGTTCGATCGCCGCGCTTGCCTTGGTGCTGGGGGTCACGACGGGACAGACGGTCTACCGCACGTTGTTTTATCTCCCGAATTTCACCTCGGGCGTCGCCGTCTATATCCTGTGGAAAAAGATGTACAGCCCGCACACGGGGCCGATCAACGGATTCCTCGATGGACCGCTCCGGGCACTTTCCGCGATGGTGTGCAAGCTGCCGCCGTGGATCGGGGATCTGGGGATGTGGCTGGCGGTCGCCGCCATCGCCTTCGTCTTCTGGAAGGCGATGAGCTTCTTCTTCCATCACTGGAGCGAGGGCGAGTTCGGCCATGGAAGCATATTCCTCGCAACCTTCTTCTCCACGCTCCCGTTCTGGTATGCCGCGAAATGGTTTCCCGCGGCCTCGGCGCGGACCGTCATTGTGGCCGTCGCCGTGGTGGTCATCCTGGCGCTTGTCTGCCGCGCGGCCGTGAAAGGGCGGGAGTTCACCTGCGTCGTCTGGCATGGCGTCGGAACCTGCCTGCTGATCTCGCTCGGTGTTCTGGCGTTCGAGTTCACGGTGACGGGGCTGTCGGTCGTCAGCTTCAACCTGCCCGCGATGGCGGCCGTCGGGCTTGAGCCACCGAACTGGCTCTCAAGCTACCAGTGGGCGAAGCCCGCCATCATGATCATGGGGCTGTGGGGCGCCATCGGCTCCAACAACATGCTGCTCTACCTTGCGGGGTTGAGCAACGTCCCGCCCGAGCTTGAGGAGGCGGCGGAAATCGACGGCGCGAGCAAACTGCAGAAATTCTGGCATGTGACCTGGCCGCAATTGGCCCCCGTCACCTTCTTCATCGTCGTCATGTCCGTCATCGGCGGGTTGCAGGGCGGTTTCGAGATGGCCAGGACGATGACCCAGGGCGGCCCGGCCGGGTCGACCACGACATTGAGCTATTTCATTTACAACGAAGGATTTGTGACGGGACGTCTTGGCTACTCCTCAGGAATTTCCTGGGTGCTGTTCGTCATGGTGCTTGCCTTGACGCTGTTCAACTGGCGTTTCGGCAGCAAATACGTGAACGATTGAGCGAGAGCAGAGGTCATTGGTCATTGGTCATTGGGG
>CAYTFM010000209.1:0-10109 GCA_964436735.1 uncultured Victivallales bacterium | reverse complement strand
AAGTGGGGAAGTGGGGAAGTGGGGAAGTGGGGAAGTGGGGAAGTGGGGAAGTGGGGAAGTGGGCGAGTTGCGGCTTCGATTTACGTTTTACGATTTACGTTTTAGTGGGGACATATGAGCGACAATGAAGTGAAGCGGGACAAGACGGAGATCTCGAGCCAGGATGCCGCGCTGTTCAAGCGGGCGGAGGCCGCTCGGTCGCACGCCATGCACCGCGATCTGGTCTCCAAGGTGTGGCTGCACATCGCCTTGGTGGCGTTCAGCGTCACGTTCCTGCTGCCGTTCCTCTGGATGGTGCTCACCAGCTTGAAACCGCTTGCCGAGGTCGGCTTGACGGAGTGGATGCCCACGAAAATCCAATGGAACAACTACCGCGAGGTGTTCGACGTGATTCCGTTCGGGCGGTTCTATTGGAACAGCATTTTCGTCGCCTGCTGGGTCACCTTCCTGCAGGTGTTCACCAGTTCGCTGGCGGCGTATAGCTTCAGCCGTCTCCAGTGGCCGGGCCGCGAGAAGGTCTTCCTGCTGTATCTTTCGACCATGATGCTGCCTGGGCTGGTCATGATGATCCCGAACTACCAGATCATGATTTCGCTGGGATTGGTCGACACCTTCGCGGGGCTCATCATTCCCGCCTCCTTCTCGGCGTTCGGCACCTTCATGCTGCGCCAGTTCATGCTGGCGATCCCGACGAGTCTCGACGAGGCGGCGGAAATCGATGGCGCGAGCAAATGGCAGGTTTACTGGGACGTGATCCTGCCATTGAGCCGCCCCGGCCTGCTCACACTGGTCATCTTCACCTTCATGGGCAACTATCAGAGCTTCTTCTGGCCGTTGGTGATGCTTCGCAGCGTCGACAAGTACACGCTGCCGGTCGGCCTGCTCTTCTTCGACTCCACCCGCGGGCAGACCACGCATCTGCTCATGGCGGCGGTGACGATGTCGGTCCTGCCGATGATCATCCTCTTCGTCTGCCTCCAGCGCTACATGGTCAAGGGTATCCAACTCGGCGCCGTCAAGGGATAGGATGCGGCCTGTTACGGAACTCATGACGCGCCTTGATCAAAACGGGACGATAGGGGAAAAATGGTGGCATGGTGCGGCTCACACAGGGGTCGCCCTCCAGCATAATCCCTGAATTGCATGCGCGTCTTGAAGGGCGAGGCTTGTCCGAGCCGCGACTTACGACAAGAGAATCCGTGCCGATCAAGTTGTCTGAGACTGAACGGATTCCTCAGAATCTCGATCTTCCCGACATGATTCTTCACTTTCCCTCGGCTGCGTGAGCAGGTGCAGCCGGTCGGTCAGCACGGAAAGATTCTGTTCGAGGCGGCTGCAGGTGATCACGATCTGCTGCCAGCTGTCTGGAACGATTACCTGGGTGTGGGCCAAGTTGTTGCGGAGCGCCTCCAACTCCTTGATGGCTTTGCGCGCCTGTCCCCGGGATTCTTGTCCGAGCGCGGCGCGTATGTCCTCATCGAGGAGGTTGGCCGTGTCCGGCACCAAGTCGTCGCTCGGACTGAAGGGGCGCAGATGGTCCTTGCAGATGCCGGACGACAGCTCCTCGCGGCGGGCGTAACCATTGACCAGGCCGTCCTGCCGGATGCCGGCCAGGTCGTAGTCCTTTGCCGCCATGAAATCGTGTACGGCTCTGGCGTCAGCCTCGGCGTCGAAGGAGACCAACGGCTCGGCGATGTCCATCGCCAGGAAGCCTTCCAGAAAAAGGCGGCGCAGGCGTGTGTTTTGTGGCCCATTCCAACGCATGACTGCTCCCAATAGGTTTATGTTGCGGTGCCGTTTGCGGCAAATACTTCCTGCGGTGCCCATCCAGCCGTTGCAAGATCGAGCGTGGTCCTCATTGCTTACCCTTTTTCTTGGCGGCGAAACCACAGATCGTCACCGTATGCCGGAGTCACGAGAACTTCAATCTCCGCCTCCAAGACAGGTTCCACTAGGGCGATCCCCGCTCTAAGCGGAACACCCCCTCCCGGCATCTCCTCCTCTATCCTGGCAAGATTGAAGCTGAATCCGCATGGCGCGCTTGAAATGGCTAGTGACACAGAGGAGTCTCCAGTTCCGACGACGAGTCGTCCTGCGCGCAAATCCCCCAACGGCATGTAGCTTATCAGAGCCGACTCGAAGGAAGAAGGTCGCGCGAAGCGAACCTTGTCTGTAATCCTCAAAGAGCCACTGCCGATTCTGGAGAACGCGAACATTCTTTCCAGTGAGATGAGCTCCGGAACGTCATAGGCGCCTCTCATGTCGAGGATAAACAGATCCAGTTCGTCGGAGAACTCGGCTCTCAGCAGGACGGCCTTGTGTTCACGGCCGACGTGTTGGAGGCGTCCCGCCACGACCGGAATCGGGTGTCCGAACGAGTTGATGACATCACTCTCGTAGCGTTCCGGGCTGAATGTCCTTTTCGTGTACACTTCGTTTCCCGGGTCGACCAGGGGGGTGCTGTCGCCGCAAGCCACCACATAGGAGCCAATGTCGTTGTGGTTGTGGCACTCTCCGTTGTGCCGCGCCTTGATCGCGGCGCCGAAGGGACGACCTTGGGGGGGAGCATGCCTGCAGATCAGCACTTCGGCGTCTTTGAAAAAGCTTCGGGGTTCAACAGCCCGCGCCACCCTTTCCCGCGACGGGATGAAGAAACTTAGGGCGAAGATGTGTAGTTCCGTGTCGGGCATCCCTTGCGCACCCAGTTCGCCCATCCGACCCTGATCCATCGGCTGCTCTCCCCGTCTCAACTCGGGAAGGACCGAGAGCCATTCCCATGGCAGGATGCTTGTCGGGCAGTCCGCGAAGGCCGGACAGAGGCCGGGGAGGATTTGTATGCGCCTTCCGTACTGGGCGATCTCGGCGACCTTGGGTTCCCGGTAGAGGTTGATGGCCCCACCGCTGGACAGGAAGAGAGATTCCGCAAGCGCGAGATAGTTGCTGAATCCATAATTCCAATAGCCCACGCCTTCATCGCAGTAGCCGTCGTCCGTGAACCCGGCGAGGTAATTGCTGATGTTGCGCTCGGCGAACGCCGCGAACCTCGCTCGGACGCCGCGGTCGTCGACGAGGGCGAGGGCCGCTCCGACGGTGCCGTCGAGGCATACGGCGTTCCAGTTGTTGGTGGCGTCGATCCACCAGAAATCGTCGGGAAGTCGTCCGCCTTTCGTCGCGACCGCAAGAGTGGGCTCGAGCGCCCTTCGCCACACCTCCTTGCGGAGCAACGCTCTGGTGTCCGGGGAGAGTCTCTCCTGCAGCAGCCAGTCGGCGGTGGCGAGAAGCAGCGCGGTGACGGAGGAGACCAGTTCGACATTCATTCTCCGCCCATGAAAGCATCCCAGGTCAAGGTCGCTCGCCGGTTGCACCCAGGTTCGCTCCTGGCAGATGGCGTGTATCTCTTTTTCGGCGGCGGCAATAAACGTGTTGTCATCCAGCACGCAGCCGGCCACGACAAAGTCGGTCAGCCTCGCCTTCCTTTTATATATCTGCCGCACGTAGTCGGCGGACTTTCCGGTGCGCGAGAAAGCCAAGTAGTCGTCGTCGCCGATATGGGGCGTCAGTCTGCCCTGTTCGTCCCGCGCTCTGCGAATGATGGACGCAACGCCGGCGTTGTCGGAAAGACTTCGCCACGCCCTCCGGTCGCGTATGGGCACGCCAAGGCCTCTGGGGACGGTTGGGAGCATCTCGGCAATTTCGTCGGCGCGTCGCCTGTCAAAAAGCATGCGAGACCTCCTCCATGACAGCGGGGATATACTTGTGATCGGGCATTAGTCCTCGGCGGGCGTCCAGTGCTTCGACAGGATTGCCTCGGCGTACGGCATCGAATTGACGTGCAGGCCGGTGAAAAGCACATTGGCCCGGTTGTTGTGCCGCAGGCAGTCCACACCTCCGCTGGCTCGATTGATTGTCGCCGTCCGGTCCACCAGCCAGTTGTTCAGGGAGTCGGCAAGCACGAGCGTGCTGGTGGCCACTTTCTCCATCTTGTACACCGGCGCGTCGTACGTGCCGATGCTGTTGGACCATCCATAGTCCGTATATCCCTTCCAGGGCGTCGCCACAAAGGACGGACAATCCTTCAGTTTGTTGTAGGCCACGTTCGGGTCGGTGTCGTTGGTCGGCGGATCGCAGGGGCCGAGATAGGCACCGAGGATTAGAGGGCCATACCAGACCGTCTCAAATGTCCTTCCTGACATTCCCTTGGGTATCCAGCCGTCGTAGTCCATCGTGTACATCTGGAGCGCCGTCCCCCACTGTTTCAGGTTGTTTTGGCACAGCGTGGAGAGTGAGCGCTCACGCGTCTGCTTGAGCACCGGCAGGAGAAGCGACGCCAAAATCGCGATGACCGCGATGACCACCAGTAGTTCGATGAGCGTGAACGCGGAGCTGGCGCCGTGCGGTGCCACGCGCGCCTTTGCGGTCCTCCTGACTGTCCGAAGGGATTCTGTCGTCGGCATAGGCGTCACCTTGGTGGTTGATCGATTCTCGACGTGGAGTTCCTGATGATGAGACGGGGTGCCAGCACCTTGTGATGGAGGATGCGTCTGCCTTCTATCAAATCCACGAGCGCGCCGGCCGTGATGTCGGCGGTTTCCTGGAAGGGGAACTGGATGGCAGTCAAGGCCGGCGTGACCATGACGGCGAGTGGGCTGTCGTTGAAGCCGACGACCGACATGTCCTCGGGGATCTTGAGCCCTTCGCTCGAAGCCCACGACAGGACGCCGCAGGCGACCTGGTCGTTCGCCGCCACGATGGCGGTCGCTCCGACGTTGCGCAGCGCGCCGGCATAGGCCAAGCCGTCGGAGAAGTTCCCCGGCGACATCCTGACGAGGGCCGGATCCCAGGCGTTCTTGCTTTCCAGGAAATGCCGCACACCTTCGACCTGCGGGTCGTCGCGCATGTCGGCGGCCTTGATCCGCTCGCCGCCGATGAAGCCGATCTTTCTGTGACCCAGCGTCCATAAGTGCTCCATGGCTTCCCTCATGCCGGCGGCGATGTCCAGATACACCGGGGAGTCGATGTGCGGCCTCAGGTAGGTCAGGACGGGGAGCGGGGCGCAATTGGAGGCGGCCTGGCTCACGGTGACTTCGGGTATGAGGTTCAGGATGCCGTCGACCACCCCGCCTGACAGGTGCCTCATCAAGCCGAGGGTTTTCTCCAGCCCGCCGGCGCATGAGAACACCGCCATGTTATAGCCATGCTGGTCGAACGACCGCTGAAACGCCTCCAGCAGCACTCCCGCGCTCGCTTTGGAGAATTCTCCGTCAAGCAGGGTGGCGACCATCATCATTCGTTGTCCGTTCACCGCCCTCGCGGCGGAGCTCGGCTTGTAGCCCAGCTGGTCGGCGGCGGCGAGGATGCGGTTCCTCACCTCGGCGCTGATGGGCCGCTTGCCGCTCAGCGCATGAGAGACGGTCGTCTTCGACACGCCGACGCGTTTCGCGACATCCCGTATGGTGACTCGTTCCGCCACAGGTGTTTCCTCCTCTTTCGTCAAGAGTTCTATGCGCTATACGATTGAAAAAATGTGCATTTGGGTTGCGAAGAGTATGAGGAGTGGAGCATATCGTGCGTCAATACCTCACGCTCAACCCATCGAGATAGACCGTGCCGGCTGTCTTGCGTTTGGGGACAATGCCGATGAGGATCCCTTGGAACACAAGGGGATAATCGATGACGCCATTCTTGTCGCCGCCATATTTCGAGTCAGGCTTGGCCATGTTCGCCTCAAGGTATTTCCATCCTTCCCAGTCGATGCTCTTCGCCAGATCGTATTGGAAGATCTCCTTGTTGAAGTCCTGGACGCGGATCGACAGGTTGTTGCCGGAGTTGTCTCCATATACCCAGAGGCCGATCCGCTTCGATTCGTCGGGCAGCGCGATCGGGCGGTCCACCTCGACATAGCATAGTCCATATTTCCCCTTTTCGGGATCCGCCTGATACTCGAGCTTGCCGGACATCGTGCCGTCATGCGCCTGTTCCGCGGAGGAGCTCATGACGGTCCCCTCGTGTCCCGAGCCCATCCAACCGAGCTTCCATTTCTGACTCCAGCCCACATCTTCAAAGTCGTCGAGCGTTCTCGTCTCCGTCGGCTCCTTCTCGACCGGCATCCGGACCTCGATGTCCGCCGCCGCGAGCGCGGCGCGGAGGCTGTCCACGCCGTCCCGTTTCGCTTTGAGGTAGAGGGGCGAGCTGGTCAGGATCAAGGAAAGTTTGTTGTCGGCGAGGCAGGTGACGGCGTTCCCCGCCATGTCGACGCATCCGGCGATCAGCTCCGGGGGGAGGTCGCACCGCACGACGGCCTCGCCGGCGCCGCTGTTCCACATCACCAGGATCGACTCCGCGTCCCGATTGAAGAGCCGGCACGTGGCAGGCCCCTTCATGGCCACCGCTCCCGCGGGGGCCGCGCCGCCAAGGTTGCGGGTCATGGCCGCGTAGGCGACGCCGGACAGTTTGGGTGTCCAGTTGGAGCGGAGGACGCCATAGCTTTGCTCATAATCTGATTCCCAGTTGGCGCCGTCGCTCATGATAAACCAGAAGAACTTGTCCACGCCAGGGGTGGCGAGCGCGAGCGCATGCGATCTGACAAGGTAGTCCGCCTGCAACTTCTCGCTGACGCTGTTCGCTTTGCCTGGCGCGGTGGGCCATCCTTCCTCCGTCAGCCACAACGGCTTATCCGCGTCGCCGTGCTTCGCCATGATCTCGCGGAGTTTTTTCAACCTTTCCGCATATCCACCCTCGTCTGGGGAGCGCGGGTCGCAGTAGGCGTGCAACGCCAGGATGTCAAAACTCTCCTTGCCTCCGTTCTGGTACAGCTCCTCCAGAAAGGTCCAGTTGTCCCGGTGGTTGATGCCCACCAGGAGTCCGGCGGTCAGCACATGGCAGTCGGGATCGGCGAGTTTGGCGGCCTGGTAGGCGGCCTTGAGGAGCGCGCCATATTCCTTCACGTCCGACTTGGGCGGCCAGAAGCCGGGGCTGTCCGGCTCGTTCCATATCTCCCAATGTTTGATTTTGTTCTTGTAGCGGCTGACCACCTGTCCGACGAAGGCGGCGTAGTCCTTCAACTCGCGGGGAGGCGAGGTGTGCGCCTCCGGCGTCCGCCGCGCCCACGACGCGCAGTATCCGATCAAGCCAAGGATCTCAATCTTGTGTGTGCCTGCGAGTTCGACGGCGTGATCGATCTTCTCCCAGTTGAACGTCCCTTTGACGGGTTCGACCGCCTCCCACGAGATCTCTTCGCGCGACCATTTCATGCCCAGATCGCGGGCCAAGGCCCCCGCCTTGTCCCGGTCGAGTGGCGCGAACCGCTGGGCAAGCGAGAGATTCATGCCGAAGGGGCTGTTGACATCAGACGCGCGCGGACTAAGCAGGGCAAGCGAGGCCGTCTCGCGCCTGAGCGTCTTGTCCCCCGACAATAAATCGATCGAAAGCTTGTAGTACCCCACTCTGCCCTGCAGTTTCAGCGGGATCTCGACCGTCGTCGGCGCGGTTTGCGCCAGAACGTGGACTTGTTTCTCTTGCGTTTCCAGCATGGTCCCGGTCTGATCCGCGAGACGGTACGCGATGGCAAGATCTCTCGGTGTGCCGCCGCGGTTCAGCAACTCCGCCCGCATGACTGGTTCCTGGGCGTCGGTCAAGAAGATGTTGCCGGGGCGCGCGCTTGTGAGCGTGAGGATGATCTGGTTGCTTTCCGTGAGTTGTGAGACGGTCGTTATCCGGCCGACGTTGAGAGAGCCGTTTCCGGGCTTGGCGGCTTTCATGTCGAATGCCAATCGCGCGGGATAGTCTATGTTCTTGTCGCCGTTGCCGCTCCAGGTTTTCTCCGGGGCGGCCGCCTGTATCTCAAATTCCTTCCATCCCGTCCAGTCGATGCCCGCGCTCAGGGGGTAGAGGAAGGTCTCGCCCGTCCTGTCGATTATCCTGCACGAGAGACACTGTCCCGAATTATCGCCCTGGATCTGGAGCTTGACGGTTTGAAGCCCCTCGGGGAGCGGCCGCGTGCAGCTGAGCACAAAATAGTCGTCGGCATTCGAGAAGCCGTAGCAGAGTTTGCCGGCGTTGGCGCCGCCGGGTCCAGCCCCGCTGGCGAAGTGCATGCCGCCGCTGCCACCTTTTCCCCAATAGTAGGTCCACTCCTGCGCGGAAGCTGGTCGCTCAAAATCGCAATAGGTTTCGGTGACCTCCTCTGCGACGGCCATGCTTCCCCACGCTGCGAACAGGAAAACCGCCGCGGCTATCCGTCCACGGTGACACGCTCCTACACGAATTACGCTTCTCATCATCACGCTCCTTTGGTTATTGGGGAAGCATTCCGATATACTCGGTTTCCGCTATGCGATTAGTGGTCGGTTGGCATTTGTTTTGGTAGTCCATCATACGGATGGGGATCACATGGCCGTCGACAAAGGTCATGTTGGTGCCCCCCGGATGAGTTGCGAAGTCGATGAAGTCGTGCTCAAAACGGCCGAAAAAATTCGGGCTGCTGCTCAGAACATCGGCGAAGAGCATCGTCTTGCTGGGATGCGGAATCCTGGAAAACAGCATCGACTGACTGCAGGTCGGCCAGAACGCCAAAGGGGTCCCGTCCGCATTCTGTACGAGGGAGACGCCCGCGTTTAGTCCGTAATGGAAAATCAAGCCTGTTTTCGCTGGGCAGCTGAGCATGCGGTTTCTTTGCGCGGCGGTCGCTCCCAGATAATCGTCGAGCAGGCCTGGTTTCACCGGCCAGACCGCCCACCATTTCCATGAGGGGGTGGAGTCCAGCACCAATTTTGATGGGACAATGATGTCATTGCAGTCGCTCCCGTACATGGCGACGCAGTTGAACAGCTGCTTTTCCTGGTTGACGCATTCAATCTGCCGCGCCAGCGATTTCGCGGCCTTGAGCGCCGGCACCAGGAGTGACATCAATATGGCGATGACGGCGATCACGACGAGAAGTTCTATTAGGGTGAATCTTTCCCGCAGGAGCTTGTCGCCGCGTGCCTCGCCCGCTGGTTGAGGCGGGGTGGCAGGCGCTGATCTGGTATGGCGCATAGTGAAGACCTTTCGCTTTCAGGAAACGATATAGAGTCGCAAACCGGTTAGACAAACATAAGTATAGTCTGGAAAGGACTCCGTGTCAATACGGGGTCGCGCCCCGAATTGCGGGAAAACGCACGCACGGGGGACGGTCGCTGGGCGCGGTTAGACGCGCTTCGCCATGGCGTCGTGGATTTGGACGAGGATGTCGGAGAGGTTGTAGGCGTAGCGCCAGCCGGGATAGTGCCGTTGGAACTTTCGGACATCGCTGATCCACCAGATATGGTCGCCGATGCGGTTCACCTCTTGATAGGAGTGCCGCATGGGTTTGCCCGTGATCTTCTCGCAGAGCGTGATGGCCTCGAGGACCGAGCAGTTGGAGTGCCGCGAGCCTCCGGCGTTGTAGGCCTCGCCCTGCCGTGGATTCTGGTAGTAGTGCCAGAACATGTTGACCAGGTCGTGGGCGTGGATGTTGTCGCGGACCTGTTTGCCTTTGTAGCCGAAGACGCGGTAGTGCTCGCCGGTGATGGCGCACTTCATCAGATAGCTGAGGAAGCCGTGGAGCATGGCGCCGCTGTGGTTGGGGCCCGTCAGGCAACCGCCGCGGAAGACGCCGGTTTTCATCCCGAAATAGCGTCCGTACTCCTGGGTGAGGACGTCCGCCGCCACCTTGCTTGCGCCGAAGACGGAATGCTTGGACTGGTCGATGCTCATCGACTCGTCGATGCCATGCGCGAAGAAGGGGTGGCTCTCGGCGACTTCCCAGCGCTGGTCGAGTTCGACAAGCGGGAGGGAGTTCGGCATGTCGCCGTAGACCTTGTTGGTGGAGGTGAAGATGAAGACCGCGTCGGGGCAGTGCTTGCGCGTGGCCTCGAGCATGGTCAAGGTGCCGTTGGCGTTGACGGTGAAGTCGGTGACGGGATCCTGGGCGGCCCAGTCATGGCTTGGCTGCGCGGCGGTGTGGACGACGAGTCGGATGTCGGAGCCGTATTCGGCGAAGATCCGTGAAATGGCGTCCGCGTCGCGGATGTCGGTGGTGTGGTGGCGGTAGTTGGGAAGTCGCCGCTCAAGGTCGCCGCGCCGCCACGCCG
>CAYTFM010000208.1:5138-16268 GCA_964436735.1 uncultured Victivallales bacterium | reverse complement strand
GCCGCAGCACGCACGCTTCCTTTGGGAAACCGACCGCTCGCAGTGGCCGCGGCGGTGACGGCAGCAGCCGTCCTCGTCTGTGCCGCCGCCATGATCAGCCAGAGCGCCACCACGTATAATCCGAAGAACGCCCTCATCCTCGAACGCAACGCCCACGTATACACGCTGCCTTCCGAGAAGGCGCCGATGTCGAAATTCACCCTGAACGTCGGCGAGGAGGTCAAAGTCGAGGAGCGCCGCAACGACTGGTGCCGCGTCAGAACTGGCAAGACCGAAGGCTGGGTCCCCGCCAAGGCCGTCGCCCTCCTGTGGCCCTACTAACCTCTGCCGCCATGCGACAAGATTGAAGGTGGAGGGTGTATGCTGAACAGGTGAGTCGAGAATTCCCAAACCACCTTCCACGTCACCCCCCCCCTCAGACAGAGGCCCACAATGCGGAAACCGCTTCACATCGCCATCGGTTCAACGACGAGCAAGCCCGGCGACGTCGAGGGGAACCTGCGTCAAATCGCGGACTTCGCGGAGCGGGCTGGACGCGATGGCGTCGATCTTCTTCTCACGCCCGAACTGAGCGCGTCGGGCTACGGCGGCTATCCGGACGTGCTCGCCACCGCAGAACCCGCCGGGGACGGACCGATGTTCCGCGCGCTCGCCGCGACCGCCCGCGCCACCGGCGTCGTGGTCTGCGCCGGATTCGTCGAACGGAACGGCGCCAAACGGCATCTGGCGCATTACGCCGTGTACCCTGACAGTTCATTCGTCATCCAGCGCAAGCATCGGGTGACTCCCGTCGAGCGGCCGCTGGATCCCGTGGCACCGCAAATCCCGCAGAAGCCTGACGACGACTGCGGCATGCCCGAGAGTCTCCACATGAGCTACTTCCACGTCAAGGGCGTGAAGTGCGCAATCCTCATCTGCGCCGACGCCGGCATCACCGACATCAACGAGACGCTCCTGAGAGAAGGCGTCGAACTGGTACTCGGCCCGTGCGGAGCGGGCGGCAAACTCGAGGAACGCGTGCGCACCACCGACCTCGCCACCGAGGAAGGGCGGGCAAAATACCTCGCTATGCTCGAGACGGTCTTCTTTCCGGGAGAGGGTGCCATCGACTGCGTCAAATACCGCCGCACGCTCGCCGCCGTCAATCTCTGCGGCTACGACGGCCGCCAGCACGCCCACCTCGGGCACGGCATGATCATCACGCCAATAGGAGAGGTGCCCGCCTTATTCCACGGCATCCCCAACCTCGACCGCCAGCGCCCCATGTACGCCCATGCGGTGGTGGACATGGCGGAAACCGTTCATTGACGAGTTATTTCTCTCCCCGTGAATTACGCGGTATAGTAGTGCATTCAAAACAAGGAGACATCCTATGAAATCACGCCTCGCCATTGCCGCCCTCGCCGTCTCGATGCTCTGCACCAGCTGCGTCGTCTGGTCCATCTTCCCCTTCTGCGCGAAAGACGCCGTCGTGAAGACATCGAAGTTTGACGGGTCATGGCGCCTGCTGAAGGACAGTGGCACCCCCGAAGAGAAGGAGAAACCATGGGAGATCAAAGACAACACGATCACGCTCCAGTCAGCCAACGGGGAAAAGTGGACGGTGACCGCCACGTACTTCAAAGTCGGCGAGCAGCTCTTCGTCGACACCACCGCCGAGGAGGTTAACAGCAACGCGGTGAACGGCCATTGGCTCTTCCATAGGGTTCCCTTCCACATCCTGAGCAAAGTCGAAATGGATGCCGACACCCTCACCTTCAAGCCGTTGAGCTATGACTGGCTGACCGAGCAGGTCACCACGGGAAAAGTCGATCTGCCGCACGTGAAAAACCTCGAGGCCGAAAAGGAGGCAGACAAGAAGGAGCCGATCATCTACACCGCCACGCCCGTCCAATGGATGGCCTTCATCAAGAAATTCGCCGACAATCCCGACGCCTTCCCCGTTAAAGGGCAGTTGAAGCTCAAGAAGGAAACGGCGGCGAAGTGAAGCTGAGGAAAACCATAAGGCTCAGTTCGTTACTTAGCATCGCCACACTATCACTCCTGTGTGGCGTTCCGTCATTTGGACAAGCGGCAAAACCCTCCCTGTGCGCCAACCGCACGCCCGCTAAGATCAAAGAATGCCTTGAGAAGTATGGTGGTGGTGCCGACACCGAGAAGGCGGTCATCAACGCCTTGAACTGGCTCAAGGACAACCAGAACGCCGATGGCTCCTGGGGCGACGCCGACCCCACCTTCCGCAATGAGTTGACCGGCCTCGCCCTCCTCTGCTTCCTCGGCCACGGTGAAACCTCACAATCCGCCGCCTACGGCGCGGCCGTCTCCAAGGGGCTGGAACGCGCCGGGTACGATGCTGAACACGCCTCACTCCTCAGCACCTTTCTCCTCCCGTCAATCGTGATGGCCTTGAGCGAGGCGGCAATGATGACCGGCGACGAGAAACTGAAAGACATGGCGGCAAAGGGCATCGCCCAGATCCTCAAAGGCCAGAAGAAAAATGGAGGCTACTCCTTCCAGTACGAGATTGTCGTCAATGGGAACGAAACCACCACGTACACGGCTCAAACGGCATGGAACTTCCTTGCCATGGTGAGTGCCAGGGATGCGGGTGTCACCGTTAAAGATCTCGACGACACCTACGACAAAGTCTTCGAATGCATGCGAGGGGTGCTGTATCATAAAACCAAGGATGGTGGCGGCTTCTGCTTTTCCAGCGAGGGCGCAAACATCACCCCCCCGAGTTCCGATGCCATGTCAACGGCGGCGGGGGTGTTTTGCTTGTACCTGTCGGGCAACGGTAAATCTCAGGAGGTAAAATCCTCGCTGCAATATCTCTCGAAGAAAATATCCCCAAAGGAGGCGGCGGCCGAGGTGGGTGAAGGACTGAAGGCAATGAGGGGAACTTATCTGTGGTTCGTCGTGAACACCTTTTTCCAAGACGGCAAAGGGACCGGACCGTCATGGAAGAGCTGGAACAGTTCGTTCAAAAAAGCATTGATCTCCCGCCAGGAAAAGGATGGAAGCTGGAATTTCCGCGGCCGCCTCGGTGGAGATTTCGTTCAATTAGACGGCAAGAGCCTGACGGCCTACCATACGGCCATGTCATGCCTCTGTCTTGAGGTGTACTACCGGTACCCGGTCATGGAAGGGAAAGGGAAGTAGCAGCAGCCCTTTCGCCCACGCTTCGCCCCTGTTATCATTTCCCGTCGGAAGGCAACTCGCGCAGCCGCAGGTCGTCGAACCAGACGGTTCCGGAAGCGTTCATCAGCCTGACGCGGATATAGCTTTTGACGTCGGCGTTTGTCCGTGGTCCGGCCGTGAACGCGAATCCTTGCTTGGTCCATGGCACGTCGCCCTGGTAGTGGTTGCCGGGGAACCAGAGATTCTGGTCGCTCCAGATGTTGACGCAAGCCCCGCCGCCCTCAAGGGTAGGTTTCACGTCCGCGGCTTTCACGAAATACGTCAGCAGATATCTCGTCCCCGGCTTGAGCTGCGGCAGAAACTGCGTGGCGCACAGCGACCCCGGCTCGCGGAGCGTGATCCTGAGCGATGCCCCTCCCTCCACGAAGACAGACTCATCGGCGGCAACGTCCCCCTTCTCATTCCTATCCGGCGACCACGCTGCCGGAACCCCATCCGCGCCCTTGTCGTTGAACGAGCCATTGGCGATCAGGGAGTCGGCGTCAGCGCTTTTTTTTTTACGAGAAGGATCGTCCCGAAATGCAGCTGGGCATGGAATCCTTTGATGAAAGGACTCCAGCTATAGAACTGGTTCTCCTCCTTCGACACGTCGCGCAGATTCCGCGACCGACATATGTTCGCCACGATTTTCGTACCCTCGGCCGGAACGGCTATTCCCAGCGAGGCGAACGGCACCGACACTTCCATAGTCCACCTGCCATCTCCCTTCTTCGCCGCGGCCGTCACGCCGCCTTTCCACTTCCAGTCGGCTTGCCGTTTTCCCGACACGTCGGGGAAGTTTGAGAGCGATGCGACGCTGCCCTTCGAGTTGACGATGATCTGGTAGAACCCTTCGCGCTTGCTGGTCGGATCGAGGAACAGTTCCACCGCGCTGTCCTGCCAGATGAGCTCGTCGCCGTCACCGCGGCTCTCGCTGAGTTTGTCGAGCTTCGACTCTTCGCACTCGACGCCGATATAGAGATTCTTGCTGTCCCACACTGAGCGGACCTTGGTCTTGACCAGCGCCTTGTCGGACTTGAACGGCGCGAGAAACACAACGGGAGCCCCCTCCCAGACTGCCTCATCCAGCGTGCCGTCGACGACAATCGTCGCTCCCGCAGAGACTTCGACTGATTCCTCGACGAGATCCTCGACCTCCCGCTTGGCTTTCTCGTAGGCGAGGCGCGCCCGCTCAATCGCGCCGAGCATGTGTTCGCGGATGAACGCGATTCGGGCAAGGCAGTCGGGCTGCCCGGCGGCGAGCTTCGCGGCTTCGTCGAACAGCGCCGCCATTCTGGCGAGTTCCTCCTGCGTATAGACCTTCTCCCACAGTTCCAGCTCGGAGGGCGGCTGCGCAATCGGGCCCTCTGCCGTCTCCACGATCCTTCCCGCCACGCGGGTGAGCCACAGCTCCTCGAGCCGGTCGTAGAACTTCGCCATCGGCGCGGCACCGGGACCGAACATCAACTCATGGTGCTCTTTGAGAAGCCGTTCCACATCGGTTGAGGAATCCCACGCGACCTTGAAAAACACATAGAAGTTCAAGTAGGTGAAAAGGTACTCCTCGGCCCCCGACTCCATGAAGGCTCCGTCGATGGACGGCGCATAATGCCGATAGAACGCGCCAACCGCACGGGGCGTGCTGTTCGGAAGCCCGACGATGCTCAGGGGGCCGTATTTGCTGACATAGTTCCACATCCAGATCCGATGCGGCGCGATTTTGGCGTTCCAGGCGGCGACCAGCGCGTCAAGCCGCGTGCGCGCATCGGCGTTCACTCCCTCGAGCCACGGCCCGCTGCAGGCGAGCATGACCAGCAGATTGTCGGGCAGCGGTGCCTCGGGAACGGCTTGATACGGCCAGTACGCCATCGACGTCACGAAGCCGGGGACTCCCTCGTTTTTGAGCCGCGTGGCGATCGACCCCACGAAGTCCCACAGCAGGTCGCCCGCCCTCCCCTCCCCGTAATATTTCCAGCAATCGGGACAGCGGCAGTAGTTGACAGAACAGAGTCCATCCTGCGGCATGATGTTGAAGTAGCCGGGCTGGAAGGCGCTGGGATCCCAGCAGACACCCCACTTCGTCACCACGCCCCGCGATTCCGCCGACTTGCCCGTGAGAAACGCCGCCGCGTCGTCGTGGATGGCGTCGCGGAACCCCTTGTTCGTGTAGCACAGATGCCCATGGTGGCCGGGCAGCGACATGTCAAAATCCCGCGCTCCATTGGAAAGCAGCGCGAAATACTCGGGATGCTCCTTGGCGTAGCGCGCGGGCAGCCCCAGGCGGCTCAGCCCATGGCAGTTGGGAATGTATTCCGTCTGCGTGCGGAGGCGATACATCGCGATGTTTTTGCCCGCCATTTCACCGGCGGGGTCACCGTACCACTTGCCTTCATAGCAGGACACGCTCCGTCGGAGAAAATCGGGAGCTTCGGTGATCTCAGCCACCGGCACGCTGAGCGAGGTGGCGCGGGAGACCACCGTGCCCATCTCGCCGGGGAAATAGAAGCGGACGCCGACGAAGCGCTCGAGAAAGTCGTAGACGCCGAACAGCGTGCCCCGCTCATAGAGCTGCCCCCAGATGCTGCTCGCGAGGGCTTTTTTCGGATCGGCGGCGGGACTGTCCATGCCGGCGATGAAAAGCGCGCCGCCCGCGCTCTTCATCTGAAAACCGTCGCGGGGGAGTTTCGCCACGTCGATCCCCGCGGCCTTCGCCTCCGGACAGTCGCCTAGGATGATGGCCGTCTTGCCGTCAGTCCGCCGCTGGACGATCGGCACCTCGACTCCCGTGGCCTTCGCGATGAACGCACGCAACTCCTCCGCGGCGAACGCGACGATCAGGGATGTGTTCGCCACAACGATCTCCGCGCGGGCTTCCCCCTTCTCCACGATGGCCAGTGGCTCCCCAGTCAGCCGCTGATGAACGCCATGGACGGGTTTCGCCTCCTCAGCTCCCACCGACTTGCCGAGCAAGACGCATAACAGAACAACGGTGACGGTCAGAACAATCTTCCCAGTGCGGTGCTTCATCGTGCCATCTCCTTGCTATTTGGCTGCGTCAGCAGCGACTCTTGAGCGTGATCAGTTATCAGCATTTATTTATTTTTTAGACTAATGATCAATGACTAATGACTTTTCATCAGTCCCTATTCATGCACAAGGTCGGTCCGGCCGAGCTGGTCGGGCATGCGCATCGGTTCGGCATGCATGTCGGCGAACAGATTGCTGTCGCTGCCGCCATGTCGAAAATCAACGCAGCTCCCGGTGGAGTTTCCCGTCGCCTTGAACGGATACGTGTTGACCGAGAAGGTGACGGGCCACCCGGTGGTGTCGTCGCGGTAGGTGTCGAGCATGTAGATTCGGCGCGAGGGCTGGGTGATGGCGGTGAGACGCGCGTATGCGTCCATGACCACGGCGGGCGTGTCCGTCACAGGATCCCAGCGCATGCACCAGTTCGTTCCGTAGCTCATCCACGGGATCAGCAACGACTCGCGCACCTTGTCCGAAGGGCACCAGAACATTTTCGCCGCTCCGGTGGAGCCTGTCGACAAACCGCTGAACGGCATCTGCGTGTAGGGCTCAAGATCGTCAAAGAAATGCTGCGCACCGAAGAGTCTTCCGGGAAAGAACTCGTTGTGGTCTGAGGTGTACATGAGCACACAGGTGCCGATCTGCCGAAGATTGCTCCCGCACAGCGCCTGCGTGGCCCGCGCCCGCGCCTTGTTCAAGGCCGGGAGCAGCAGGCTCGCGAGAATCGCGATGATCGCGATCACCACTAACAATTCTATGAGAGTAAAAATCTGACGATGCATACGATTCCGGTTGGAATCAATTGGGATAATGCTTGTCATGCGAATAACACCACCTTCCCAGATTTTTAATGGTTTTGAATTGTCGTCCACATCACAAACAATCCGTCCGACGGAATGCGACAGCTGGGCGATTATCCCTGGTACCCCCCGCAGTCGCCAGCATCACCACACCCTCGGAGTGTTTTCCCAGATTTTTAATGGTTTTGAAGTGTCGTCCACATCACAAACAATCCGTCCGACGGAACGTGCCAACAGGTCGATCATCCTGGCCACCACTCCGCTCGCCTCACATCGCCCTCGGAGTGTTTTCCCAGATTTTCAATGGTCTTGAAATGTCCATCCTCGTTAAAAACAATTTGTCCGGCGGAACACGCCTACCCCCGCTCGCTCCTGGCAACCACTCCGCCCACCTCGCCACACCCTCAAAGTGTTTCTCCTATGTTGAATGCACCTTCAACCGTGTGGTTCGACGGTTTTTCCACAAGCGTGCCGTCAATGCGCCCCATCAGCACCGCGACCGCCTTGGCGCCGATGCTCGCGGCGTTGATCTCGATCGTGGCGAGCTTGGGCGGACGCAAGCGGGCGTAGCCCATTCCCTCGAACCCCAGCACCCCGGTGTCCTTGCCGGGGTGTATGCCCAACTCCTCGGCGATGTCGCAGATCGAGCGGGCGAGGTTGTCGGTCGGGGCGAAAATCAACACCTTGCCTCGTGACGGCTTTCCAATAGCGTTTCGAAGTGACCGGGTGGTGCTCTCCCACGGATCATCGTAGGCGCCAGAAACGAACGCCATGGCGGCAGGGGAGACACCATTCTCGCCGAGGGCGTCCACAAAGGCGTCAACTCGTTCCACCGTGTTGCCGCTGAAGGCGGTACCCTTGCAGACGACAAACCGTTCGTACCCCATGCGCAGCAGCAACGGCACGGTTTCCTGCGCCCACCCCCGGTTGTCAGGCGTGACCGTATCGACGTGAAGTTTTGAAAGGCGGTTCACCAGCACCATCGGCTTGCGGATCTTCCCCAGCAGTTCCTCAAGAACGGAATCAGGCACGCGCTCGTCCACCAGAAAGCCATCCACCTCGCCCGCCAGCCGCAGCATGGTCGACGCGAAGTCACGCAACGCGTCCGGCGAGGGATAATGCTCATCGAAATACGCGCAGCACGGCGCATGGACGAGCATGAGACGGCGTGACAGAACCGCGGCCTGCGCGCCTTGGTTGATCTCGTTGAAGTAGTTGTCGTGCAACGTTGTAGGACGGAGGACCCGCAGCAGATTTGCGACACTCCCCTTCCGAACAGGCGTGGCGTCCTCTTCGGCGCTGATGAAGTACCCCTTCCCTTTGACGTTCCGCACGAGTCCGGCGTGGGAAAGCTCGCGCAGGGCGCGCAAGGCGGTGATGTGGCTGATGTCGTAGCGACGGCGAAGGTCGGCGACCGACGGGGCCTTGTCACCAGGGAGCAGTTTGCCCGAGGTGACAAGGGCGCGGATGTCGTCGCCGATCTTCTGGTAGTGACACAAACTGCTTTCCATGCGTCCCTCTTGCTATCCCAGTGGCCGCCTACTGGTAATGTGTAGTAATATTATAAGCCACCTTTCACTGCGTGTCAAGAGGCGTCATACGGGATTCTGGTGTCTTCAGAGGAAAATATCTTTGCGTTGAGATGCCGCTTCAACCTGCTTCTCGGCCTCGCCATCACCTCCTCGTAAATGTTCCCGCGCCGTCAAGCCGCTCCTCGTTCCGCCAGTCGGGGAGCCATCTGATCTGCGTGAAACCATCGGCGTCGAGATCGTCGACAATGACGTTCATACGGAAGGCCTTCCACTTCCCGCCGGCCTTCGCGTCGAGCCATGCGGTCGGAATCGCCAGTTCGGTGGCGTGCCCTTCGGCGTTGCGGACGCAGGCGTAGCGCGAGCCGGGGGGAAGCTTCTCCGGTGAATACACCCAGGCGTCTTCCGGGGAAGTGCTGGGGCTCAAGGCGTAGAGCATGAAGTCTTTCATCTCGCCATCTCCTTTGCAGGCAGAGCGGGCGGGATCGCGGCGGTTGTCGATGCGGATCTCCACGCCGTCCAGTATCCAGGTGTCGCGCCCCTTCTCCGCCTTCACCTCGTCGTCATACACCTGCATGCCGAAGTACAGGAAGTTCTCGTCGTGACAGACGCCGAAGCGGAACCAGCAGTCCTTCTCCCCGCTCCAGTTCCGCGTGTCCGGCCAGTACTGCGCGCCTTTCCGCACTTCGACCGACAGGGAAGGCCAGTCGTCAAGTTTGCCATCCACGTTGAGCGCCGCGGCGGCCGCGGGACAGTCGAACGGCGCGAAGAACCGGACGGTGGCAGGCGGACCGTCGACCTGTCCGTCGTTCGCGCAGTAGGTGAAGGAGTCCTCGCCCTTGAGATCGGGCGGCGGCTGGTAGGTCATCGCGGGCGGCTCCCCTTGGAGTTTCCCGAGACGCGGTGGCGTTAGAATGCGGAACGTGACCGGATCCTTGTCGGGATCAGTGGCGCTCAATGTCAGGGATATCGCCGCCGCGTCAACCGTGGAGAAGCCGAAGCTTTTCGCCATCGGAGGATGGTTGACATGCTCGACGCGGACGGCGTAACGGATCGGAGGCGAATCGCTGATCACGTCGGAGGCGACCAGCGAGAACTCGTCGTCGCCGAAATAGCAGTAGTCCGAGGTGTAGATGAATCCATCCGTCAACCTGTTGTGCCGCAACGTCCCATGCCGCGGCGGGGTGGCGGTCGAGATGATCGGGGCATCGGAGAGGATGCCGGACAAGGGCGGCGTGATCTGCGCGGGGACTTCCTCCTTGACCTGGAACATCGACGTGGTCAGGCACGGCGGACAGTTCATCGTGCCGTCGGGCGACACCTTCACGAAGACCCCTTGGCTGAGATCGCGCCACGAACCGCTGCCGGTCGTCCGCAATCCCATCGCCCGCACCATGTACCAGCGCTCCGCGCCCGCCCAGCCGGCGTCACGGTAGCTCCGGGCCGCGAGCGGCGTGTCCACAAGTTTCTTGTACGGCCCCCAGCGGGAGTCGGCCGCGTACACGAGAAAGACGGCGTCCGCGGGCCCCGCATATTCCCACATGAGCTCCACGGCGCCGTTCGACACGGAGGCGGCAAGCCCGCATGCCGGATCCATGACGATTGTCCGCAGCGTGGGATCGCCCATCAAGGCCAGATGGACCTCGAGAATTCCGACGCCTTTCCCTTTCTTCTGAACGACCGGTCCGTCGTCGTCGTCCGGCGGCGGCTTGCCGGACGCCGGGTAGTCGTGGACGCCGTCGTTGTTCTGCGAGCGGAGGCATGAGTAACCGATCGGCAGCCCCATGGCGGTGTGGTGGAAAACGCAATGCGGTCTTCCCGCCCATATGCAGCACAGGCCGTTCGAGGCGGCCAGCGGGGCGCGCAGCATCGAGTCCTTGAAGTCCCAGTCCCCGAAGTAGGAACCGAACAACATGGCGAATCCCACTCGCGTTTGCCGCTTGTTGAACTCGGAACTGTGTCCCAGACCGCCGCAGAAATCGAATCCCCCTCCCCCGCAGCCGTAGCCCCAGAGGAAGGATTTCTCATGCCCCGCCTCAAACCATTTTCCCGTGACCCCCGCCGCCCCCCCCGCCGGATCCGCATAGGGCCCCGCAAGACGCCATCCGCTGGCGGCGAAGGCCTCGCCGTTGAAGTAGCCGAAGTTGTCGTCCACCAGCACGGCGGTCTCGTACCGCGTGTAGCAATGGCGGAACGCGTGATCCTTGTCCAAGTAGCCCCGCAGTGCCGAGAGCTCGTCTCCGCCGAACGACGACATGTCGCGTAGGTCGATCCTGCCGACCATGAGTTTGACGTCACCGGGATTGATGGCGCTCTGGTCGAATTTGCCGTCACCGGGCACGTTGCGTGCCCTTTCGTGCACGGCCTTCCCGGCCGGATTGGCGCCGGTGATGTCGGCTTCGTCCGTCCACTCGCCCTCCATGATGCCATAGTAGACGTCGGCGGGCCAGGCGCCGCAGTGGTTCGAATGGCCGTCGGGCTCGATGATGGCGAAAGGCTTGCCCGCCATGATGTAGCTGTCGCAGTGGAGGTTGAAGCGGGCCGGGCCGCCGGCGGAGGTGCTGCAGAACAGGCGGTAGATCCCCTCGCTCCGG
>CAYTFM010000208.1:0-5128 GCA_964436735.1 uncultured Victivallales bacterium | reverse complement strand
CGTCGGGCTCGATGTTGCCGGAGTACGGCACCGGCACATGGCCGAAAAGAATGACCCCCTTCACGGTGTCGGGACTGCTCCAATACTTCTCCCGGATCCACCCGCGGACCTGCGCGGGCTTCTCATCAAGGGCAACCTCCGTCGCCTCGACGCGCCAGCCGTCGCCGATCAGATCCATGCGGAAGCGATCCAGTTCCCGACGCAGTTCGCGGGCGACGTTCCTCTCGCACACCACGAGCACGACGCCTCGGTCCTCCTGCGGCGCCACCTCGATTCCCGAGCAGAGATAGCCGCGGTAGATGATCTGACCACATACGCGGTCGACGCGGTACTCGTACAGGCTTCCGAGGGCGACCGACGCATCGAGGTAGTCCACCGCGTCGCCGGGCAATTTCGCCAACGGCTCAGCGGGCCATGTGGTACCAGCGACCGGACGCCGGAACACCGCGTAGCCGTCGCACGGGCGCCGGTCCCAGCGCAGCGTGATCGACGGGGGAGCGGCGGACGCCTTCGCGCTCGCCACCACGACGCAGTCGAGCGGCGTGTTCGCGATCGGCTTGGGCTCATCGGCCACGGCGGTGGATGCTATCAGACACATGGCTCCCCACAAGAAGCACACGCGAAGGATCAACAAACGCTCACGGCATACACCACTCATGAACCGGATTCTCCTGATTTGAGTTTCGTGGATCGTGAAATATAATCCCGTTTCGCATGTTCGAAGTCCGAAAAACGATCGATGCGGCTGAAAGGTAAAAGTTTCGCAGGTTGGAGGATGTGCTCGATCCACACGTCGGTAAGTTCGTCGAGGCGTTCGGCAGGGATATAGACGTCCGGTCAAAAAGCGTTTCCGATTCCCCGACGGATTACGGCACCGAGGCCGTCATCCTCCTGCCGACACGCGTCTAACGTCTCGCATTTCCCCCGCGGCCCCGCCACAGCTTCTCTTTCAGCCGCTCGTAGACGTTGAACACGATCGGGCACATGGAGCAGTTGTCGACCACCCGACTGAGGCGGGAGACGAAATCGTCCTTGTGGAGATGGGGAAATGACCGGCAGTCCTCGGGGCGGGCGGCGTACACCTCGCAGCGGTTTTTGTGGAGGAAAGGGCACGGCATAAGCCTGAACACCTCAGCCCGCCCCTCGTCGTCCTTCTGGAGGTATTTCTCCCTGAACGCCTCCTCCGAGAGCTTTAGGAACTGGGCCAGACGCGTCACGTCCGGCGGCTTCAAGACGGGATACCCCACGACGCAGCAGTTGGCGCACTTTCCGCAGTCGATTGCGACGGCGATCTCGTCATTGAGGGAGTGAACCATGGCGTCGATCTTCTTCGAGGACAAGCCGCAACTCTTGAGATAGAAGCGGAACTCCACATTCCGCTTCTCGTCCCGTTCGGCGCACCGCTCGATCCGCTCAAGATCCAATTCCAATTTCATGACGCCCATTTCCAATGACCACTAACCAATGGCCACTGACTTTCCTCAGTCCTTCTTCGAGACGCCAGCCTCGTCGAAGGTGGCCATCTCCTTGAGGATTTTCATGGCGGCGACGACGATATGGAACGCGAGGGCGGCTCCGGTCCCCTCGCCAAGCCGCAGGTCGAGATCCAGCAATGGTCTCGCGCCCATCGCCGCAAGCGCCGCCGCGTGTCCCGCCTCCGCCGACCGATGGCTGAAAAGAAGATAGTCGGACACGCTCTTGTCGAACGCGACCGCGGCGACCGCGCCGGCCCCCGAGATAAATCCATCGACAACCACGGGGATCTTCCGCGCCGCGCCCGCGAGGCACACGCCGCAGATGCCGGCGATCTCGTAGCCGCCAAGCGCCGCCAGCGTGGCGAGCGGAGAGGTCAGGCGATTCTTGTTGACGTCTATCGCCTTTTGAATCAACTCAACTTTCCGCGCCAACCGCGCGTCGTCAATCCCGGTTCCTCGGCCGACGATCTTCTCGGGGCGCAGGGAAAGCAGCACCGCGCAGAGGGCGGTGGATGGCGTGGTGTTGCCAATGCCCATGTCGCCGGTGCCGAGCAGGGTCGAGCCTTGGCTGATATGCGAGTCCGCCACCTCGATCCCGACCTCAATGGCCTTCCGCGCCTGCTCCTCGGTCATCGCCGGCCCCTCGGTGAAGTCGGCAGTTCCCGGCGCGACCTTCCGCTGGATGACGCCGGGGAACTCGCACGGGGCGGCCACGCCAATGTCAATCACCGACAACTCCGCTCCCGCATGACGGGAAAGCACGTTGATCGCCGCCCCGCCGCGGGCGAAGTTGGCGACCATCTGCGGCGTCACTTCGGGAGGATAAGCGCTGATTCCTTTCTTCGCCACGCCATGGTCTCCGGCGAAAGTCAGGATGGCCGGACGCCTCACCTGGGCGAACACGTCGCCCCGAGCCGTCGCATATTTCACGGCGGTCTCCTCAAGCATGCCAAGACTGCCGAGCGGTTTCGTCAGCGAGTCCAAGCGGCGCCGCGCCGCGGCGGCGACGCCGACATCCACGGGGGTGATCAGCTTCACGACATCGTCAAGTTTCAAAGACATGGGAGGATTCCGTTGTTGGTTTTGATCGCTCTGTTTTTTCGGAGCATACAATACCACGAGAATGCGCCTGGTTCCCATGAATTGAGGTAAATTCAGATAGCCTGATTGGCAGGAATCACGGCTCGGACAAGCCTCGCCCTCCATGACCCACATGCGATTCACGCATGATGTGGAGGGCGAAGTTTATCCGAGCCGCGGGAAAGCAACCTACCACCGCGCGCTTTCCTCCCTGGCGATCTGAACCCAGCGGGCGAGGCGTTCAGGTTCGTTATGCAGGGTATGGACGTCCTTCATGATCAGTTCGACGCGGCAACCGTGCTTTCTCCCCAGATCGATGGTTTTCCGCAGATCCCTGCGGATCAACTCCTCGTCGAACGACTGCGTGCTAATCAGTGTGGGATTCGGTTTCCGCGAGCAGATGTAGTCGCCCTTCAACGCCCCCGCCATGACTTCCTAGTCGCACAACGGCGCGATGGAGCAGGCCTTGAGGTTCGGCAACTCCTTCAACACATTCCAACGGGTGTGCAGCGGCTCGCAACAGCCGTAGTAGATCATCCCGAAGCGCTCGGCAATCTCCTTGTGGTAGGGGAAGATGAACTCCCTGTAGAGGTCGGGGCCAACCCCTACCGTCTCCTGGCTTTCCAGCAGCAGCCAGAGATCCTTCTGGCGGACGGCCCCGTCACCGGCGAAATCAGCGGCGGGCAGCTGACTCGTGTATCCCTGCGAACCGGAACCGATGTACTGGTTGCCGTTGTTCAGCATGAGAAGTCCCTCCCGTTCGGCCCATTCGGCGAGGGCGAGGTTGTCGTCGCGGAGAAAGGCCATGAGCTGATGCAGCCCCTCGGGATCGTCGTACATGAACAGCATGAGCGGCTCAAGGCCAATCAGGTCGATCGCCTGTATCGTCAACCCGAAGGTCCACCAATACCCGCCACGCATGCGAACCGGCAGCATGTCGCCGATCGCCTCCTGGAGCCTTCTCTTACGCTCAAGCGTCTTCGCCCGGTCGACCGAAAACGTCCGGTGGCGCAATTTGTGGAACTCCTCTCGGATGTTCTTGATCGGCGCATCCCATGAGCGCGCCGTCATCGCGCCATCGTTTTCTACGACGTGGTCTATCTTCTCGACGCCAAAGGTGGGCGATACGGCCACCTCCCAGCGAAGATCCATGAACGGCTCGACGACCCAGTCGTCATTGAGCGTTTCGAACCTCCAGATCTCCCAACGGAGGCCGCGCTCGACGCCCCGCGCCCACTCATCCTGACACTGCAGCGACGGCTCGAACGGCCGACGCGGATCACGGACGCCCCCGTCCTCGGCAAGAATCAATGGACGCACCTGGACGCCATCGCGCATCGACAGCCACAGCCGTTTCCGCTCAAGATTCCGGCTGTCATTCGCGATCGACAGCTTCCGCGCCGCCAACTCTCTCAGAACCTCACGATCCGTCGTCTGCGTCATTTGCCTTCATCTCCTTATCATGCGAATGTAGTGTAGGTGGGTGGCCTATACAGCCACCGTTTGTGTTCGGTGTTCGGTTTTCCTGAACACTGAACCCTGGTCGCCATGCAACACCAAGTATATCGCGGAAACACGGCGGATGCGTCCGTTTTCCATGATGTGCGGAAAATCGAACAAAAGCTCCCCGAATGTATGTGAAAAAAAAGCATGCGTTGAAAAACGAACTTGCCTCGGGATTCCACGAGGAGCTGACGGGAATGCCGCTCTTCCCACTCGCTGGGCTGAATTGGCGAGGACGCTCCGTGCCGCTACCGACGCACACCAACCCCGGCTTCGAGATCACCCATCTGCTCTCGGGACGGGTCTGCTGGCATGTCGAGGGGGGAACCACTCTGCGGCTGGCGGGCGGCGACATGGCGATCACGCAACCGGACGTGCCGCACCGGGGCGAACTGGAGATCATCGAACCATGCAGGCTGTTCTGGTTCGTCGTCAATCCGACGGCGCGGGGGGCGCCGCGCTTCACCCCTTTCACCCAGGCCGACCTGCGCTCGATCGAACGGATTCTCCGGAACGCCGGCAACCGCGTGGTCAAGGCCGACAAGGAACTGCGTGACACCCATCTGCAGTTGGTCGACCACCAACGCCGCGGCGACACTTCGTCGTCAACCCACCTTCATCTCCCCCTCATCCGTTCGCTGCTTGTGCGAGGACTTCTCGCGGCAACCGACTCGCTCCGGTCCTCGTCCGAACACCGGGTGACTCACCCACTGGTGGACGCCGCCCGCTCGTGGCTCGAGACCCACTGCGAATCCTCGGACGCGGGGATAGGAGAGCTGTGCGACGCATTAGGCTATAGTCCGAGCCATCTGCTCGTTCTCTTCAAGAAACATCTCGGCCAGACGCCATCTGACTATCTGCAGCGACTCCGCATCGACAAGGCACTGATCCTGCTTGCGACCACCGACCTGCCCATCGGCGAGATCTCCGCGCAGTTGGGCTTTCCCAGCAGCCAGTATTTCGCCGACCGCTTCCGCCGCTTCACCGGCATCACCCCGCGACACTACCGCGCGCGTCGAACCCTGAACCCTGAACCCTGAACCCTGAACCCTGAACCCTGAACCCTGAAC
>CAYTFM010000207.1:0-16342 GCA_964436735.1 uncultured Victivallales bacterium | reverse complement strand
CGTCGCCGGTCTGCAGCACCTGGCTCTTTCTGTCCTCTACTATCTCAACCATGGCAGTCCACCTTAATAAGACGGCCGAAGCGGCCGCGACTTGGTTTCAGTGTTCAGGTTTCAGGTTTCAGAGTTCAGCGGTTCAGCGGTTCAGCGGTTCCACTCGTCGCCGCACATTCAAACTCGAGATCTTCTGAAACCTGACACCCGAAACCTGAAACCATTGATTTTGTCACTTCAGTACACCAACTCGAACCATTCCTCGCCGCACGTCCGATCCCTCTTTTCGAGCAGGGCGTCGGTGATCTTCTCGACGAGCCGCATGGCGCCCGCGTAGCAGACCGTCGGGAAACAGCGGTGGCCGGCGCGGTCGAGCACGGGGAAGCCCAGTCTGACGAACGGCAGATTGTCCTCGGCCCGCGCCACGAGCTTTCCGTGGGTGTTGCCGATGAGCAGATCCACGGGGCTGCGCTTCATGTGCTGGTGCAGGAAGTGGATGTCGGCGTTGGACTTGACAAGTGGCTCGTCGAGCTTGTCGCCGATGATCTCCCGCACGCGGCGCTCCCAGCGCGAAGAGGAGGTGCCGGTGATGACGTAGATGGGCAGCATGCCGAGATCAATGGCGAACTGCGTCATGGCCAGCGTGTGGTCGGGGTCGCCGAAGATCGCCACCCTGAGCTTGCTCGTGTATTGCGACATGTCGAGCATCAGATCGAGCAGGCGTCCGCGGTCCTCCTCGATGAAGGACGGCACCTCCGCGAGACCTGTGTGCCGCAGCGCCTCCACGAAATGATCGGTCATGGTCAGGCCGATGGGGACGCCGACCGCCTCGTATGGCACATCGCATTTGTGATCGAGCTCCTCGGCGGCGGCCAGCGAGGCCCACTCGCCGACGGCGATCGTGGCGAGCGCGTCACCCGTCCGCCGCAGGGTGTCGATGGTGACGCCTCCACGGGGATACATGTCGTAGCTGCTGCCGTGCGGGGCGTCGAGCACGTCCGACGTGTCGGGGAAGACGAGCGTCTCGATGCCCATCCCGTCGCAGTACCGCCGCATCTCGCGGATGTCGGCGGGCTCGACCCAGCCCGGGACGAGGTTGATGTGTGTGCCCGTCGCGCCGGTTTTGACGGCGAGGTATTTCACCATGGCGGCCGTCATCGAGGAGAAGCCGGTCACGTGCGAGCCGACGAAGCTCGGCGTGTTGGCGTGGATCACCACCTTGCCCTCGGGGATGATGCCATCCTGGCGGCTCTTCTCGATGATCATCGGGATGTCGTCGCCGATGACCTCAGAGAGACAGGTGGTGTGCACCGCCACCACGTCGGGATCGTACAGCGAGAAGATGTTGGAGAGGGCGGTCTGGAGGTTCGACAAACCGCCGAAGACGGACGCCCCCTCGGTGAACGAGCTCGAGGAAGCCATCACCGGCTCCTTGTAGTGCCTCGTGAGCTGGCTGCGGTGGTAGGCGCAGCAGCCTTGCGAGCCGTGGCTGTGCGGCAGGCAGCGGTGGATGCCCAGCGCGGCGTACATCGCGCCGATGGGTTGACAGGTTTTGGACGGGTTGACCCGCAGCGCCTCGCGCTCGCGGACTTCACTTGTGGTGCCATTCAGCATGTTCGCATCCTCCTCATGATTCCTCGGCTACGGCGGCAGGCTTCGTCGTGGTGCCGCCCGCTGTCCGCCGCTTCTTGGGTGTGTTGTCGTAGGCGACCCGTCCGGACAGCACGGGGTTCCGCTTCCATGGTGGGACCGTCATGCGCCACATCGGGTTGTTGACCATGCGGTCGATCTCTCGGTAGAAGTTGGCCGCGCCGGTGAAGGCGGCATAGGGGCCGCCGTAGTCGTAGGAGTGGAGCTGCTTGCAGGGCACCCCCATCTTCTCGATCACATACTTGTCCTTCACGCCCGAGCAGATGATGTCGGGGTGGTACATATCGACAAGCCGCTCCAGCTCATGATGGCTGATGTCGTCGATGATCAGCGCCTCCGGCTCCATCGTCCGCATCAATCCCTCGTAGTCGGAGAAGTCGACGCCGCCGGACTTCAGCCGCGCCATCTCCTCCTCGGTCTTGCGGGGGCGGTGCCGCTTCGGGTCGGGCTCGACCTCGAGCTCCTCGATGTTGCGGGTGTCGGCGTCCACTTGGATTTTCGACAGGACGTCGCGCCCCTCGTAGTCGTCGCGGTGGGCGAACTCGTAGCCGGCGGCGATCACCCGCATGCCGATGTCTTTGAACAGCTCCTGATAATGGTGCGCCCGGGAGCCACCGACGAAAAGAGCGGCGGTTTTGCCGGCGCAGCGGCTCTTGATCTCCTCGATGACGGGGCGCAGGACGGCCATCTCCTCTTCGATGACGCGTTCGACCACGGCGGCGAGCTCCTGGTCCTCGTAGAACGCCGCGATCTTGCGCAAAGCCTTGGCGGTGGCCTCGGCCCCGATGAAATTGATCTTGATCCACGGGATCCCGTATTTCGTCTCCATCATCTGTGCCATATAGTTGATGGAGCGGTGGCACATGACCGCGTTGAGGTCGGCGGTGTGGCAGCGCGCGATGTCGGTGTAGCTGACGTCGCCGCTGAGCGTGGCCCCGACATGGATGCCGCAGGCCTTCAGCAGGCGGTGGATCTCCCAGGCGTCGCCGCCGATGTTGTACTCGCCAAGGATGTTGATGGTCCTCGTCTCCGTTGGCGGCGTGTCGTCGACGCCCACGATGTCGCTGAAGACCTTGTTGTTGGCGATATGGTGTCCGGCGGACTGGCTAACTCCCTTGTATCCTTCGCAGGAGAAGCCCATCACGTTGACGCCCGGATACTTGCGCTCGGCCTCGCGGGCGACGCTGTGGATGTCGTCCCCGATCAGCCCCACGGGGCAGGTGGCGTAGATGGCGATGGCCTTGGGATGGAACTCCGCCATCGCCTCATCGATCGCCTGCGCCAGGCGCTTTTCGCCGCCGAAGACGATGTGCTCCTCCTGCATATCCGTGCTCATGCAGTACTGCATGAAGTTGATGCTTCCCTCGGGAGTTTTCGCGAGGTTCCGCCTCGTCATCCACGAATAGTAGCCACAGCCGATGGGGCCGTGCGTGATGTGCAGGATGTCGTGGATCGGCCCGATGACGACGCCGCGGCATCCGGCGTAGCAGCATCCCCGTTGCGTGATGATGCCCGGAATGGTCCGGCTGTTGGCTCCGATCTCCGGCGGCTGCTCCGGATTGTTCACCAGCACCTGCTTGCTTCTTTTGCGGTACGACTTCTTCGGATACGCCTCAAGAAGCCTCTCGCGCCCTTCGGCCGCGCTGGCTGGCGGGCTCGCGTTGCTGTCGCGCGACTTTGTCATGTGGTCCCTCCTCCTCGTCCTCTCGTTGACCGCCTACAGTGTGGCGGTGTCGCCCCTCTCGCCCGTGCGGATGCGCACGGCCTCCTCGATGGGGCAGATGAAAATTTTGCCGTCGCCCGGATTGCCCGTCTGGTTCGCCCCGATGATGGTACGCACGATCTCGTCGACCTTGTCGTCGGGAGCCATGACTGATATCGAGCGCATCGACACAAGCGGCGGGTATTTGCCGAGCAGCGCGATGGCCTCTTCGCGTCCCTTGGCGGCGGCCTCAAGCACCTTTGGCTCGACCGGGTCGCGGCCGTGGCCGACGGCGTTGAAGGCGCTCATCGGATATATCCCCTTGTCGGACAAAGCCTTTTTGGTGGCGTTGAGCTTTTTGACTTGAATGATCGCGTAAATTTCTTTCATCGTCTTCTCCTTGTCCGCGTCACGCCGCGGGCTCCTCGTCCTTGGCCCCGGTGCTGATGGTGTAGCTGGCGGTGACGGGCGTGACGAAGATCTTGCCGTCGCCGAACGCCCCCTTGTCCCCCGTGCGCGCCGTTTTCATGACGACATCGACGACGGGTTTCTCGTCGCGGTCGGGGACGACGACCATCAACATCTCCTTCGGCAGCTCGTCGTACGTCACCTCGCCGATCTTCACGCCGCGCTGCTTGCCGCGCCCAAACACGCCGAAGCGCGTCATCCCGTAGAACTGGGCGTCCATCAGCGCCGCCATCACCTCGTTGATCTTCTCCGACCTCACCACGGCTCTAATCATTTTCATATGCGCTCTTCCCTCCTCTTGTGTTTGTTCCTCTCGAGATCTACGCGGCGGCGAATAATCCAAACTCGACCAACAATTTTTCCAAATCATTGATCGCCATTGGTTTTGGGACGACGAACATGCTGTTTTCATCGATAGCTTTCGCCAGCTTGCGGTACTCGTCGGCCTGCGGACAGGCGGGGTTCCACTCGATCACCGTCTTGCGGTTGATCTCCGCCCGTTGCACGTCGTTGTTGCGGGGCACGAAATGGATCATCTGCGTTCCGAGCTTTTTGGCGAACTCCTGGATCATCTCCCGCTCGTTGTCGACGTTGCGGCTGTTGCAGATAAGACCTCCGAGCCTGACGGTTCCGCCTTTGGCGAATTTCAGAATGCCCTTGCAGATGTTGTTGGCGGCGTACATCGCCATCATCTCACCCGAGCAGACGATGTAGATCTCCTCGGCCTTGCCGTCGCGGATCGGCATGGCGAAGCCGCCGCAGACCACGTCACCCAGCACGTCGTAGAACACGTAGTCGAGCTTCTCCGACTCGTCATACGCGCCGAGTTGCTCCAGGAGGTTGATCGACGTGATAATGCCGCGCCCGGCGCAGCCAACACCCGGCTCCGGCCCTCCCGACTCGACGCAAAGCGTCCGACTGAATCCCTTGGATCGGATGTCAGACAGTTCGACATCCTCGCCGTCCTCCCGCAGCGTGTCGAGCACGCTTTTCTGGGCGAGCCCTCCGAGAAGCAGCCTCGTCGAGTCGGCCTTCGGATCGCATCCGACGACCATCACGTTCTTGCCCATCTCCGCCAGGCCGGCGACCGTGTTCTGCGTGGTCGTCGACTTGCCGATCCCGCCCTTGCCGTAGATCGCCACCTTTCTCATGTTGTCCTCGCGGTTGAAGTTTCCCGTGTTCCCCTTCAGCTTGTTGCCGTGATCGGAACACAGGTGAGGATAAGCAGAAAGCGGGCCAGAGTGGTTAGCTGTGTTGCATCATGATAACCATTAGGTGGTTATGAGATGATAGCGGTGTCGACAAAATTGAACCGCGCGGCGAATGCGCGGACATATATGGATCAAAGATCGAGTCTTGCTACATAAATGTCGGCGCGCGGCCGGTGATGCGGAGGGTAGGCGGGCGGGTAGGCAGTTCGGCGGAGCCGGACTATGGGTGAGCGGGGAGGGCGCGGCGCGGAGCTGCATGGCCGCCCAATTTTCTTTTTCGCGTTGCATTACCTCGGTTAATCGTGACCAGCAGGACATGAATTTTACAACATCATACCTGAATAATGTCAAATACATGTTTGATTTCCACTAACAAAACGGTACTTTCACCATTTAAATCATAGCAGTCTCAAGTGATCATCAGGCGTGCGACGACACGCGGAGAGGAGTGTTATCCATGGACTCGAGCGTGTTCCGCATCACACCGTCGGCCAAAGGCCGCCCCTTGATCGAGGTCGACGAGCCGAACCTCTACCGTGAGCAGTTCCCGTACGACGAGATCCCTCGCATCCTCTTCGACGGGCAGGCGGTGACGCCCACGCCGCCCGAGGAGATATGGATCACGGACACGACCTTCCGCGACGGGCAGCAGGCGCGCCCGCCCTACACGCCGGAGCAGATCGTCCACCTCTACAAGCTGCTGCACAAGCTCGGCGGCCGGAAGGGCGTGATCCGCCAGTCCGAGTTCTTCATTTACAGCCAGCTCGATCGGAGGGCCCTCGAGGGGTGCCTCGAGCTCGGCTATAAATATCCGGAAGTCACCAGTTGGATTCGCGCCAGCAGCGAGGACTTCAAAATCGTCAAATCATTGGGACTGAAAGAGACGGGTATTCTCACCTCCGTCTCGGACTACCACATCTTCCTGAAGCTCAAGAAGAACCGCCGCGCCATCATGGACGACTATCTGGCGATCGCGAAGGCGGCGCTGGCGGAGGGGATCATCCCGCGCTGCCATTTCGAGGACATCACGCGGGCCGACATCCACGGCTTCTGCCTACCGTTCGCCGAGAAGCTACTTGAGCTCGCGCAGGAGAGCGGACTGCCGGTGAAGATCCGGCTCTGCGACACGATGGGCTACGGCCTGACGTATCCCGGCGCCGTGCTGCCGCGCAGCGTCCCCAAGATGGTGCATGCCTTCCGCAACGAGCTTGGGTACCCCGCGGAATGGCTTGAGTGGCATGGCCACAACGATTTCCACAAAGTGCACGTCAACGCCTGCACGGCGTGGCTGCATGGCTGCTCGGCCCTGAACGCCTCGCTCCTCGGCTATGGCGAGCGCACCGGTAATCCGCCGCTTGAAGCCGCGATCATCGAATACATCGGCATCACCGGATCGTCCAACGGGATCGACACCACCGTCATCACAGAGATCGCGGACTATTTCCGGACGGAGGTCAAGGCCGAGGTCCCGACAAACTATCCCTTCGTGGGAAGCGACTTCAACACGACCCGCGCCGGGATCCATGCGGACGGCATCCTCAAGAACCCCGAGATCTACAACATCTTCGACACGGAGAAGATCTTGAACCGGCCGATCAAGGTGACCGTCACCGACAAGTCGGGCGTCGCGGGGATCGCGCAATGGCTCACCGACTACCTGAAGACCGAGCGGAAAGGCGAGGTGGAGCCGATCAGCAAGCGGCATCCGGGGATCAAGCGCATCTACAATTGGATCATGGAGCAGTACGAGAACGGGCGGACGACAAGTATCTCGCCCGAGGAGATGATCGCGCAGTCGAAGCGCAACATCCCCTCGTTGTTCGAGTCCGATTTCCAGCGCGTCAAAATGGCGGCGATCGAGAAGGCCGCCCTCCTGGCGGACAAGGTGCTCGAGGAGCCCGGGGTGCTTTCACTGGATCCGAAGCGGATGGATCCATGCCTCGAGCGTATCATCAAGGAGGAGCCGTTCATCCAGCTCATCACGGTCACGAACCCGGAAGGGCAGCTGATCTCAGAGGTGTACGCCCAGCGCGGCGAGAAGGGGTTGTTCCGCAATCTGCTCAACGCCGACTTCGGCGAGCGCGAGTGGCTGCGGGAGGTGGTCGCCACGGGGGAGCCGTACTGCTCGGATCTGTTCGTCTCCCTGTTCACCGAAAAGCTCATCATCACCATCGCCCACCCGGTGAAGGACAAGAAGGGCAAGGTCGCGGCGGTCATCGACTTCGACTTCAAGTTCGACGAGCTCGTCAAGCTGGTGAACAACCTGCCGGTGGATGTGCTGAGCGCGTGAGCGGACGCCATGTATGCCGCCCAATACGGATAAGCTCCACGTGTCGAAACTTTTGCATGGACGGCGGGGTTGTGCTATAGTTGTTGAGAATTTTTACTCAATGACTGAGCAATAATGTGAAATGAGCCGTCCATGAAGAATATCGACTACGAACGCCCCCTGCTGCGCGGCCTCATCGAGTCAGTGCGGAAATGGGACAGCGTTTTCCATGTGATGATCGGGCCCCGTCAAGTGGGTAAGACCACCTTGGCCAAACAGCTGGCGGAACAGGTCGGGTTCCCCTCCCTCTATGCGTCGGCCGATTCCCCTCTGCCTCCCGGACCGGAGTGGATTGAGGCTCAGTGGAGACTGGCGGAATTGCGGGCCGCAAAGGGGGGGATAGTCCTGCTGATTCTCGACGAGTTGCAGAAGGTGCGCGGATGGTCTGAAGTCCTCAAGCGCTTGTGGGACGCAAAGGACGAATCTCAAGGCGATATCAGGCTGCTGGTCCTCGGCTCGTCGGCGCTTCTTGTGCAGAGCGGGCTGAGCGAGAGCCTCGCCGGCCGCTTCTACCTCCACCGTTGCGGGCATTGGAGCTATCAGGAGGTGCGGGCCGCGTTCGGATGGGATCTTTCGCGGTGGCTGTATTTCGGCGGATATCCAGGAGCCGCCCGATTCGTCTCCGATGAAGGCGCGTGGCGTCAATACGTGACGGACTCTTTGATCGAGACGGTTCTGGCGAAGGATGTCTTTCAGACGCAGAAGATCACCAAGCCCACTCTCATGCGGCACTTGTTCGCATTGGCGGCCTCATACCCCGCCCACATACTTTCCTACAACAAAATGCTCGGACAACTGCAGGACGCCGGCAACACCACGACGCTCGCCAACTACCTGCGGCTTCTCGAGACGGCGTTTCTCGCCAGCGGACTGGAATCATGCAGGGGCGGCCCGAGGCGCAGAGGAAGCAGCCCCAAGCTTGTCCTGTGGAACAACGCGCTTGTCAACGCCCTGTCCTCAAGAACGTACGAGGAGACTGTCGGCGACCCCACATGGTGGGGACGGATCGTGGAGAATGCCGTCGGAGCACACCTACTTGGATCACTTCCCGCAGCAGAGTATACTGTCTCATACTGGCGTGACGGAGACGACGAGGTTGACTACGTCATCACCCGCCCGAAAAAAACATGGGCCGTTGAGGTGAAGAGCGGGAGAAGCGGAAAGACTTCGGGGCTCGCCGGCTTCATCCGCTTGCATCCGAAAGCTCTGCCGATGATTGTCGGCACGACGGGAATGCCGCTTGAGGACTTCTTTTCCGCGAATCCTGTCGAATTGCTGCGGTAGCGAAATCATGTCCGTCTCGCGTCTGCATCCTTACCCTCGTTTGTATCATCTGGATGCTGTCATTGACGGGGAGTTTTCTTCGGAGTGAAGATAAGCGTGGCGTATTGGTAGTCGCCGGGTAGTGCTCTGAAGCCGTCGTGCCAGTTGCCGCCGCCGATCCAGAGGTCGTTTTCCTCGCCGAACCGCACATCCGGGGCGATGTTCAGGAGCAGCGGATTGGCGCAGCGGAACTTGCTGCCGTAGGCGTTGCTGGCGTAGCGGAGGCGTCCGTTCATGGCGGCCGCGCAGGCGCTGGTGCCGCCGACCTCGAGCCAGACGTCGCAGTCCTTGTACTTCTCCGGAACGACGAATTTCTTGCGCGCCAAAAGACGATTGCCGCTCCAGGGAAAATCGGCGGCGACCTTCTCATGTTCGCTGGTGAAGACATCCCACCCCTTGGAGATGTCCATTTGTTCGCCGTCCTTGCCCGGGATCCGTTTGATGCAGAAGCTGGCGGTGAAGCCGCCGTTGCCGTCGTTCCTGCCGGCGCAGAGGAGCGTCAGGAAGTTGGCGCCGGGTTTCAGGGCCTGCAGAAGTTTGTCGCCGTCGACCGGCTTCTCGTCCTTCATCACCAGTTGTCCATTGATGCTCATTTCCTTCACGCTGCCCTCGAAGCGGAAGTGCTGCCATTGAATGGTCGCTCCGCGGAGTCCTTCGAGCCATTCCGGGCTGATGTCGATGGTCTTGCGGTAGGTCGCCCAGATGTTCTTGCCTTGTCGGAGACCCGCCGAGGCCCAGTCGCTGCGGAGTAGGGATTGCCAGGACTCATCGGTTTTGAAGTCGGGGGCGAGGGCGGCGCGGGCCTCGGACTCGGTGTCGAACTGGCGCGTCAGATACTCGCCGACCGAGAAGATGGGCCAGGAGGGGTCCATCGCGGGAACCGGTCGTCCCTTTGGCACCGCCTTCCAGAGCTGTCCCTGGCGGAATAGCCAGTGGTCGACCGCGGCGGCCGTGTCAGTGTCGAGCCGCTCCACCGCGTAATAGCGCATGTCGAGGGGAGCGAGCGTGAGATGGGAGAGGATGACTTTCGTTCCCTCGATGACGACGGGCAGGTCGAGGCCGGTCGCGGGATCGAACACCCGTTTGGGTGTGAAGCCGAGTTCCCAGGTCGCCGACACGTCCACAAGCGGATCGGTGGGATTCTTGTTGCCGAGGACGAGCATCTCGGTCGTGCCGTTGTTGGCGATGAAGCGTTCGGCCCAGAGCTTGTCTTGGTTGCTTTCAATAATGGGTGTGACGCCGAGGTCTTTGAACAGTTCCTTATAAAACAAAGTCTGCTCATGCGTCGGCACGAAATAGCCTCTTTCGTCGTGCGAGTCGCGGTAGAAACTGCTGCCGAGGACCACGACGAGCCCCTTGCCGTAGGGGCGGGTCACGATGGCGGGTGCCCCGTCGTCGTATTTCGCGACGACCGCGACGTCCTTTTCTTTCGGAGCGAGGGCGACGCAGTCGGAGAAGTAGCGTCGTTTCTGCCAGTCGTAAAGGTTGTCCTTGTTGTCGTACGACTTGCCGGCGTAGCTTTTGAGGATCGGAGGATGTTTCTCGAAGGTCACCTTGCCCTCCTGCGGGCGGATCGCATAGCCGCAGCCGGTCAGTTTCGCGATGGGCCAGGCGTTCGCCTGCAGAAAGCTGTTCCGCCCTGAGCGCTGATTGAGCACAAGCTTGCCGCCCTTTTCGACCCAGCGGGCGAGGACGTCGACATCCTCCTCGTCGAGCGTGTGGAAGTTGCAGTCGACAATCACCTTGTAGCTGTCGACCAGGCCGTCCTTGATGTCGCGCTCGGAGCAGAAGACGTAGCTGTTGTGCGTCTCCTGGATGTCGCCGCGGCCGAGGTCGTTCTGATAGGCCGAGTCGTCGCATTGGCTCATGTAGACGCGGTTCATCTTCGGGGAGCGGGCGATGGCGACCTCCGGCTTTTTCAGATCAAACCGCCCCATGAGCTGGAAATAGTTCACGTTGGACTCGTACCACGCTTTCTGGACCGGATCTCCGGTGACGCAATGCAGGTGGATGAAATAGTCGTGGGCGTTCACTCCCTCCATCATCATGCAGAAGAAGAGGCCGCGCAGCTCCTCGACGTTCTTGCACGGTTGGCTGCGCTCGGACGAGTCGGGAATGCCGCGGAGGTAGCCGTAGCGTTTGAACCAGGGGCGGAAGTACGCCCCCTCGCCGGTGCAGTGCGGATATGCGCCTTGAAGTTCGGCGAACGGCATCATCACGTCGATCATCGAATCATACGCCATGATTTTGACGGGGCGGTTGGGATCCATGCCGCGGAGGTATTCGAGGTAGCGCAGATTGGCGCGGGCGACGCAGTCGGCCACCCATTCCCGAAGATCGTGGAGCCGGGCGTTCAGTCCCTTGTCGGCGGTCGGAAACGCTTCCTGCTTGCGAGTCGTCAGGAACACCGGGCCGCCGATGAAACAGCGCGGGGTGAAGACGGTGATGACATTCGGCCCTTCCGTCTTGAGTTGGGCGCCCACCTCGAACTGCGTCCATTCGTTGCCGTGGCCGAAGGTCATGTCGCCAAGCTTGTCGCCATTGAGGTAGGCCGTCGATGGGTTTTTGTACCCGGCGCTGTTGAACGGGCAGACCGTCAGGTATACCGGTTTTTTGTCCGCGAGAGTCTTCAGGATGGCGGGCTCGAGCGTGAAGGAGCGGCGGCACCACCCTTCGGCGCGGCCTCCGGCCACCGCTTGATTGCCGGTCTTGAAGTCCAGCCATGACGCGTCGTCGTGGGCGGGCGCGAAAACTTTCTCAGTCTCTCCGTCAGCGCGGGGAAGGATGCGCATGCGCCACTCGCTCGAGAGCGATTGGCTTTCCCCTTCTTGCCAGCCGTTGAACTCGCGTTCGCGGGGGAAGACGACGTCGTCCCAGTTCTTGAATGCGCCGGGATTGCCATACCAGCGGCGGCCCAGTTCGCTCAGCTCGATCTTGCGGAGGTCGCGGAGGTAGTGGATGAAGTCTGTGCGGGAGAACTCGTCGCGGTCGCGCATGCCCTGGTAGCTTGTGGCGCTCGGTCCTGTCTCGCCATGCGGCAGCGTGATCGACTCCAGATACTCGTCGCTGGTGAACTGCCCGAGGTTCGCAAGCATCTCGGCCGCCTGCATGCGTTCGATCGGATTCTCGGCGAAGGGGACGTCTCCGTAGTAGTCGTAGAGCACCGAGGTGTCGGGGTCGCCCTTCGTCGCCGCCTCGGGGTGCGCGTCGTAGGCGTAGTTCGAGACGTCGAACCAGCGGTTGATCTTGTAGCCGACGCTGCTGCGGCGGCACCACAGCGCGGGGCCGTAGAAGTTTTCGTTGGCGTTGATGCTCAGATTCAGCGCGCGGAAGAAGGCGAAGTCGGCGTCGTTGCTCAAATCAGAGCGATACCACGGACCATTGGAGGCCGCATACCAGAACCCCATCGCATGACGGTCCCAGCGGTCGAGATAGAAGGGGTGCTTGCGCGCCTGCAGGAGATATGCCCCCTTCAGTTTGTTCGAGGAGAGGAACGTTTGCAGCTTCTCGTCCGTCTCGAACAGGTGCAGATCCACGGAGTTTGAACCTCCCCGCAGTAGTGGCAGCATCCGTCGCCCGCTGTCGAAACAGAGGGCGATGAGTTTGCCCCCATCCGTGTTGGTTTCAATTGACTTGACGGTCGGCAGCGTCGTGAAGTCGCTGACGAGTTTCGAGATGAGCAGTTCCGCATGCGCACGGTCCTCCGCGGTCAGTCGCAGCACGCGTGTCCCGTCAGCGGCGACCGGCAGTTCCTCGGCCTTGAGCTTGCCATACACCCGCAGATCGTGCGACTCCTTGACGCCCTCCGCTCGCAGGGATGACGTCAAAGCGAGCACACACACCATCTGCGCGATCAGCCATCGTGACACTCTCATGCGCCGCACTCCTTATTCCGTTTTCCGTTCAAAATAAAAGCCACAAAAGAGCACAAAGACTGCGGAGAGATTCTCCTACGCGCAATGGTATTGACATAAAATACCATATGCCGTGTGATAAGTGTACTGCATTTGGTTGAATCGGCTATGGATGATCTTCTTTTTCGGATGGATTAAATTATCGAAAGAGGGTGGTTTGTTAGTAATGATATGGCATGTTTGTCGGGCGGTTTAGTGGGGCGCGGCACCTTCCGCGCCATGGGAATTCGGCGCAAAAGAAGTTGCGCCCCACTAAAAAAGGCCCTATTCCCAAAATTTGTCCAAACTCCAGGGTCAAGCAGCGCCTGACAGCATAAGTCGTTGATCCGCATCAAGGATAGTCAGTTCCTTTGCCGTAGATGTCCAGGCTCACGCGGGTGACCTCGCCTTTGTCGTAGTTGCTGACCAGCTCAATGTCGTTCTCCTGTCCGAAGCGGATGAACGGCGTGATGTTGAGCTGGTTGCCGCCGCGGACGGGGCTGCCGGAGAAGTCTATATAGGTGTTGTTGACGAACGCCCTGAACGCCCGTTCCGATTTAAGTGATAGGATGATGTTCTTGCCTTCCAACTCTTTTGGAACACGTATCGTGCGGCGCATGGTCTTCGCCTCGTAGCGTCCTGGCAGCGTCACCTCTCCGGTGGCGCGGAAGTAGTCCTTTGTCACGGTCCATATTCCCGCGAGGTCGATCGCCGATTCCGGCTGCGGGATGAATGCGAGCCAGCAGTCGCATGGCGCGCCGGCGATGGTGCTGACCGCCTTCACTTCGATCGCCACCGTGTGGCTGGTGCCCGCCTTCAGCAGTTCCTCGAACGCCGCATTGGGCCCTTCGTTGTGCCAGCCGCCAAACGGTTTGCCGTCCAGCCAAACTCTGCCCGTGTCGTGGAAGTCGGGATAGCCGCAGCTTTTCACCCACAGGCCGACGCGTCCCTTGTCCCACTCCTTAGGAACGGTGAACGTTTTGCGCATGAAGGCGTGCCGCACGCCCTGCCGTTCTGGGGTCGCCCAGACGCCGAGGGGCAGGCGTTGCCATTTCGCATCGTCGAATCCAGGTGCCGCCCAGGCCTCGGGGGCGTCGTTGCCGTCGACGGGGCTCCATGCCCAGTCATCATCGAGCAGTCGCAGGAAACGGTTGGAGGGAGCGGGGAATCCTTTGGTCACTGGCGTTGTTCCACGCCACCATCCGCGCTGCAGTTCGAACCAGTCGAGAGGCGCCTGGGCGATCATGCCGCGGGGCGTCAGCAGCACTTGCGTGTCGAGCGGAGGCACGCGCGCGTCGAGGCATCCGTTTTTCACGGGATGCTCGACGCCGCTCGGTAGTTCCCATACGGTGGCGGGCGGCGTGTCCTTGACGGCGATGGATGCATGAAGCTCCTGCTTGTCGCTGGGGTTCCAGACGGTCCACAGGTCATAGAGTCCGTTGTTGCTCTGATACTCGCGGAAGATGAAGTCGCGGTGCGGCCTGGCGTCGGGCTTGTCGGACGCTTTCATCACTGCGGCGTTCCGTCTGACGCCCGCCCAGTCGAGGAGCGGGAAGAAGGCCTCGGGGGCGAGTCCCACGCCTTGGCCGTTCGCCTTGCAGCCGAACTCGACGATGTATCCTTTGCCGATCTTGCGCATGCCGACGGCCACCGCGCCGTCCTTCCAGTGGAGCAGATCCTGCGCGTCAGCGGCGGTCTTTTTCATCCGCAGTCCCGTGAGATAAGGCGATTTCATCCACTCCGTCTCTTGGGGATATATCTTTTGGCCGGAGGCCGGACCCAGCGGCTGCCACGGTGATCCTGGCTTCGGATCGGAGGCGTCGAACTTCGCGATGCCCTGTCCGGCGGCGTTGAACCGTTCGTTGGTGAGGACGGTATAGCCGGTGAGTTTCTTGATCGGCCAGGCCTCCGGTGTCGAGGACGTGTGGCGGCCCGTGTGGCCGAGCGTGACGAAGATGCCGCCTTCGCGGACGTATTTCTCGATCTGGGCGACCATCTCCTCGTCGAGTATGGAGCTGTTGGTGTCGATGATGACTTTGTAGCGCGCGGCGTTGCCGCGGGCGAAGTCTCCTTCGGTGATGCCGTCGCGGGGGTAGAATTCCAGCAGCGACTCGGGGACCTGTCGGCAGGACCATCCCGAGTGGTTGTTGGTGTTGGGGTCCCCGCCCCAGGGGAATCCCGTGAGGCTTCCGATCCGCATGTCCCAGAGGAAGGCGAGGTCGGCCGGCCGGCAGTGATATTTCCCGAAGAGGTGCCACAGTGGCAGAGTCTCATCGAAGGCCTTGCGTATTTCGGGGTTCCACAGGACGCAGCCCATGTGGATGAAATAGTCGACGCCCTGGAGTCCCTCGGTGTGGTACAGACCGAGCATGCGTTTGAATTGCGGGACGTTTTCGGGCGGGCCGCCCGGCTCGAGGGTGAACGGCATCGCCGAGCCGCGCATCAGAGAGGGGAGGAGGTCGGCCCAGACGCCTCCCATGAAGCCGGTGTCTTTGAAGTTGCCGCCGAAGCTTTCGGCGAGTCCTTTGAGTCCATCGGCCGAGGCGTGCGGCGCCATGAAGTCGATCTGGCGGCTGGGGTCGATCTCGCGGATCATCTCCATGCCTCTGCGGGCGGAGTCCATGCGCACGGCCTCGCGCCAGTCAACGAAGTCCGCCCATTTCGCGTTCAGCCCTTTCCCGAGGGCGGGATACTGGCGAGGCTCCGTCGAAGAAAGGTAGACGCGGTAGCCGATGAAGCCGTTGGGCAGGGCGATGACGAGGCGGTTGACGCCGTCGCGCAGGGCGTCGGTCGCCTCCGCCGTCATCCAGTGCGCATTCGGATGGCGGCAGGAGGTTTCGCCTATCTTCTTGCCGTTGAGCCAGATCGATACGGGTTTGTCCCAGGCGACGTTCAAATCCCACAGGTAGATCCAGCGTCTGTCTTTTGTGCCGCGCATGTGTTCCGGAAGTTCGAAGGTCCGCCGGTAGATCGCCGACTTTTTCGGGATGAAGAAGTTGTGGTCGTCTCCGGGAGCCGTGATGGACGGCCAGTTCGAATCATCAAAGGACTCCTCCGCCCACTTGGCCACACCATCCTCTGGCGTGGGATATCCCACGCGCCATGAGCCGGCGAGGCTGAAGGCGCGCGGCCCCCATCCGGCGAACTCGGCGAGCTCGGGGGCCTTCACGTCGTTCCATGAGGAGAGCTTAGCTTCCCACGATGTGTTCAGGGCGTCGACGCTTTTGTATTTTCCTTTGAGGTGGGCGCGGAAGGTGTCATCCACCGCCGGGCCGTAACCCATGAAGGCGTCTCCGCCTTGATAGAACTCGTTGTGCGGCTCCAGCCAGCTCACGATGTTGGGATTTTGGGCATAGTGCCGCACCACCTGCTGGAGCGAGCCGAACATGGCGTCGCGCGCCTCGGTCGCGCCCCACGCCAACTCGCCGATCTTGCCGGAGGTTCCGCGCCATCCCGCGATGGACATGCTGTCCCCGAGGTAGTCCGGCATGGGCTGCGCCAATTGTCCGCGGTAGCGGTTCGCCACCCAGTTGGGGACGCCGAAATTGCCCGCCGACAGGTTGATGCCGACAGGGATCTTGTAGGGACGCGCCCAGTTCTCCACCCAGCCCCACCACTTCTCGTTGGTGATCCCCTCCGCGTTTCCGTCGTAGCCGAGGGTCGACCACATCACCATGCCGGAGCCGGTTTGTTTGGCGAACGCGAAGTCCTGGGTGAGGTCGTAGCTCTCAGGCTTCTCCCCCTTCGGCATCTGCGCGGGCGACGGTTTGGTGAA
>CAYTFM010000206.1:7613-16359 GCA_964436735.1 uncultured Victivallales bacterium | reverse complement strand
GGCCGAATCCTACACGACTCGGCCCGAAAGCGCGAGCGTCATGCGTAGCACCATGATCGCGTGCGGCGCTTTGGCGGACGCTTCCGAGCGGCGGCTGGGGCGTCAGCAAGCGGCGTGGTAAAATCCCGGGTTGCGAGCTCGATCGTCTGCGCCGACCCAAGTCGGCCAACGCGCGGAGCAAGATCCGCCCCCAATCGAAACACTGAATTCGTTACAGTGGTCGCGAAGCGCAGTACCAAGGAGCGTGCCCGGCGCAGTCCAGGCGCCGGCGCTACCAGGAAGATGTCGGGACCGCTGTCCATCCTCCTCGTTTCTCCGGAAGCCGCGCCGCTCTCGAAGACCGGCGGCCTCGCCGCGCACAAGACGTTCGAGAAGCTGCTCGCCGCCTACGAGGCGCAGGTCGACTTCTTCGCCCGGCGCATGGTCTACCATTGCAACCGCGGCGAACTGATGCAGCGCGAGCGCGGCCCGCTGCCCTGCTGGTCCGTCATGACCGACGATTGCATCGCCCGCGGCCGTGACATCACCGACGGCGGAGCGGTCTACCTGTACCATTCCATCTGCCTGCTCGGCACGGCCAACACCGCCGACTCGCTGATGGCCGTGAAGAAGTTTGTGTATGACGACAAGTCGCTGAAGCCGCAGGAACTGCTCGACGCCTTGCGAAACGACTTCGCCGGGAATGAGAATCTTCGGGGGATGCTGTTGAAGGACGCGCCGAAGTACGGCAACGACGTCGAGGCGGTGGATCTGCTCGCCAAACGGATCGACGACCATTTCATCGATCTGATGGATTCCATGCGCAGTCCGTTGGGCGGCAGATATTTCGTGCATCTTTTCTCGTTCCTCTGCAATCTCCACTTCGGCAAATGCCTCGGCGCGACGCCCGACGGACGCAAGGCCGGCGAGCCGATCGCCTATTCGCTGTCGGCGCAGCAGGGGCGCGACGAGCGCGGCGCGACCGCCATGCTCAAGTCGCTGGCGCGGCTGCCGCATGACCGGGCGGCGGGCGCCTCGGCGGCGATCGTGGAGCTTGACCCGGCGGTGATCGAGGGGCGTGATGGAGTCGACCGGCTCGGCTCGCTGATGCGCGCGGCGGTCGCGATGGAGGTAGGGCAACTGCAGTTCAACGTGGTCACGGTCGAGAAGCTTCGTCAGGCCCAGAAGGATCCCGAGCGCTACGGCGACATTCCCGTCCGCGTCGCCGGTTTCTCTCAGAAATTCAAACTCGTCGCCCCCGAGCTCCAGGAGCACATCATCGCCCGCACCAAGCACAAGGGATGAAGCCGCGCAACCCGCGTCTTCATGTGCGCGCGAACACGCCGCCGGTCCATTCCTTTTCGGTGCCGGAGTGGAGTTCGCGCATGCCCTGCGCCTCGAACGCCTTTTTGACGTCGTCGTATTCCCGGGCGAGGATTCCCGCCAGCACGAGATGCCCGTTCGGCGCGACCCAGGAGACGAGTCGTCCGGCGTGGGTGGTCAGCACGGACGAGATGATGTTCGCCACGACTACGTCGAAGACGGTTTTCGGCTCGACGGCCTCAAGTCCGCGGGCGTGCATCTCGACCTGCGCCTCGTGGATGGCGTTGCGTTCCAGATTCTCCCGCGTGGTGGCGATGCATTCCGCGTCGTTGTCGAGGCAGACCACCGGGGCGCAACCGAACTTGACCGCCGCCACCGTGAGGATTCCCTAGCCGCAGCCGACGTCCAAGAAGGACTTCCCGCCGCCGCGGGTGAGTTCCTCGATGGTTTTGAGGCAGAACTGCGTCGTCTCGTGGGCGCCCGTGCCGAAACTCATTCCGGGATCGACGTGCAGGACGGTCTCCCCCGGGGCGGCGACATGCTCAAGCCAGCTTGGTCGCACAACCAGCGTGGGAGAGATGCGCTGAACAGCGAAGTGCCGCTTCCATACCTCGGTCCAATCCTCCTTCAACAGCGGCTTGATTACCGGAGCCGAAAGCGTCACGCCGGCTTCACGCCACTCCTCGACCGCCGTCCGGAGCGTCTCGGCCGCCTCGGCCGCCTCGGCTTCCGTCTCGAAATACGCGGAGAAGCGGGCCACGCCCGTGTCGAGGTCGGCGGTCGACGAAAACTCGATGTCAAGTCCGCCAAGCAGCTCGCCGGCCATCGCGGCATCGGCGGTGGCTCCCTCCATCTCACAGACGAATAAGGTGGTGGCGGGATTGTGGCCGTGGGCAGGTGTGTTCATGCGATCCTCTGGTTCACTATTAGATGTGTTCGGTGTTCGGGTAATTGCTCACTTCTGCCGCGGCTCTCACAGGGTTCGCCCTCCAACGGCAGCCCTGAATTTCATGGGTGTTGTGGAGGGAGAGGTCGAAGATCCGCCGTGGTGGAACTGTCCGAGCCGTGCCCCTGGCAACGAATCGCCAATGGTTCAGGTAGTTTGAACTTACGAGAGGTAAGGCGAGAAGTCAACAGGCCGGTGGGGTGTAAAGCGAAAAGCGGATGAGGCGCTTCCCTCATCCACCATCAGGGGAGGATCACCTTGGGCGTCAGCCGAAAGAGGGGAAGGTGAAACTCTCTGAGTTTGTTGAGCCCATCAGTGTCTTCAGCGTCTCAGGATCCGGCGACTGGTTCATATTCTGGAACATCTCGAAGAACGAGACCATCGAGTCCTTCAGTCCGAGGATCCCGCCGCTGACCTCTTCTTTGCTGAGCGCGCCGTCCCCACTCGAGTCGATCTGCGACAGGAACTGCTCGGCGAACCCCGCTTCGCCGGTGCCGATCATCCCGTCACCGTCCTTGTCGGCCATGCTCATCACGCCATCCGAGATCTGATCCGTATAGGCGCTGATGTCGAACCCTTTGAACTGGTCGAACATCGAAGTCATATCTATTGATGAGACATCCATAGCCCTGTCCTCCTTAATTCTGGGTGCCCTATTTGTGGTCTGCCAGTAGGTTGAGCAGTAAGCATGCCAAAGCGGCCGCCTGCGGGGGTTCCGTATCGTTTTTCCGCAGGGCGTCGAGTGTGGATGGCTCCCGGAGATCCCATGAGCACCTGCGCGTCAGTGCTCCGGCATAGTGGAAAAGAGGGAAACATCTTCCCATGGCAGGGGGGAATTATTTGCCGTGTCGCGAGGGGCGCTCTCCGCGCGTTTGTCGCGAGGTCAAGGGGTGGGGGGAATGGTGGAAAGCATCTGCCAGAGTTCCTGCCGTTTGGGATCGTCAGGCGTCAATTCCAGAAGTTTCTTGCAGACAGGACGCGCCTTTGCGAATTCACTTGTCCGGCAGTGTTCGCACAGCAGCAAGACCAAGGTTTCCTCGTCATCAGGCTGGATGTCCAAAGAACGTTCGCAGTACCGGAGGCCTTCCTCAGAGCGTCCGTTGCTGAAGCACCAATTCGCGACAGCCTTGAAGGTGTTGGCGAGGATGAGGTTTGGTTCGGGAGGCGACGTGTCCGAAAGGCGCGCTGGCTCGCCAAGCGTGCTGAAGAGGAATCGGACTTCCTCGGCGTCCGCTCCGCTCAGACCGCTCAGTTCCCGTATCGGCTGGGGGGGCATCGCTCCTGCGGCCAGAACGCCCAATCCGCAACTGTGCCCAAACTCGAAATGAGGACCGGAGCTTTTCACCTCGTCCCAGAAGCGCCACACGCCAAAGTCCTTGATACGGATGCAAATGTCATGGAACAGGACGGTGGCGGAAGGGGATAGTTTTGGTTGCCACGTCTCAAAGTCATGCTTGACGGCCTCGTACGTGTGAAGCCCGTCGATGTGGAGAAGGTCGATCGAATTGTCGGGAAACTGCTTGAGAGCCTCGTCGAACCTCATCCGAAGGAGCGTTGAGAAGTCCTTGTACTGCGTGTCGTTGTGGGTGTTGAGGTCTTCGTACACGGACTGGGAGTAGAAGCCGGTCTGGTGGTCGCCGATCCAGGTGTCGACGGAGAAGCAGCGGGTGGGCAGTTCGAGCTGGCGGACGGCTTGGCAGAAGGCGCAATAGGATTCCCCCGAGGCCGAGCCGAGTTCGACAATGGTGGCGGGTCTAAGAAGATCGACAAGCCACATTGCGAAAGGGATGTGACCAACCCATGTGGAGCCTGTTGTCAACCGCAGTGGCTTCACAAGGCAGATCGGATGGTCAAGGGGATTCATGGGAGCTACTTCTTCTTTTTCAGCGAGGCGATGATCCCGTCGAGCTCGAGGAAAAGGTTGTCGAGGGCGTTTTTCATCTCATGGAAGCAGTCGTCGTAGACCTTCGCGTCGCCGCCGATTGGGTCGCAGACGTCCCCTGCGCCGTCGGCGAATTCCATGAGCAGGCGGGTTTTCGCGAGGGCGTGATGGTTGAGGGCTCCGACGGAGAGTCGGTGGGAGCGGGTCATGGCCACGACGAGATCGGCATCCGCCAGCAGTTTCTTGTCGAGCGGTTTGCTCCTGTGGGAGGAAAGGTTGATGCCGAGGCGGGCCATCGTCTCGACGGCCCCTGCCGAGGGGGGGACCCCCGTGCCGGCGTGGGTGCCGGCCGACTCGACCATCACGCCATCCCGACCACTCTGTTTGCAGAGGTGCTCAAAATAGGCGGCGGCCATTGGGCTGCGGCAGGTGTTGCCAGTGCACACGAACAAGATTTTCATATAGTGACTCTGGTTGTCGCCACTGTATCGTTTATCGCCAGAGGCTTCGATGTTTCCACTCTATCACATCTGCGATATAGTACCTCATGCATCGCAGGTTGCAACAGGGCGACGAGTGGACATCGAGCCTGCGAGCCAGATTAATGCTCAGGAGTTCAACGTTGCGCAAATCCGAAATTCGAATCACGAAATTCGAAATAATGTCGAATTCAGAATATCGAATGAATGAAACAAAACAGTTCAACAGCGTCTCCGCTGTTTCGGATTTTTCGCGGTAGGGGTGTCCGCCATCAACATAAGGAGCGCATATGAAGGTCTACATTTTCGCCGACATGGAGGGGATCAGCGGGATCAGTTGCAGTGATTTCGTCTTGACGGAGAAACGGCTCTACGCCGAGGGCAGACGGCTCATGACCGAGGACATCAACGCCTGCGTGCGGGGGTGTTTCGCGGGGGGAGCCGACGGCGTGATCGTCCGTGACGGCCATTCATCGGGGATCAATGTGCTCTGGGAGCAGCTTGATCCGCGGGCGGAGTTGGTCCAGGGCGACAGCGCGGGGATCCGCTATCCCGGCATCGAGGAGTGCGGCGCGTTAATCCTTTTGGGCTACCATGCGATGGCGGGCGTCAAGGGCGCTCTGCTCGAGCACAGCTATACGAGCGCGGGAGTCCAGAACCTCTGGATGAACGGGAAACTCGTCGGCGAGTTCGCCGTCGACGCGGCGATCGCGGGGGAGTTGGGCGTGCCGGTGATCATGACCTCCGGCGACGACCATCTCTGCGCCGAGGCCAAGGCCGTCATTCCGGCGGTCGCCGCCTGCCAGGTCAAGGCCGGTCTGTCCACGCAGGGCGCGCGGTTGCTGCCCGCTCTCACCGCCCATGCCCGTATCGAGAAGTGCGCCGCCGAGGCTGTGCGAACGGCGGGCAAGGCGACGCCCTACAAGGTGTCGAAGCCCGCGACGCTCAAGGTGGAGTTCCTCGAGAGGCACCGTCTTCCGACCGGACGCCGCGGCGTCCAGATCATCGACGGCCGCACCATCGAGGCCACCGCCGACACCGTCGCCGAGGCCCTCGACATGGTGTTTGGATAGCTTCAATCCTTGCTGATAGAACATCGAAAGCGTAGGGCATCTTTGCTGTGCGTCGTGGAATCTTCTTTCGCCGCAAAGCGGCTTTGGAGTGCTCAGGCAACCGGAGGGCGACTGAGCTTTGCATAACGGCGGCGGCAAAAGCGGTGTCGCGTTCCACTTGCCACCGCGCTCCAAAGCGGCTTCGCCGCAGTAGATAAGAGCGACATACATGACGGCATTTTATACTTTCGATTTGTGGGTACGAGCCAGGGCAGAGTTAGGCGTTATATGGAAAAGGCTGCAGAAGGGGGAATTAACGAAATCCATAGAAAAATACGTTGTGGTACGTGAAGTCATCAAGCAATCTGATGAGCGAAGTCCATCGGATGTGCCTTGAAGGTAAAATGTAGAAAAACGCTTGCGTGTTTTTGCTCAAGGAGCGAGGTGCGATAAATGGCGGTAAAACAAATTAGAAGCTGATCGTCTTGACGGGGTATTGGACAATTTTCTGATCTGAGGTGACGATCGAGCATTCTTCGACGATGGCGGTGGCCACGATGATTCTGTCGAAGGGGTCTGAGTGTATATCAGGTAGCTTGTCAAGAATTTTGACATGCTGAAGATGCACGGGGATGATTTTGATGCCATTTCTTACTGTTTGCTCCTCGATGACATTCGAAATGTCTCTTGAAAGGTCAAGCCTTCCAAGACGGGATTTGATCCATAGCTCCCAGACGCTGCAACGCTGAGAAAGACTTCGTTTGATTCGTCGAGGATTATGTCGAGAGTCTTGTCTGGGATTGCGGAAGGGCTGGAATCAAGCCAGACGAAGACGCACGAGTCGAGAAGGATTCTCATCGGGGAGTGGGGGTAGTCAGGAAGTCTGCGGAAAGGGATTCGTCAAAATTACTGGAAGGGCGCATGACTCCGGGGTGCAGCCCGGCGATGCGGCGCCCAGAAGGCCGTTCGTCTTTGACCAATATGACACGGACGGGATAGCCGCGCCACTCCGCCAGATTATCTGGAAGCTTTATGACGCCATCCTTCGGCGCAGGAGAATCGAATTCAACAGTGGCTACCATAGATGGCTCCAGAGTTACATACTCTATCTATTTTATACCTTAAGTAGCAAAACATAAAATTTTCAACGGAAAGTTGGCCTCTTACAGTGCGGGTGAAGTCCCGAGGTGAAAAGCCCATGCTCCTAACTTTACTGCGCACCTCGCCCGACTTCTTGATTTGCCGTTGCCGCATGATAGCTTTTTCTTTGTTGAACAGCGTTTCGAGGCGGCAAAGTTTGTATGCAGGTGTAGCGAACGTGGGGTGCGGCGCCTTCCGCGCCATGGGAATTGGCGCACAAGGTGGTGCGCCCTACTGAAAAAGCCTCGCGGTTGCGAATGTCCAAATTCCGGCACGACACAGGCACGGTTAAGGTAAACGGCAGTCACGTGGAGGGTTCTATGGGTGCTTTGGAAGCAGGTGGAAAGTCTGCGGCGGTCTCGTCGTCGAAGGATTCTCCCGTCGGCCCCCTCGAGGCGGCGGTCGATCGTGTCCTGGCGCGGCCGGATCCGATGGCGTCCGTCTTGATAGCCGATGAAATCCGCCCCTTTCCGAAAGCCTCGAACCGCGCCGCGTGGCGCGCCCTGCTGAAGGGAAGCGTCAACCGCCAGCGGCGCGATCTTATCCTCGACGAGGCCGAGGCGCGGCTGAAGGAGCCGTTTCCCCTGCTCCCTGCGACATTGTTCATGGAGTTCGCCCGCAGCGGTTCCCGCGAGGCGTATGAGACTCCCTACTTTAAGCGCAGAACCATTCTCTCGTCGTTCACCATGGCGGAATGCCTTGAAGGGAAAGGACGCTTTCTCGACCGCGTCATCGACGCCCTGCACGAGATCCTCGGCGAGTTCACCTGGTGCGTTCCCGCGCATGCCACATGGATCGAGGGCGACCAGTTGCCCGATCCCCGAACCTGCATCGTGGATCTGTTCGCCGCCGAGACGGCGCATCTCCTTGCCGAGGTGGCGCATCTGCTCGGCGACGACCTCCGCGGCGTCTCCCGCTCGCTGGTTGATCGCCTATTCCGGGAGGTCGACACGCGGGTAATCTCCCGTGCGGAGCGGGAGAATTTTGTCTGGAACGACGGACGCAACGGCTGGAACAACTGGACTCCGTGGTGCTGTTCGAGCGTCCTGGGGGCGGCGGCGATCACCCTTGGCGACGACAAGGCCCGGCTCGCTGCGCTCGCTAAACGGCTCTCCGGATATGTCGATCGCTTTCTCGAGCGTTATCCCTCGGATGGCTCCTGCGACGAGGGAGCCGTCTACTGGGGCGTGGCGACGGGCGCGGCTTTGCTGTATTTCGAATCACTCCGTTCGGCGCTTGCGCTTGATGAAGGCGATGTGCGGCGCATATATGAGGTGTTCCGTCCGATGGCGGACTTCATCGCCGCCGTCCACGTGGATGGTCCGTGGTTCGCCACGTTCGGCGACTGTCCCGGCCGGATTGACATGCGCCGCTGCATCCTGCACCGTCTCGCCGCGGAGCTCGGCTCCTCCCGGCTTGGCGATCTTGCCTGGCTGTCCTCGCGGGAGGGATGGAGGGAAGACAGCGCCATCAGCCAGCCGCTCAGCCCCGCCGGCTCGAGCGCGCTGCAGATGTGGATCAGGGATTTCTTCTGGTCGCCCGCCGCGCTGCCATCAGTCCCCACTTCAGCGCCGCTCCCCCTCACCACCTGGCTGCCCGACCTGCGCCTGCTTCTGCTCCGATCATCGGAGAAGCCTCGGAACGGTCTTGCCGCCTGGATCATCGTCGCCCGCAACAATCTCAGCCACAACCATAACGACACGGGGCACGTGGCGATCTATGCCGACGGTGAGCCGGTGGTGATCGACGCGGGAAGCGAACGTTATACGAAGCAGACCTTCAGCGCGGCGCGCTACCAGCTGCCCTACATCAGAGGCTCCGGACACAACATGCCACTGGTCAACGGCTGCGAGCAGGTGGAGGGGGACAGAGGGGCGACAGACGTCAACCTTGTGGACAGCGGGCCGCATCGCTCGCTGTCCGCCGAGCTTTCTTCCTGCTATCC
>CAYTFM010000206.1:0-7603 GCA_964436735.1 uncultured Victivallales bacterium | reverse complement strand
CCCGCCGAGGCGGGAATCGTCTCCTTGCGGCGGACCGTCTCGCTGACGGCTGAGGGGGGCGACGCCGTTTTTGAGATTGTCGACGCGCTCACCGCCCAGAAGCCCTCGGAGATGCGCATCCGCCTCCTGTGCGCCGGGAAGGTGGAACTCGCCGCCGCCGGCACCGCATATGCCGCTTCCGCAATTCCGCAGGGGAGAGGCTTGGTGCTGGCCTATGACGCGGAGGAATTCGAGGCGTCGGTCGTGGAGACGAAACTGGTCGACAGCGTCATGCGAGCCGCTTGGGGAGAGCGTCTTTGGACATTTGAGCTGGTATCGAGAAACCGTCGGCTCTCGCTCGCGTCGCGCATTGTCTGCCGCGTCTCGTAATGTCCCACTCGTCTTTGCCCGCTTGAGGAATAGGGTAAATGGTTCTATAGTAAGCAATGCGGAGTTTTCCCGCAACCCATTTGACTGCCGTGCCGTGTTACGCAGTCAGTCCGGGGGGCTGGCGGACGATCCGCCTTGCAGAGGTGTGATGATTGTTTTTTCTCGTTTCCGGCGTGTGTCGAGTTTTAAGCTAACAGCGAACATCTGGCGTCCTGCATGAGCGAACCCACAGAAAGCGTGAAGCGGATACTGGTGGTCGACGACCAGCGCGACCTCCGGGAGATGTTGGCCAACTTCATCTCCCGCTCGGCCCAGCGGAACGAGTCGACCTCGACCGTGCGGATCGCCAAGTCGAAGCTCCTCGGCAAGAGCCCCGAGTCGAAATCGCGGGATCCGATCAACGTGTCGTACATCGTCGACACGGCGGGACAGGGCGACGAGGCGTATGTCCTTGTCAAGCAGGCGGTCGCCGCGAACCGTCCCTACGCCGTGATCTTCATGGACATGCGGATGCCCCCCGGCTGGGACGGCCTTGAGACGATGATCCGGGTCTGGGAGGTCGACGCCCGCGTCCAGATCGTGCTCTGCACCGCCTACTCCGACTACACCTGGGAAGAGATTGTCGAGCGGGTTGGCAAAAAGGACAATCTGCTCATCCTGAAGAAGCCGTTCGACGCCGCGGAGGTCTCCCAGCTCGCCCTCGCCCTGACGGAGAAATACTCGCTCTCGATCGCCACGATCATGGGCATGCAGAAGCTCGAGCAGGCCAAGGAGGAGCTGCGGCACACCAAGAACTACCTCCAGAACGTCTTCCTGTCACTGCCATCGATGCTGATCACCGTCGACAACCAGGGATCCGTGATCCAATGGAACAAGGCCGCCGAGAAGTACACCACCTTCGGCACCGAAGGCATCATCGGCAAGAAGATCTGGGACGTGGTTCCGTTCCTCAAGGAATCCGAGCAGAGCTTCACCAAGGCCATCTCCACCTGTAAATGCATCGATCTGCGGAAGATGGACGTGCAGAACGGCGAGGAAAGGTATTTGAATATCGCCATCTCCCCCCTCATCTACGAGAGGGAGGCCGGCGGCGAGGGTATGGTCGAGGGGGCGATTGTGCGCATCGACGACGCCACCGAGATGGAGCGCAAGGACGAGCATCTGCGCCGCGCCCAGAAGATGGACACCGTCGGCAGTCTCGCCGCGGGGCTTGCCCATGACCTCAACAACGTCATGGGCGGCATCAAGGGCACGCTTTCCTCGATGCGCTACACGCTTGAGAACCTCGAGCCGAACGCCGATCTCAAGGAGCTGAAGGAGTCCCTGCTCGACGATATCGAGGTGATCGAGGACGCCTCGCGCAGCGGCTTCGAGATGATGGAGCAGCTCTTCTCCCTGTCGCGGAAGAAGAAGGAGGTCTCGTTCCAGTACGTCGACTTGAACCCGATCATCAAGAACGTGATGAAGATCTGTGAGAACACCTTCCCGAAGTGCGTCCAGGTCAGCACGTTCTACAACGATGGCCCCGCGATCACCAAGGCCTATCCCTCGCAGCTCGAGCAGATTCTTTTGAACCTCTGCGTGAACGGGTGCCATGCGATGACCATCATGCGGAAGGAGGACGAGCCGCAGGGCGGCATCCTGTCCGTCTCTCTTGAGAAGGTCTTCGCCGACGAGAGCTTCTGCTCCAACTTTCCGGAGGCCAAGCCGGGCAATTATTGGCGCCTAAGCGTCAGCGACACCGGCGTCGGCATGGACCGTCAGACCATCCAGAAGATCTTTGACCCCTTCTTCACCACCAAGGAGAAGGGAAAGGGCACGGGACTCGGGCTTTCCATGGTCTATTCGATCATCCGCCAGCACAACGGCTTCATCGAAGTCTACTCCGCGCCGGGAACCGGTTCTTTCTTCTATGCGTTCCTGCCGGTCGTCGACAATCCGCCACCCGATTCCGGCCCCTCCATTTCGAAACCTCTGGGACAGGCGGGGCAGACATGAGCGGCTCACACGCAAAACTTGTCTCAAAGCTCCATGGCAGGACCGCGTTCACCACCTATGTGACCCTCTCCGTCGTTTTCTTCTGTATGCTCGCCATCAACATCTACGCCTATTTCACCATCATCGACGTCGGTCAGTGGTACGCCTCTCTTGAGAACGCCTACATGAAGCTGCGGATGAACCTCGTCCAGGCCGACCTCACCTTCAGAGACATCTACGACGGCAACGCAAAGAAGGAGATGCAGGAGGTGTGGACCCTGCTGAACGAGTCGAAGACAAAGGCTGCCGATATCACGGACTACGTCCAGCGCACGCGGATCATCGAGGGGATCGACAAGTACAAGGCCAACATGATCAAATGCTACGACGAGAGGGGCAATGAGGATCCGGAGTTGGTCAATGTGAACATGGACACGTACACGAACAGTCAGGCTGAGCTCATGGCGCTGGTGAATGGCGCGCAGGACAGTCTCAAGGTGCAGCTTGGACAGAAGATGAGCACGTTCAACCTCCTGTTCCTCGCGCTGATCGTGAATATCGTGGTTTTGTTCGGCTTCACCATTTTCACCTTCCAGAGTTATATCACGAAAAGCCGCCGCGCCGAGGAGCAGATTCTGACGACCGAGGAAAACCTGAGCACCTTGATCAACACCCTCGACTCGATGCTCATTGCCGTCGACTCCTCCGGCACGATCCACCAGTGGAACAGGGCGGCGGAGAAATTCTTCGGCGTCTCCGAGCAAGAGGCCATGTACCAGATCATCTGGGATTTGCTCCCCTACCTCAAGTCCTACAAGGACAAAGTGGACACCGTCCTCTATTCGAAGAAATCGAAGGAGTTCTACAAGGAGCAGGTCGACGAGATCAAAGGGCGCTACTTCAACATCGCCATGCACTACATGCCGGGCAAGAACGCGGTGGCGCTCAAAATCGACGACGTCACCGAGCACGAGAGGATGGACGAGCAGATCCGCCAGTCGCAGAAGATGGAAGTGGTCGAGAACCTCATCGGCGGACTCGCGCATAACTTCAACAACGTGCTCGGCGCGATCACCGGCACCATTTCCTTGATGAAATACTCCTTTGAGAACAAGGAGCAGACAAGCGAGGAGGAGATCGCCAACAGCTTCGAGATCATCGAGGCCTCCGCGCAGCGCGCCACGCAGATGGTCCGCCAGTTGCAGTCGCTGACCCAGCGGCAGGAGGCGCAGCCCGTCTTCGCCCCCGTGGACCTCAACGATCTTGTCAAGAACGTGCTGAACATCTGCGCGAACACGTTCGACAAGAAGATCCAGTTGGTCGGAGAGATCGAGAGCGTCAAGGCCATGATCAGCGCGGATCTCTCCCAGATCGAGCAGATCCTGCTGAACCTCTGCGACAACTCGGCCCAAGCCATGACCACCATGCGCCCTGGAAGCCAGCCGCAGGGCGGCGTCCTCACCATGTCCGTCCGCATCCTTCGTCCTGACAAGGAGTTCCGCGACGCTAATCCGAAGGCGGTCGAAAGCTCCTACTGGGTCATCTCCGTCGCCGACACCGGCGTCGGCATGGACGAGCAGGTTTTGTCCAGAATATTCGATCCGTTTTTCACGACAAAGGATGGTTCGAAGGCGTCGGGGCTTGGGCTCACCATCGCCAACAAGATCGTCGAGCAGCACCGCGGTTTCATCGAAGTCTCCTCCATTCCCTGGGGAGGCACCACTTTCAACGTCTTCCTGCCCGAACTCGTCGTTCAGGCGGAGGCGGAGGAGGCGGCGGCGGCGGCTCCCAAGAAGATCCCGACCGGCACGGGGCTCATTCTGGTCGTCGACGACGAGAACATCATGCGGAAGACCGCCAAGAACATCCTCAAGAAGCTTGGCTATGAGGTCATCTTCGGCGAAAACGGCGAGGAGGGCGTCAACGTCTTCAGGGAACGCCAGCACGAGATCGCCGCCGTCGTCCTCGACATGGCCATGCCCAAGATGAACGGAAAAGAGGCGTTCATCGAAATGAAGAAGATACAATCCTCCGTCAAGGTGCTGCTCGCATCCGGTTTCGAGCCTGACGAAAAGAGCGTCCAAGAGACTCTCGCCCTCGGCATCAACGGTTACATCAAGAAGCCGTACACGATGTCGACGCTCGCCCAGGAAATCAAGCAGATCATAGGATGAAACTGCTCGTCGTCCAATGCGCCGCGCTCGGACGCCAGCTCTGGGAGCGTCGGCACAACTCCTCCCTGTGGCGGCGGCTTCATCATGCGTCAGTGCGTCCGCCGTTCCCCGCTGTCACGTGCGTCGCCCAGGCGAGCTTCAGGACCGCCACCGAGCCGTGGCGGCATGGCGTCGTGGCGAACGGGGTCTTCGACAAAACACTGCGCAAGGTCTCCTTTTGGGAGCAATCCTCCCGCGTCGTGCAAGGACCGCGGATCTGGGATGGCCTCAGAAACCGCGGCGGCCGGGTGGGACTTTTCTGCTGGCAGCAGAGCCTCGGAGACGATGCCGATCTCGTTCTGTCCCCCGCTCCCGTCCACAAGCACCACGGCGGCATGATCCAAGCCTGGCACTCGCGACCGGCCAGTCTTCATGCGGATCTTACGCGGGGCGTTGGTAGAAACTTCGATCTTAAAAGCTACTGGGGGCCTTTCGCCTCGGTCAAGTCGACCAACTGGATCGCCGACGCGACGGTCGAACTGTTGCTGCGGCACAATCCCCCCGACTTGCTCCTCACCTATTTACCACATCTGGATTACGTCTTGCAGAAGGCGGGGCCCGAAGGTCTTCCCGCCGAGAAGGCCTTCACCGAGTTGGAGCGTTGTCTTGAGCGGCTCGCCGCCGCCGCCGTTAAAACCGGCTACGAGCTTCTGATCTTTGGCGATTACGCGATCACCGCGGCTGCCAGTCCTTTGTTCCCCAATAAAGCCCTTTTTGAGGCCGGTCTGCTTGCGACAAGGAACATCGGCGGCATGCTCTATCCCGATTTGTTCTCGTCACGGGCGTTCGCCATGGTTGACCATCAAGTTGCTCACGTCTACGGCTCGGATGCTGCAAGCGTCGAGGCCGCGCGGGCGGCGCTTGGCTCGCTCGAGGGACTGGAGCCACTTCTCGACAAGAGTTCTTTCCCTCATGAACGCGCGGGAGATCTGATTCTCGTGGCCAAGCCGGGACGTTGGCTCGCCTACCCATGGTGGGGTGCCCCGTCACAAGCTCCCGACTACGCCAGGCACGTCGACATTCACAACAAGCCTGGTTACGACCCCTGCGAGCTCTTTTTCGGACTGTGGCCTCCGTTCAGCGTCTCTCTTGACGCCTCGAGGATCAGGGGCACCCATGGCCGTTCAAGTGGATCTCCGGATGAGATGGCCTACCTTGGTTCGACCGTCGCCGACCTTGTGAAAGCTTCCACGCTGGAGGAGGCCGCGGGAATTCTCAAACAAATGTTATAATTCTCGCCTGCGAGACTCTTTGCGCATTGATTTTGAAAAATTTAAAAGCTACATTCATTCGTAAAGAGTGCTGTATCCCGGATTTTCCTTGGGAAAGGTGAAGAAAGAGAAACGCATCATTGGGAATGGTGGTCCGCTCGGCGACCGCCAAGCTATATGAAAAACGACATCCAAAACGAAAAATACAAGTTCAAACGGGTTGACTGGCAGTTTGATCGACTTTTGATCTGCCCGAACTGCTTCGAGACGCTTTGCCGTGACGATATCGAGCACTTCACCAAATGCCCCTATTGCGACTTCCGTTTCGAGTTCGACTGCCAGATTGAAGACTTCATCTTGAAGCCCGTCGTGGACCGCTGGATCGCCTTTCAGCGCGTCCCTTACGAGAACTCCGCCCAGATCGTCCTGTGAGGCTGTTCCTCGTCGCCGTCTGCTTTCTCGCCCTCGCGTTAGGTGACCTCCGTGCTGAACCAGCATCCAACTCGACATCGCTGGTCAACAAGGGGAATGAGCTGTTCAAGGTGAAAGACTTCAAGGGAGCGTTCGGGCTTTATCAGCAGGCGGCGTTGGCTGGCAATCCTACGGCCATGTTCAACGTGGGGCTGTGTTATGACCAGGGGTTGGGCGTCGAGGCGAACCATTTCGAGGCCTATCAATGGTACCGGAAGGCGTCCGACGCTGGCATCACCCATGCGAAATACAACCTGGCCCTGTTCCTGAAAAACGGGATCGTCGTCGGCAATCAGCAGGAAGGCGGCATCACTCTCAAAAGCGAGCCAGTCAAGGCCGCCGCGCTTCTGCGGGAAGCGGCCGACGCGGGCTTCATCCCCGCGAAGCGCGAGCTGGGGGCGATGCTTATAACCGGGGTGGGCGTCGCGCAGGACGCGGTCCACGGACTTCTCTTCTTGAATGAGGCGGCGGACGCCGGCGACGGCAAGGCGATGCTGCTGCTCGCCGAGCATGTGGCGCAGACAGCCCGGGGTGATCCCGCGAAACGGGACGAGATGATCCGCTGGCTCGAGAAGGCCGTAGACAAAAATATTCCCGAGGCGATGGCGATGCTCGCCTACTGCTTTGAGCGGGGTGAGGGGGTCGCCAAGGAGGAAACGAGGGCTCTGCGCCTATATGGCAAGGCTGCGGATCTTGGATGGGCGACCGCGCGATGCAGGATGGGGGACTACTACTTCGAGGGTGGGGTCGGCGAACAGAACTTCGCCACCGCCCGCGCATGGTACGAAAAGGCGGCCCAACAGGAGGATCCCCGCGCGCTTTTCCTGCTTGGAGTCCACGCCATTGAGGGAATAGGATCCAAGCCGGACGTCCGCAAGGCGGCCAAACTTTTCATGCGCGCCGCGCATGGCGGTTTTGCGAAAGCTCAGCACAACCTCGCCTGTCTCTACCTCGAGGGGCGTGGCGTCGACCAGGATCCGAAACTCGCGTTCTTCTGGTTTCACAAGGCGGCGGAACTCAACGACCCCGCGTCGCAAAGGGAGCTGGGGCTCCGCTATCTTGAAGGCGTCGGCGTGGACACCGACCGGCAAGCCGCTCTTGAGTGGTTAGGCAAAGCGGCGAAAAATGGCGACCGGCAAGCCGCCGACTTGCTCCGGAAGTGACCCCGGGGTTTGCGATAACAGCCTATGCGAGGTTTCGCTGTCTTGTTTTGGCATGGTTCAAAGTTCACGGTTCAAGGGTTCAACGGTGCGCACCCATAATCCGCCAACCGCTCCCATGAAACAAACGACAACAAAAACCAAAGTGCGCCCACGGGAGCGCGGCGAAGCCGGACGCTCCCTGCGTCATTCCCGGGAGCGG
>CAYTFM010000205.1:0-16513 GCA_964436735.1 uncultured Victivallales bacterium | reverse complement strand
ACGAACCCTGAAACCTGTACCCCGCATCATTGTATTTGAGGACACGGCGGACACGTTGCACATCGTCCTGCCGCTTTTTCCGGAACCCGGGGAACTGTGTGCCAAGGATCTGCGCAAGGTGGCGGGCGGCGCCTATGTGGCGACCTACGACTCAAGCCTGGTGTCCAACACCATCGGCAATTACTCCTTCTCCCAGTCGACGACGGCGCAGGCGACTTTCCTGTATGCCGCCAGCATCCAGACCGCCATGCAGCAATCGGTTCAGTACACCGACCTTTCCGTCAGCGGCTCCCAGGCGCAGGCGGTCGCGACGTGGGTCGACACGGTCCAAGAGTTATACATTCAATCCGCGGCCTCCGCCTCGGCCCACGCCGCGAGTTCGGCGGCCAACTCGTCGACCTCCCAGGTCTCAATGAACACGAACATCTACGCCCAGACCCAGGCGGCGGTCGAGATGGAGGTGGGAGTCGGCTTCGCCGCCGCCGCCGTGGCCGCCGTGGTCATGACCTGAAGTTCGACGGTGGCGGTAAAATGTCGCATCCCCTGCCGGTTTCGGCGCGTGTGCTATTCTTGGGGAACTTGATTCCCATTGGAAACAAGTTATAAGCTTAGCTTGACCAGAGAACTGACATCCTGAGGAGGAGACGTAATGAACTCACGCGCACCGCCCTATGCCGACCGTTTTGTCTCGCCCTCGTCGCCTATGCGGCGATGGCGCCGCTCTCCGCCCAGCAATACACCGTGACGAACCTCAACGACAGCGGGCCCGGCTCTCTACGGGACGCTGTCGCCCAGACCACGAGCTACTGGGGTCACACCACGAAACGGGAAATATCGTACGCTAAGAGCTACTTTTTGAGCGTGGCACACCAACCAAAACATGTAAAATCTCGATCCCAACATTTTTAAAAATCAAACACCTATAATGAGGCTGAGTCGGCCTCGGGACGAGGCCTTAACGTACGATTTTTTCCGTTTCGTGGCGGGACCCCATATGTGGCGGCGTACCAAGGACTGTCCACTGAATGCCGTCCGGATGGAGTCGCGGAGGCGGAACGCCTCATAACGTTGAGACCCGTAAATGATCGGAGGTGCGTCATGGCGAGAAAGAGCGTGAAGGCGGTCACAGGGGAAAGCGCCATGCAAGCGGAAACCCGAATAATCACCGCTCCCACCAGGTGCGAGAAGATTCCGATGGCGCTCGTCCACGAGAAGGCCCGACAGGCGGGTCTCGCGCTGGAGGGCTTTACGAAGAAGGAGAGCGTCATCCGTGCCATACAGATCGCCGAGGGGTATCAGGCGTGCTTCGGCACGCAGCTGGTTGCGACATGCGGACAGAAGGCCTGCTGCTGGCGCCCCGAATGCCGTGGGTGAGGCCCGGGCGGCAAGCTGCGAAGTCGGAAGCTCCTCGGTTCGTCGTTTCCATTTTCCGCTCGCTATGGAGACCGGAGCTGGCGGCATGGATCACTATGTGCCTGCATGACCCTTGAATTGCGGTTAGGGAGTTTGCCTTGATTACGCGATACCATTGCATTACGGAGGCGATCCATTCTCGACGATTGCGTCAAAGATCTCTCTCATAAAGCTTCCGTGTGGCGGTCATGCGTGGTAGATTTTAAACCTATTACAGCCTTCGGATCGTTATAGACGTTAAAAGACTGCGAGCGACATAATGAGAACGGCGGTTATCACAGGAGCAAGCGGATTCATTGGTTCCAGGCTCGCCCATCAGCTTCTCTTGGAAGGGTGGCGCGTGCACGCGTTGGGGCGCTCGAAAGGAGACGCGCGCTACGGGGACAGGGTCGAATCCGCTCTTGATGACATAACCGGACGTCAGGTGGATCGGCGTCTTCTTCCGGGCTTGCGCTGCCATGAATTCGACATCTGTGATTCAAACATAAATCTTCCGGAGTCCATCTCCGAGCATTTGCGTGGGACCGAGGCGGTGCTTTTCCACGTCGCGGGCGACACGCGGTTCAACCCGGCGGACCCCGAGGCGCAGCGTCGGGTCAATATCTCCGGGACGCTCAACGTGGCGAGATCCCTCCGTAATTTCCTCGCCTCCTTCGTGCACGTGAGCACGGCTTACGTCGCCGGTGACAGGCGGGGGCTTGTTTTGGAGGGAGACCTTGAGAAAGGCCAGGGTTTCCGCAACTGCTACGAGAAGAGCAAGCTGGACGCGGAGATCGCTTTGACAGGCGCCTGCGGCCAGATGGGGCTGCCGTTGACCATCGTCCGTCCCTCCATCATCACGAATGACACGGCGACAGGAAGGTCGTCGACGTTCACGCATCTCAACGCCCTTGTCGAAGTGATAAGCCGCGTACAGAAGCACTTCGGAATTGGTGACGGAGAGGCGGTCAGCGAGGTGATAAGGATTCCTGTCGCCCCCGATTCCCGCCCCAATCTCGCTCCCGTCGCCCCCATCGTCTCTTCGATTCTCGAGATAGGCGTCAGCCGCGATAGTCCGGGGAGGACGTTCCACCTTTGCCACCCCAACCCTCAGACCAACTCCGAGATAATAGCCCTCGTTGCCGAGGCTTTCGGCGTCAAGGACAAGATCGGAACACCATTTGTCTCAGAGATTCCCGAACGTCCGTCCTGGACGGAGAAGATGATGCTCCGATCCCTGAAGCCGTACCTGCCGTATATGAACGAGGCTTGCGCGTTCGATCTGGCGAACACCAGGTCGATCATCCCCGACTACGACTCGCGGTTCCCTCCCATCACGCTGGACTACCTGCGGAAGGTCATCGAGTTTCAGAGGAGCCAGGAGGGGAAGGACCATGATGCGTGATCAAGGGGAGGGTATGGACGCGTCATACCCTATTTTATTCTCCCGCATGAGCCGCCTTGTCGATTCTGGACTTCGCAGTTCTTCTGTCAAGACCCGTCACCCTCGCCGTCTCGGAATAGCTTTTGGTTCTGCGATAGACGGAGAGGCAATATCTGTTGAGGAGCTCTTCAGCCGTTATCCCGCCTGATGAGACAGCTTCCGCGAGGCTCATGTCTCGATCTCTTCGCGTCGGCGGATGGTAGCTGCCCCTCACAAGGATGTTGAAGACGCACTGTTCAAGCTCCCGGACATTCCCTGGCCATTCATAGGAGGGGCCGAGGTTCTTGCGTATCCACGACAAGGTCTCCTTGGCAAGCGAATCTGCGTCACCGTCGCCGAGTATGCGGGCGCAGAGGAAAGCCACCAGGTTCTCAAGCTCGTCGGGGGAATCGTCAAGTTGCTCGCGAAGCGAGGGAGTGGTGACCATGTCCGCGCAGATGCGGTAATACAGATCCTTGCGGAACCCGCCCTCGTGCATGGCGGATTCGAGATTCCTGTTGGTGGCGGCGATGATTTTCCCTCTGAACAGCCTTGGTTTGGCTTCTCCGATCCGGTGGAAGCTGCGTTCTTGGAGGAGGCGCAGGAGCTTCACCTGTATCTCCTCGCTTATCTCGCCGATCTCGTCCAGGAACACGGTGCCATACTGGGAGGTGTTCTCAAGCCAGCTCGCCCGATCCTCCAACGCTCCCGTGAAAGCCCCTTTCCGGTGTCCGAACAGCTCCGATTCGACAAGGTTCTGGGGCATCGCGGAGAGGTGCAGGGGCGAGAATTGGCTGAGGAAGTCCTCCTCGAACTCGAGCTTGCCGGCGTCGAAGGGGATGTACCGGCAGAAGGCGATGGCGCGCGCCACAAGCTCCTTCCCCGTGCCTGAGGGGCCGGTTATCAGCGTGGTTATGTCGTTCATGCGGGGGAAGAACGTCCTGCTGTACCTATGCATGTCATGGGTGAAAATGGACTGCCACACCGAAGCCCTCAGCCTGGCGGTGGGCATCGAGCCGCCGACGATGTAGTGGAAGATGTAGCGGAACGCGCGATGCACCTGGAAATACATCGCGAAGATATGGGCGGGCGTCAAAGGGAGCGCAATGTCGCATCCGGGTATTTTCGTAAGGCGCTCGATCTCGGCGAGAAAGTCGCCGTAGAAGCGGATTTTATCCTTTTTCCCGCCTGAGATGTGTTCCCCCATGGGGGCGCGGAAGTACTCGAAGAGATGGTACATCACCAGGTTCGCGTACAACTCCCTCACCTCTTTCGATGCCTGTTTTTTCCCTCTCTTGTGGAAGACTCCGCGCATCCTTTCGACAACCGAGGCGGTTTTCTCCTTGATCCGCTCGACATTGACGTCCTGTCTGCTTGTGGTGCTCAAACTCCATACAGGACCGCCGTCGGCATATTCCTCCCCAAGGATCGTTTTCTCCAGGATCTGTCTTTCCTGTAGAAATGGATTCGCGTAGTTGAGCGAGGATATCGCCTCCGCCATATTCGTCTCGTCGGCATCTATCAGGCTCATGTGTCTTCCCCGTGGTTTAAGAGTCAGTTTCTATGAATTAGATGTGCATTAAATGTACACCGATAATCAATTAATGCATAATGAATGCGCCAACAGCTTACACGCCAGAGACATGCCATAAGTTGTATCATTATAATAATTAGTTAGATAGGACTACTGTCGTGCTCTTGGCATCTTCTCTGCTAAAGGGACTTCATCAACCGGCGGATCCCCTAGGCCGCCGCAACCAAACAGAGGAGAACGACAAAATGAGAAGCGTGTTCAGGAATGTAGGGAAAACCGTCCAAATGGTTTTCGCGATTCTGCTGGGAGTCGGATTCATGCCGCCAACAGATGGCGCCGGGATTCTCACCCCACAGGGCGCCGGGCGCGAGCCGATCAAAATCGAGACCCACGATGTCTCGGTCGTCATAAACAACGGGTTCGCGAGGACGGAGGTCGTCCAGACTTTCCTCAATCCGAACGACATGAAACTCGAGGCGGAGTATTCGTTCCCTCTTCCCAAGAGTGCGAGCCTCTCCGAAGTCCAGATCACAATCGGCGAGAAGACGATCAACGGCGAAGTGGTTGCCAAGGAGAAGGCCGAGAAGGTGTACGAGAGCGAGAAGAGCAAAGGCAACGACGCCGGTGTGGCGTCCAAGAACGGGCATCAGGACTTCAGGTTCAAGGTCTCGCAGGTCGGGGCTAAAGACAGGGTGGGGATACGGTTCGTCTACTACCAGCCTCTTGAGATCGACACCGGGATGGGCCGTTATCTTTACCCCCTCGAGGAGGGCGGTACTGACGAGGTGGCGGAGAGTTTCTGGACGCGCAACGCGCAGGTGGAGGGGCTTTTGAGCATAGGAGTCGAACTCAAGTCCGCGTTCCCCTTGAACTCCGTCCGCTCTCCGGGGTATGCCGCGGTCCAGGAGGAGGACAAGCTCGCCCAGGGGCTGTACAAGGCGAAATACGAGATCCCGCGGGCGAAGCTCGAGAAGGATTTTGTGTTCTACTACCGCCTTCAGGACAATCTGCCCGGCCGCGTCGAGGTGGTTCCGTACAAGGCCGGCAAGGACAAGACCGGCGCGTTCATGATGGTCGTGACTCCCGGACTTGATCTCAAACCCTTGAGCAAGGGCGCAGATTACATCTTCGTGCTGGACGTCTCCGGGAGCATGGAAGCCAAGATTCGGACCTTGGCGCAAGGCGTCGCGAAGACAATCGGCAAAATGAGTCCGGAAGACCGTTTCAGGATAATAACATTTGAGAGCGCCGCCAGGGAGCTGACCAGAGGGTGGATCCCCGCCAGCGAGGCGAATGTGAAGGAATGGACCGCGAAGGTCGAGGCCCTCCGCGCGGGTGGCTCGACGAACCTTTTTGATGCGATGAGGCTATGCTTGGAGAACCTTGACGCCGACCGCGCGTCGAGCGTGATCCTGGTGACGGACGGAGAGACCAACACTGGGGTGGTATCGCCGGTGGAGTTCCACAAGCTGATGAAGAAATACGACGTGAGGATATTCGGCTTCCTCATGGGCAACAACTCGAACTGGCCGCTCATGAGGACCATCTGCGACGCCAGCGGAGGCTATTACGCGGGCGTCTCGAACAGCGACGATATAATAGGGCAGATCATGAAGGCGAAGAGCAAGGTGACATACGAATGCCTCCATGACGCGAGTCTCGAAATAGGCGGCGTGAAGGTGTTTGATTCGACAAGCGGGGTAATCGGAAAAGTGTACCATGGGCAGCAACTTGTGATCTTTGGACGCTACAAGGAAGGAGGAAAGGCGACCGTCAAGCTGCACGCCAGGTTGACCGGAGAGGACAAGGTCTATTCCACGGACTTCGAGTTTCCGGACGTTGACGCCGACAATCCTGAGATCGAAAGGCTATGGGCCCTGCGCAAAATTGAGACGATCGAGGATATGACGAACTGCGGGCTTGCCCCGGAGGGCGAGTCCAAGACCGCGATACGGGATCTCGGGGTCGAATACCAGCTTGTGACCGATGAGACTTCAATGGTCGTCCTCTCAGACGCTGCTTTTGATGAGAACGGCATCGAAAGAAGGAACCGCGACCGCCTTGCGGCCGAGAAAGCGGCGCAGGCGAGAAAATCAGGACAGGCCGTGAGAAACTACCAGGTCGACGGCAGCAGCCCGGCGTTCAGCCATCCGTCACCGTCCCTTGGCGGCGGTGGAGCCGTTGATCCCTTCGCCGCGGTTGTGGTTGCCATGATTGCCGCCCTTGGCTTCGCCGCGTACGCGTCCGCCAGAAAGAAGGAGAAGGCGGATTTGGCGTCGAAGACAGAACGGGAATGAGCAATTTGGGAATAGTGATGGGAGGGCGGAAGTGGTGGGCCTCCACCACTACCGCCCTCCTTGCCGTCGCGGCGGTGGCGATATATTCATCCGGGTGGCTGACGGAACTCTGCCAGTATGACCGGGCGGGGATAGAGAGGGGGGAGTTGTGGAGGCTTTTCTCCGGCAATTTCGCCCACTGGTCCGGTGGGCATCTGTTCTGGGATCTCGCCGTCTTCGCTCTTCTTGGGATTCTGATCTCGACGCGGCACAGGATCGCGACCATGTTCCTGCTTGTCCTGAGCTGCATCGCCATATCCGCCTCGGTGTATCTCATCCATCCGTCGATGCTGTATTACCGGGGCCTGTCAGGAATTGACTCCGCCCTGTTCATCTATTTCTGGCTGGACCTCACGTCCGCGTCATTGAAGTCAAATGATTACAAAATCGCCTTCGCGGGCGTGCTGTTGATTATCGCTCTCGCGGGGAAGACTGTTTTCGAAGTCGCGAGTGGTTCAAACCTGTTCGTGGTCTCAGACAACTTTGTTCCAGTGGCGGCGGCCCATGTGGCGGGAATACTCACGGGAGTGATGGTGTTCGCAGGCTCATGGCTTTTCAGGTCTTGCCATTCATGGAGGCGACGCCTTGCTGCGACTGAAGTAGGCGATAATAACCGCGCAAAATCGTCAGAATCCTCACAGCCCGTCAAGTTTCGGGAGGGCAGGGGAGGGGGCCAAAAGCATCCTCTGCCCGCATCGTGCCGCGCAAAGTCTTGATTAGAAGCGGCAGTAGTGTAGATTACACTTAACCACAAGAGAAGATCCCATGACTGAAGAAGCGACAAGAATCCTCAGGAATCTACCGCCCAACGAATTGAAGCCGCTGGACGGCGGGCGCAAGTTTATTAACAACGACGCCAAGACTGCCCACAAGAACCTCTCTTCATCGAAGAACATGGACTATGCCTACAGGCTTGTCACGAAGTACTGCAAATGAGGCACACGGCGGAAGAGGAACAGACCAGACTTGCGGCCGTCGCCGTTTGGCTTTCCGACTTCAAGGTGAAAAGAAGTTCTGATGGCGAGGATGTCGAGATTAAACCATTCGCCGCTGAAACCATCAACGCCGTCTACTGGGAGCTTCTCGAGGATCGCATCCGTCCATACATAGAAAACAATGATTTGCGCAATATCGATCATCACAAGATCATATCGCTGACCGAGCTGTGCGTCATGCGCGCTCTTCCCATCCTCCATCCCGACATCCAGCGCGTGCTTCATCTCAACGCCACGCTCGCCTTCGGAATCGGCGTGAACATACTGCGCTCCTGGAGAGACGAGCCGATGGATCTCGACGACGAGGGGTTCATCCGTGAGCACCACTCCTGGCTCCGTTGGGTGTCGACGGCAGGGGAGTTCCCGATTTTCTCCAACGCCGCTACTTGGTACTTATTCGAGTTGTGCGGAATCTTGAAGGCGCGCCTTGAACAGCGATGATCGAGGTGGCGGAAGAATCCGCGCGACTGACGTGAAAGGGCAGGGGAGGGGGGAAAAGATGTATAGACTCCCCTACCCCGGTATGAAAACGGTCTGTGGGAAATCCTGCGGTTTCTTCAGGTCAGAACTCCTTGCCCTTACATCATCGCGGCGCATATGCGGAAGAGACGGGACATCTCCTTGTCGATGCCGTCCGCGCAGCTCCGTCGCGCCGCCTCGGAGCTGAAGAGGATCAAGCCGGACTTTGACGAAGTCCGGAGAAACTGGAGGAGGGCGGTTCAAATCCGCGGCGGTCCCGTTGGCTGAAAAGCCCTGTGCCCGGCCGGGTGTCATCCGCGGCGCGTTTCGACGGCGTTTAGCGCATGGACGAGAAAAACACACATTTGGATTGAGCAAATCGTCCTCCGCGCGCTATATTGCGCAACCCCTTCCCTTGCAATGTCTTGCGTTTAACATAACCTTTATTATGCGACGTTGAGCTTTGCGGCGCAATAGGTTGTGGAAATATGCATCAGCCGTCCCCTCCCCGTACCGAGACAGGAATCAAGGGACGGAATGAAAGGTCGTCAATCCGCCGGGCATTCCTGATCAGTAGTATTTCCCGGAGGCGGCGCCCGCCGCGTAAAGCGGGTAATTCCTCGGGAAGTCGCTTCTCGTGTCGATGTTCTTGTAGAAGCCGCAGCGCCACGCCAGGCGCTCGAACTCGTCGTATCCGATGAGCTTCGGGTATGGCAACGATTCGCTGGGAAATGGGCCATTTGGCTGTAGTAGCTTATTGTTGTGAATGTTGCGAAAGTGGGCATTTACGGCTAAATCCTTGAAATCACGTGATCATGATATCAAATATGAACGACTTATGACGAAATGGCCCATTTTCGCTCGAATCGTTGCCATACCCCAACACGTCCGCTGACTTCGTAAATCCCCTTACTCCCTGGGGCGAGGCCGCCTAAAACGCATGCGGGAACTGCATTGCTCATGATTGTCATTCCTTCGCCTCGAATAGCGCGGCCTCCCTCGCGCGAAAGTAGCTGGCGGTCTGAGAGACAAGACGGTCTAAAGATTCAGGGGCGGTTTTGCCATACATAGCCGGATAGGGGTTCCCACCAGGACCAAGCGGCTCCGGCGTCACGAAACAGCCTTCCCGATTGAAGCCTATCAAATATAGTGCCATGATGATGGTGTCCACGTCAATGGCCCCTTCGCCCAAGGCGCGGCGGTTGCTGTCGGCGACATGCAGGTTGAGCAGCATCTCGCCAGCGTCCAGGATAGCTGCGCCGATATGCGCTTCCTCGCTTTGCATGTGGTAGATGTCGCCATTGATGTGGGAAATGCCAGGATGGTTGACCGCGCCAATGAAGCACTTCGCATCGGCAACGGTGTGGCAGAAGCTGACCTCCGCAGCCCGAATCGGCTCGACGGCGGCCTTGACACCCGCCTCGACAAAGCGCCCGGCGACGAGACGCAGAGCCTCGACCGAGCGGTCAAACTCACAGGCGTCCATGCTCTCCGCCCGTCCAACCGCTCCAGGCACAACGAGGAGATATCCCGCACCAACCTCCTTGGCGAAATCGACCTCTCGGCGGATGTAGTCGATTCCTCTCTGCCGGACGACTCCGCTTGGACTGGAGAGATCGTTATCACAGGAGAACATGCCGCAGACGCCGGCCGCTCTTACGCCATAATCTGACAAAATCCTGTTTGTCTCAGACGGCTTGTACCCGAGATCGGGACCGTAGTGGTTCCCGTGCAGTTCTATGAATCGAATGTCGTTTTGCGCCAATCTCTTAATCGACTCCTCAAGCGGTTCCCGCCCAAATCCCCAGTTGCTCCATGACAGGTTTAGCCGCCTCTGGTTTCCAGCATCGCACCGCCAGGAGACGAACAGTTCCCGTAGCACATCGCTCTTCGACACGTAGTTCTGTTTGACCATCATCACTCGCCCTTTCGGTTCCGCATTTTCCCCCGTTTGAAAGCATGTCATGCGTATTGGATCATATCATGCATATAATATTGTAATATTATCTAATAATCATTATTGGATGAATAGCTTTATTGACATATTTCATGCATATTTTGGCATATGCAATTTGCTTCTGATCCTAACTTGTATTTCAGCACCAAAGGGCCATTCACCATCAACGCCCCACGTCCGGTGGTCTGCCCCCTGGGGCAGGTGATCTACGCGGGGACCAAATGGGACAGTCAGGCGACATATGCGCACGCCCCTCCACCCGATTTCATGCGTCCGACGCCGCACCACCTCCTCGTATACACGCTCGAGGGCGAAGCGAACTACGTAGACGACACCGGTGTGCGGGCAGTTCTGCGGAAAGGCTCGCTGATATGGACGCGTCCTGGCGTGAGCCAAAGCTACGGACCGCGCCCCGGCAGCCGCTGGAGCGAGTTCTTTATGTGGTTCGGAGGGCCGTTGTTCGACACATGGCAGACTCAAGGCTTGCCGGGTGACAAGAGTCGACTTCTGTTCATAGAGCCGATGGAGCACTGGATCAAACGATTCCTTCGCGTGATCCAGACATCGCCTGCTGATCCGGCGGGAACGCCACTGACACGCCTCTGTGATCTGCAGCGGATACTGGCCGAGGCGTTGCAGCTCCAGGACGCCGTCCAACGGAATGCGGACGACATCTCATGGCGCGACGATGCCTGCCGCAGGCTCTCCGAAGGTTCGCTGACCTCGCCATCCCTCGCAGACATCGCAAAGTCGATGTGCATATCATACACGCTTTTTAGGAAACGCTTTCTAAGTCTGACGGGAAAGACGCCTGGGCAGTTTCGGTCCGAGGAGGTTTTCCGCAAGGTCTGCTTCCGACTCATGGAGACCAAGGAGCCGTTCTATCAGATCGCCGAACGCTTTGGTTTCCACGACCAATTCCACTTCTCCCGGCGATTCCATCAAGTGGTGGGGTTGTCGCCCCGCGAGTTCCGCCGACAAGTACCAAAGCCGTAATCGACCAGCTTCAGCCGCGTCCTAATACTTAATGCACCTAAAATTGCGTGTATAATGTTATCTATGCGTAGCCAGTGATGGGTTCGGTAACCTCCTGGGCGAAGAACCTTGCGCCACGTCCCCATACTTTCAGGGGCAATCCCCATCGCCGCAGTCGCGATGACTGTCCCTCCACCCCCGCCCATCCCGATAACGCCGTCAATCCTGTCCGTCTTGAAAAGCCGCTCGGTTATGATTGGGGCGCTAGCGCACATGGCCCCGGCGGCGACACTGCGGCCATTCTGACGCCGAAGCTCATTGATGTCGCAGTCACCGGCTTCCGCCACCTCCTTCGCCTGGACATCGATCGGGAACAGGGCTGGCGGATCATGAGTTCCCACGTTCGTCGAGCTATACTCATGCCGACGGCGATTGACTTCGCGGCTATTGTACCTCTGCCGTAATTCGCTGACACGTACAGGGACGAAGAGTCTCTGTCTTATATCCTCTTTTCTGTCAACACCAACTCGTCCGCTTCTGGCAGGGAGACCTCCTCAATCATGCCGGTCCATGGCGATTTAAGGCGGATATGCGCCACGCCGCCAGGCAGGCGTTTCAGCCGCACCTCCAGCGTCCTGCCACCTTCTCGGACGGCGGCGACGGCAATGTTGCCTTCGGCGATAAGTCCCTCAAAACGGGCGTTGCCCAGCCAGGCGGGGAAAATCCGTATAACGCCGTTGTGGCTTTGCAGAAGGCACTCTGTGATCATTGTGAGAAAATCGGCGCTGCCTTCGATCAGCGGCACCGCCATCTTCTTTGCCTCCGTATTGGGCGTAGTGCCGCCGGTGTATCCCCACCAGGCTTCGCTCTTGGGCATCTGTTCGCCGACGTCACTCAGAGACTCGTCGGGGATGTTCTCCAGGTTCTTTTCACTGATTTGCCACGGCGCGAGCGCGCAGGCGTCATGGCTGACCAGTCCGTTGGGCTTTACGTAATTCCGCAGGAACATGGGGAGATAATGCTCATGAAACTCACTGACCCGCCCCAGGCGCAGGGCGGTCATCGCACGGAAGAAGCACTGCCAGACACAGAGGTAATGATAGCCGGCGGCGTCCGCATACGATACCTGCGCCGTCTTGTCGACAACGGAATCCAATGTGCGGTTGTAAAGCTCCATGGCGGCCGCATCGGAAAATTCGTCCACTTCGCCGCAGGGATAGACTGGATGCAGACACCCGGCCTGACCGACATGGTGGTCGGCGGGGATCTTGTCGCCGTCCAGCACAACATGACGGCCCTTGGTGTCCACGCCGCACGGATATTCCGGAAGATTCGCAAGCAAATCGCTCCAAACGCGGACAAGCGTCCCGTCTTTTTCCGCCACTACCGCCGCCCCTTCGATTGCGGTCTCCAGGCATATTTTGAGCATGGAAATCACCTGCACCGGATCGCCGGTGTCCATGACATCCAACTCGCAGGCGTGGGCGGGGTGGAGATGATATCGTCCGTCTTCGCCTTTGACCATCATGTTCAGGTAAAACTCGATGATTTCTTTGAGGAACGGGTATATTCTGTCGCGCATCCGCTTCACGTCGCGGCGGTATCGCCAGCATAGGCAGTGCATAAGCGCCACATACGAGCCGCCGAAGAAATAACGATATGTGCCCACTCCCCCTATGATGGATTTTCCCATGGCGTTGAAACACATGTCGAAATGCGCGCCATCCGTGCCCCACACTTCGCTCGCCAGACGACGCGCTTCCGGCAGGAATTCATGATACGTTTCCATATACGCATCGAAGAGCTCGCTATGATTGAGGGCATGAACCGGGAAGAACGGACATTGAACATTAAGATCATGATGAAGGTCGCCTGTCCAGGGAGTTTTCTGCATCGGGCCTATCGACGGCCCATAGCAGAGGCCCAGGAGTCCCGACACCGGTACTTTGCGGTAGGCTGTGCCCAAGGCGTACAAAGACCGGTAGAAGAGCTGCTCCAACTCTTCGTGCCCTAATTCCACCCTTGATTTGCCCCAAAACTCTTTCCACCACTCTCCGTGAATCCGACGGAGTGCTGGATATTCCGCTGCGAGTACATTGTCAAGCCGTCCGCGCACCGTCGCAATTGGATCGCTGCTGTCGCTGGTCGTCGCCACCGACAGGAAAAGCCTGAAGTTGCCGCCGATGTCCAGTAGGCCAAAACGCCCGCGGACGGACGCCCTGACTTTACCGTTGACGGGGGCATGAAACTTTTTCCTGATGCGACGCATCACACTGCTGTCGCGATATGCGGTCGTCGGAAAAGTCACAGCCGCGACGCCGACCGCGTACGACACGCCTTCGGGCATGTCCATCCGCATCATCAAGCGGTCGCCTTCCTGCCAGATGGTCGGGACGTTCAGTTCGATATCCTCAGGACGCGAGAAGAAAATCCGCGTGCTGTACCCCACCAGCGGCGAGACGTCGCTTACGTTTATTACCAGCATGTCTTCGTCGGAACGTACGAAAGACTCCACACGCGGATGGCAGAGATGTTTGTCCAAGGCCAAACGCAAAGTGCCATCGTAAAGCCCAAGCCGGCAATTGACATCCGGCAAGCCGCCGCGCATGCCCATGTCCATTGTAAGTCTACAGCACGTCTTGGGGCCAGCGCCTTCCGGGCCATGGTCGCCGCGCTCCTGGCATTCGAAATCTACAGCCCTGGCCCCGTCCGCGACCATTTGCGTTGCTTCTCTGCGCGGAATGACACGCTTGACACCCGTTACGCGGGCGTCAATTACATCCGTCTTGTTAACCAACCATTCCAGCGCCGCCTGCGGTGAATAAAATACCGCCCCCAATGAGCCGTTGCCCATGACAAATCCATCCTGCCAGCAGGTCGGCGGCTCTTTGCGGACTATATCGCTTCTGGTTATGAACTCCCGCTCGTTTTCAAGAGCTGATCCTGCCTCTGACATTATTTTTCTATCACACATCATATCACTGTTCCTTTGCATGTTTCACCACGAGACGTCATGCGCGGATTATCAGATTGTATCTCTTTCCCATTTCACAATATCCTGTCGGCATCCCCGCGAGTAAATATTCACTGAACCATGTCTCTTGCGAATGAGCGGAAAGTAGGGAGTAACACCTTTTGCGCGATGACGGGAACTGGCGCGGAAGAAGCCGCACCACACAAAACGACGTGACTCAGCGAGTATTTACACGACAACGGCGGACGATAAGCTCCTCTCTTTCCTCGTTATCCGCTATAGTCGCCGTTCTCGTCCACCGATTCCCCATTTTCGGGGGGTGCCGTAGGTACGTGCATTTTCGGTCGGTAAGATTTTGATGATGGTTGTAAGTAGTTTTCCTCAATATGTTTGTCATACTTTCATGAGATGCTACCACAGGCATCTATCCCACCATTTTATACACTCCATATTCATAGCGCCTCTTCCCCTGGCCGCATGCTGCGCAACGGATTGGAGTGCGTGAATTCCGCCGGGCGCACTCCCCCTTGGACATTGAACCATGTGCGGTACGGGTTTCCGGTCGCTCCGGCGCTGGCGAAGTCGCACAGACGGACTGGCTGGCCATCCGTTCCCGCGCATTCCAGAAGGAGCCAGGGCTGGGGAGCGGTATCCGATTGAGCGACATGTTCCTGGAGTCGCCTAACATCGAAGCCGGGAATGTTTTCTATGTCCATTGTGTTGAAGCGGTGGTCGAAGGCCAGAAGCAGGGGGCCGCGGTAGATGGACGCCAGGCTGAACGCATCCTCTCCGGATGAGGAGGCGAGGCGGGACAAGGGCGTGGAGATTCCTGCCGTCAGACCCCACGTCGGATGGTTTGGATGTCGCGAGACGGCCCAACCTATCAGATTGCTGCCTTTTCGCAGGGGCAGGTCAAGTCGGCATAGCCGCAACGAGACATCACCGTCGAAGCCGCAGGAATCATCGTCGTAGACTTTCTTGCCATTCACCGTGATGACCGACCACCAGGCGGCGGAGAATCGGATTGGAACCACCACCTCGGACGGGCTTTCCAGCACAGTGAAGGCGTAGAACGTGTCGACGGGAACGTGGGGCCTGGGCAGGCTTTTAAAATCCAACTCCCCGCGGCGGCTCGTCACGTTGGAGCGGGAGATCATGTGGCCGTCAACATCCAGTGTGGCCGGCAACGCGGCGTATTTGGCCAGAACAGCCAGTCTATCGTCGCGGGAGGGGGTGCTCACCGGACCGAAGACCTTCCACTCGGTTTCCCAGTCAGTGTAGAAATGACCGGGTTCCTCCCTCGCCCAGAAATGCGGGCTGAAATCGAACTCGATGCTAATTTGATCACCAGAACGCCATCTACGCTCGATCTCCAGATACTCTCCCGAGACCACCCGCTCCATCCGCTGTCCCGCGATATGGACAACGGTGTTTTTCGACCAGTGTGGGATACGTAGTCCCAGCGTAAATTCCTCAGGCCCCTCCAGCTCAACCTTCACCTCGACGCGCGGCAAACGCGGATAATCCGTGATCTGGATTAGACGGCATTGTTGTCCGGAAGGCAGTTTGAAAGACAAAATTCCTGGCCCATAATAGTTCAGCGTGAACGCTCCATTCCTACTCATCAGAGCCCAGTCGCTCAACATACCCAGGACGCGTGGACCATTCACCGAGCAGCAATTCAACTCGGATGTGCCGGGACGCGCCTGGAAGACAATGGAATGCACGCTGTTCTCGCGGCGACCCTCCATTGGCGTGTCGTAGGTGACCCAACGTCCGGAAGGGCTCATCAGTCCCAGCCCGGAATTGAAGAGTGTGAGCTCAAGCTCGTCCGCCACAATGGAGTCGCCCGTCAGCCGCAGCATGTCGACTGACATGGCGGTCCACGCCACGGTGCAGCATGTTTCTATCGGTCCGAGATGATAAGGGCTGCCGGTGGCTTTTTCACCAGATGTAAAACCTCCGTTGTTGTGTCGGTCACCTTTCAACATGCTCCACCAGAGATGTTCAAATGCTTTCCGGTATTTCTTTTTTTTGGTTATAAAATATTTTCCAGCGATTCCTTGGATGACATGCAGGCTTTCCCAGCGCGGTTTGGGCGTTTGGAAGAACTCCAACCCCTGTAATGCAGTCCGAACATAATCACCGGCAGGCGGTTTTTCGAAGTCCTCTTCGATTTCGTCCGCAAGCTCCAGATATCGCATATCGCCGGTCTTTTCATGGAGTAGAAGCAAGGAATGATATGGAGCCATGTTCATCTCAAGTTCGCCGACTTCATGGATACGTCGACCGGTTCCTAAAAAGGTGGCGCACAGCAAGTCCGCAATTCGCCTTGCCGCAGTCAATGCTTCGGCATCCCCGTTCAGCACATGCCATTTCAAGAGGCCGATCATTGCATGATAATGACCCCATGTGAGCCTGTCCTACAATTAAACCGGGCATCCAAAAGCCACTTGTGACCCACTTTG
>CAYTFM010000204.1:15120-16617 GCA_964436735.1 uncultured Victivallales bacterium | reverse complement strand
CTGAAGCTCGCATGGGCTTCCGCCTGAAGGGGGGACTCCGACTCGGAGACGGGTGCCAGTGTACCGCCTTCAGGCGGAAGTGGGGATGACGGCTTCAGCCTCATCCGGAAATGTGACGGTATGTTAGTGAATTCCGAGCCCCTTAGCGTCCGATCTTCACCATGATTTTCCACATGTCGTCGGCGGTCTCGCAGGCGACAAGCTTCTCGCGGTTCTCCGGCTTGCTGAAGTATCGTGCGAGCTTGGAGACCAATTCGAGGTAGAAGACACTTGTCTGGGTGGGCACCGCCGATACGAAGAACATCTGAAGGGGTTCGTCGTCACCCATGGCAATGCCCTTTTTGCAGACGCCGACCGCCAGCGTGAGCCCGCAGGCTCTGATGCCCCTGGCGTGCGGAAAGGCCATCCCTGAGCCGACGCAGGTGGAGACGAGGGCGTCGCGCCTGAGCAGGGCCTCGACGAAATGGCTGCCATCCTCAACGAATCCCGCGTCTGCCGAGAGATGTCCCATCACCTTGATCGCCTCCTCCTTGGTCTTGGCCTCGATCGACGGCACCATGAGGTTGGGGGAGGAGAAGCGGGCGATACCCTTGTAGTGCAGGGCGTCGTCGGGCCGTTCCATCTGCTCTTGCGTATAGTATAAGAAGCGTCCGCAGTTGGGGCAGGACACCGACTGGCTGTCGGACATGACCGTCTTCGCGATGCCAATGGGCAGTTTGATGAAGCAGCCCGTGCAGGTGTTGTTGGTCATGGGACAGACGCAGATGTCGTATTTCTTGGAGATGAGGTCGTAGATCGAGATGATCTCGTCCGGCAGCCCCTTTTTAAATCTGTTGATGGACTCCTTGAGCTCTTCGATCGCCGACTCGTTGCCTCTCGCGTCGGCGTTCCGCATTACTTCGTTCTCGCGCAGGGTGATCTCAAAGTCCTGCATCTGAAGTAGCTGGTTGATGAACTTGTTCATGACCCTCCTCGGTTATGTATGGTGAAACATTGTCGTCTACACGTGTGGATTGGGCGCGGCATGCCGCGTGAGGCGCGCGGAGTCAAGGCGATTGCAAGAATACCGCGGCGCACAACTATACCATATAATAAAAATGGAATTTTGAAAGTCCGGCCCTTTTTATTTTTCAATTCGGATAGTAAAATAATATACTGCCGTCAAAGACTAAAGATGGCGGTTTCATATATGCGTTTTAGGATAGGTGGGTCAGGATTCTGTTTTGATGATATCTCAAAGAGGTCGGGATTCGTTTTTGACAATGACATGCGATGCGAGCCGTCCACATATGGGACGATTGAATGGGGCCGTTGCCCCTTTTGAGCGTGAAACTGCATCTATTTGTCGGGTCAAACGCCTGTTGGCCGCTTTCTGCTTCGGCGGAGCCGGATGTGCCGGTTTGCGCCGCCTCGCCGCCTATCTGTTCTTTACAGGAGACGGATGGCGGTGGAAGCTCTGCTTTTCGATATAGACGCCATCCCGAAGGCGTCGTCACC
>CAYTFM010000204.1:0-15110 GCA_964436735.1 uncultured Victivallales bacterium | reverse complement strand
CTCCTGCGGAAGCTGCTGCGTCCGTGGCGTCTTTGGCATCCCCGCTCCCCTCGCGGCTGCGGCCGCGGAATTTCGACGAGTACGTTGGTCAGCGGCATATCTTGGCGAAGGGCAAACTGCTGCGGCGGGCGATTGACAGCGACTCCTTCTCGTCCATCGTTCTCAGCGGTCCGCCGGGGGTAGGCAAGACAAGCCTGGCGGAGTTGGTGGCCTCGCAGTCCCAGTCCGAGTTCGTCAGGCTCTCCGGGGTGGCGTCGACCGTCGCTGACATCCGCCGCGAGATCGCCCGCGCCGTCGACCGCCGCCGCGCCACGAATCGGCGGACGATCCTTTTCGTCGACGAGATCCACCGCTTCAACCGCGCGCAGCAGGACGTGCTTTTGCCGGACGTCGAGAGCGGTGTTATCCGCTTCATCGGCGCCACGACCCAGAATCCCTATTTCTATGTGATTTCGCCTCTTCTGTCCCGCTCGTTGGTGTTCAAGCTTGAGCCGCTCGGGCAGGAGGACATCGTCCAGTTGCTCGAGCGGGCGATCGCCGACGAGCGCGGGTTTGCCGGCGCGGGCATTCGCCTGGCTCCCGAGGCGGCCGCGTTCTGGTCGCAGGTGTGCGAAGGCGACGCCCGCAGGGCGTTGAACGCCCTCGACATCGCCATCAAAACCTCCGAGCCGGACGCCGCCGGAATGATTGTCATTGATCTCGCCGCCGCCGAGGCGTCGATCCAGCAGAAGGCGCTCGACTACGGCGACGACGGGCACTATGACACGGCCAGCGCCTTCATCAAAAGCATGCGGGGCAGCGATCCCGACGCCGCCATCTACTGGCTGGCCAAGATGCTGTCGGCGGGCGAGGACATCCGCTTCATCGCCCGTCGCCTCGTCATCTTCGCCTCCGAGGACATCGGCAACGCCGATCCCGTCGCCCTCCAGCTCGCCACCGCCGCCATGCAGGCGGTCGAGATGATCGGCATGCCCGAGGCGAAGCTCATCCTGGCCCAGACGGTGACCTTCTGCGCCACCGCCCCCAAAAGCAACGCCTCCTGCGTGGCGATCGGCGAGGCCCTGGACGACATCGAACATGACCGCCTGCAGCCCGTGCCCCTGCACCTCCGCGACTCCCACTACAAGGGGGCGAAGAAGATGGGGCATGGAGAAGGATACCAGTATCCCCACGCGCACGAGGGCAACTTCGTGGTCCAGGAGTACATGGGCGTCGCGAAGAGCTACTACCGGCCCACGGATTGGGGGCACGAGCGTAAGATCAAAGAGCGCCTCGAGTATTGGCGCGGCCTGCGCGGCGGCGGCGAGGGGAACGTTCCCGCCGCCGCGGGAAAGCCGGCGAAGGAATAGCATTTTGGAAGAAAACTATCACGCGCTTGATCATAAACAACGATTACGAAAGGAGATTGGAGCGCGGCGCCGCAGTTTCGCGGAAGCCGTCAAGAAGGAAGCGGACGAGGCCATTCGAACAAGAATCGCGCGCCTCGAACCGCTCAGGTCTGCACCCGTCGTGGCCGCTTTTTTCGCCACCGCCGGAGAGCCGGATCTCGGAGACTACGTCCGCTCGGCCATCGCCGATGGCAAGCGGTTCGTGTTTCCGAGGGCGGCCCCCAGCGGAAAGGGAGCCTATGAGATGGCTCAGGTCGGCGACCTCGACGCGCAGACTGTCGTCGGCATGCATGGCATCCTGGAGCCATCGCCGTCGATCCCGCCATGCGCGCTCAAAGAGCTTGACGGGATCGTGTGGTTGGTGCCTGGGGTCGCCTTCGGGTTCGACGGAGTCCGCCTCGGACGTGGCAAGGGGGTCTACGACCGCCTGCTCGCCGGGGCTATTGGAGTCAAGATCGGCGTGGCGTACGAGTGGCAACTGCTCGCGTGCGTCCCGCATTGCGAGCGCGACGTTCCGGTCGACATTATTGTCACCGAGAGTGGCGCGCGTTTCGTTAACACAAAACAAGGTAGATAAAAGGGAGGTAAGGGATCATGGAAATACCCATGTTCATCAAGTTCCTGATCGTGGCGCTGCTTGCCGCTGTGACAGGGGCGACTTTTGTGTGGTTGTACATAAAGTCGCGTCGGACCGCCGCGCTCACCGAGGCTGGCAGGCTTAGGGAGGAGGCGGGCAAGGAGGCGGAGCACATCATCCGCGAGGCGAAGGTATCGGCGAAGACTGAGTCCCTTAAGATAAAAGAGGAGATCGAGTCGGAGGCCAAGGAGCGTCGCCGCGAGCTCAACAAGCTGGAGCAGCGCCTCAACCAGCGCGAGGAGAATCTCGACAAGAAGTTGGACGCCCTCGAGGCGAGGCACGTCTCGCTTGAGCGGAAGGAGAAGGATATCCAGACCCTGCGTGACCGCCTCGCGGCCAAGGAGCTGGAGCTATCAGAGAACACCGCGAAGCAGATCACCGAGTTGCAGCGCATCGCCCAGCTCGACCGCGAGACCGCCAAGGAGATGCTTTTCAAGAAACTCGAGGCCGAGCTGCAGCACGAGGCTGGTATCCTCATCAGAGACGCGCAGGAGCGGGTGAAGCAGAAGTCGGAGGTCGAGGCGCAACGCATCCTCACCTGCGCCATCCAGCGCTACGCCTCCGAGTGCACCTACGAACGCACGACGGCGACGATCCCCCTGCCGAACGACGAGATGAAGGGACGCATCATCGGCCGAGATGGACGCAACATCCGCTCGCTCGAGGCGGCCACGGGTGTCAGCCTCATGATCGACGACACCCCCGAGGCGGTCGTCATCTCCTGCTTCGATCCGATCCGCAAGGAGGTCGCGCGGCAGGTGCTCGAGCGGCTCATCTCCGACGGACGCATCCATCCGACCCGCGTCGAGGAGATCACGAAGAAGGTCAGGAAGGACGTCGAGGAGGATGTCGTCAAGGCCGACGAGGCCGCCATACTTGAGACGGGGCTCCAGGGGATCGCCAAGCCGGTCGTGAACCTGCTTGGACGCCTCAAGTTCCGCTACAGTTTCTCGCAGAACGTCTTGAAGCACTCGCTCGAGGTCGCCTACTTCATGGGGATGATCGCCGCCGAGCTCGGACTCGACCAGAAGAAGGCCAAGCGCGCCGGTTTGCTGCATGACATCGGCAAAGCGATCGACCACGAGATCGAGGGAACGCATGCCTCCATCGGCGCCGACGTCCTCAAGAAGAACGGCGAGGAGCCGGACATCATCAACGCCGTCGCCTCCCATCACGAGGAGGTTGAGGCCACCAACCTCTACTCGATTCTCGTCAACGCCTGCGACACCCTCAGCGCGTCGCGTCCCGGCGCCCGCAGCGAGACCACCGAACTGTACCTCAAGCGGCTTGAGCAGCTCGAGACGATCGCCAGGACGTTCGACGGCGTCGACTCCTGCTACGCCATCCAGGCCGGCCGCGAGGTGCGCGTGATCGTCAAGCCGGAGAAAATCACCGACGAGAAGGCCCAGACCATTGCCCGCGAGATCTGCCTCAAGATCGAGAAGGAGATGAACTATCCCGGCCAGATCCAAGTCACGGTCATCCGCGAGACGAGGTCAATCTCGTACGCGAAATGATGAAACGGTCTCATCCCTCATCCCGGTCGGGCGGGGAAGCTGAGAAGCTCCCCGCCCCGCTTCTTGAATCGAGGATCCACCTCATCCGGGGCCAGCGGGTCATGCTGGATCGAGACCTTGCCGAGCTGTATGGCGTGCCGACGAAAGTTCTCAACCAGGCGGTGCGGAGAAATATCTCGAAGTTCCCGCTTGATTTCATGTTTCAGCTTGATAGGGAAGAAGTTGCAATCTTGAGGTCACAATTTGTGACCTCAAGTTGGGGAGGGCTGAGGTACCCGCCTTATGGCTTCGCCGAGCATGGCGCATTGATGGCGGCGACCGTGTTGAATTCCCCTCGGGCGATCGAGGTGAGCGTCGCCATCGTCAGGGCGTTTGTGCGGATGCGCTCGTTGCTTATCGAGACCAAAGACCTTGCCCACCGCCTTGATGATCTTGAATCGAAATACGACTCCCAGTTCCGCCACGTGTTCGAGGCGATTCGGGAGTTGATGACGCCGCCTGTCCCCGCTCAGCGGAAAATCGGTTTCCGGCTCCGCGACAAGCGCGCCCGGTATGGAACGCGAGCTGAAACAACGCAAAAACGGATGGGATCATGAACCTTCTCTTCATTGGCGACATCGTGGGCAAGGGCGGACGCAACGCCGTCAAGACGCTCGCGCCCGAGTTGCGTAAACAGCGCAACTGTCCCTTCTGCATCGCCAATGGCGAGAACATGGCGAACGGCGACGGGGTCAACTCCAAGGTGCTCGCCGATCTCACGGGTGTCGTGGATGTCTTCACCCTCGGCGACCATGTCTGGGGGCAGAAGGAGTTCGAGCGGGAGGTCGACGGCATCAAGAACGTCCTGCGTCCCGCCAACCTCCATCCGGTCCAGCCGGGACGCGGGTTCGGCATCTTCCGTAATCCTGGCGGCGGCGATGTCGCCGTGATCAATCTGCTCGGCAAGGTCTTCATGAAGGAAAGCTATTCCTGTCCCTTCGCCGAGGTCGAGCGGGTGCTTGTCCAAATCCCCCCGACTGTCAAATGCGTCGTCGTCGACTTCCACGCCGAGGCGACCAGCGAGAAGATCGCCATGGGGCGCTGGCTTGACGGTCGAGTCACGGCCGTGCTCGGCACCCACACCCATGTCCAGACCGCCGACGGGGTCATTCTGCCCGGCGGGACCGCCTACCTCACTGACGTGGGAATGGTCGGGGCCGAGCGCTCCGTCCTTGGGCGGGATGTCGACGCCGTCCTCAGGAAATTCACGACCGGCATGCCCACGCGGCTCGAGGTCGTGGAAAAGGGGAGGTTCCGCGTCGACGCCGTCGTGGTCACCTACGATCCCGCCACCGGCAAGGCCAGCGCCATCACGCCCTTCTCCACGATGATCGACCTGTGACTTGCCGATCCTGGTTGTCGCGCTCAGCAAATATGCCGGAAAACCCCAGTGTCAAAGATCATTGCGACCCCGTGTGGCGTATGATTCGAGACTCACGGCTTGGCGAGCATTTCATCCAGTAGTGGTTGCAGTGCGTCGGCCCAGATGCGGTAGCCTTTGGGGCTGGGATGCAGGGCGTCCGGCATGACGTCGGGAGCGATGCTGCCGTCCTCGCCAAGGAACTGCTTCCAGACTTCCAGATAGCGGGTCTTCTTGCCATCATCGAGGCGTGAGACGATCTGGTTGACCTTCTCCAGCTTGGCGCGGGTTGAGTCTGGTGTGGCGGAGCGGGGGAAGGGGCCTACCAGCAGCACTTTGGTGTGCGGAAGTTTCGCATGGATGTTCCGTACGATTGCGGTGATGCCATCGGCGATCTGCTCCGCGCTGTGACGTCCGACGTTGTTGGTTCCGATCAGCAGGACTACCACTTCGGGGCTGATGCCATCGAGCGCGCCGTTCTCAATGCGCCACAGCACATGCTCGGTTCGATCCCCGGCGATGCCGAAGTTCGCCGCCTGGTGGGGAGCGTAGCGCTCTTTCCAGATGTCGTCGGCGCGGTTCCATGCCTCGGTGATCGAATCGCCAAGAAACAGCAGTCCGATCGGCTTCTGCTTGCGCTGCAGATGCATCTGGTGTTTCTTCAGCGAGTCCGCATCCTGCTTGCCGAAGTCTGGATTCGGCTGGCCGTTGATGGTGAGCTTCGTGTTGTAGCGTGGGGCTGGTTGATCTGCCGGTTTGTCGCGCAGCGAGTCGATGAACTGCTGCTGCTGGGGCGTCGCTGCCGGCGCGGTGGTTTGCCCTGCGGCGCAGAGGCACAGCGCGCACGCGCTCAGAAGACAGGCGGCAAACGTCTGGGAAACTCGAGAACTCAACCGTGTCATGGATCGCTCCTTTACACATTTTCTGACAACTTCTATGAGCATGTCGGTTCTGAACACTACCGTGCGCGTCATCCGATGTGAACAATTCTTCGGCCGACTGCAACTTACTTCTCTGGGCCTGAACGCTCATATGGACGTTGACGCATCGCCAGAACGCCAACTTCGCTTGCATCTATCGTCCGGGTGAACATCCGGAATTCGTCCACGCCGCCCTGATAGAACGAGCTTTCCGCATCGAGTATGCGCCCCCCGCTCATTCGAGCGGCTTCCCGCAGACCTCCAAAACTCGCAGTGCCCGTCATTGGCTCAAGCGTCGCAGGCACGTCTTTAGTCGTTGATGCGCTTTCAATTCCGTCCACGTATCCGCGGAGCGTGCCGGCCTCTCCGTTATAGACGAGCAGCACCTGGTGCCAAAGGTCGGGGACAGCCGGCCCCAGATCGAGCCATGCGCCTTGCGATCTTTGCCATACGCCGATGACAAAACGCCTGTTTTCGACTGCGATGATGGCTCCTTGGGTGGCATCGCCCTGCGCGTAGATCACCTGTGCGCCCTTGCCGCTGCCGACCGGTCGTGCCCACACCCCCACGCTCAACCGCGAGAACGGGGGACTGTTTGTGCTGGCGGGAGGCTTGAGAACGGCAATGTCTTTTTTACCGTCGAAAAACAACCCGGCGCCGAGGCTGCCGACCTGACGGGCGCATCCATGGACATCAACGTCGTCTGAGGCTAGTCCGTTGCTGGAGCTCCTGCGGCTCGTGTTGCCAGACCATTCGGCGAAAGAGAGTGACGAAATGGGGCTGGTCAAGGCGCGCGGTGACGAGTGGTTGTCCGATTCGACCACGTTGAGCACGCCTTGATCCCGCGCCACCATCAAGTCTCCTTCGGGAAGGCCGTAGAAGTGGTTGCCCGTGATTCGCGCGCCGACAACATCATCAAGGAAAACGCCAGCGTAGCGTCCCCGCCCATCGCGCGTCATGGCGGCGTCCTGTCCAAGAACTGACCGCAGCGCCGCATCTTCGGCCGGTGGCAGAAAGAGATTGTCGCTGATCTCGAGATTGCGGCAGTTTCGCACGGCAATGCCCATTCCCATCCAATCGTGAAAGACATTGCCGATAATCTTCATGTTGCTGTTGGCATGCTGGCCATGCGCGAGGCTGGCGCGGAATGTGTCGGCCTCGTCCGGATTTTTGAGCCGCCGCGTGTAGATGCTGATGTTGGCCGGATCCACCGCGACATGCTTGCGATAGCGGGATGCGTAGCTTCGGTTGTTGTGGCTGAAGCTGTTCCCCTGCAGCCAAAGATATGACGGCGGCGGCCCCTCCGGCCACTCCGGTTCGTTGGCCGCGTAGATCGCGGCGTCAGCCAGCCCTTCAAAGCGGGTGTTGAAGATGACTCCCTCCCTCGCTTTGATAAATGCGCCGAATCGAAGGCTGTCCATGAAGGAGGAGTCGCGCACGACAAAGCGCGCCGCCAGACGCGTGTTGTAGACCATTGTGCAGCCACGGCCTTTGTCGGGCGACCAGGCGTCAATCCCCGAAATGGGGCGGGAAAGGGTGAAGCGTCCCTGGGCGGCGTTCAGCACCGTCGCATACCCCACAACTTGACCACGTGAGGGATTAAAAAACACCACCTGGTCGCCCACGCGGAGGCAGTTACCACCAGGAATCGCCGTCGCCCCCCGCTCGCGGTCGTACAAGCGGAGCGACACTGCCGCATCATCGGCAGTGTCGTCTGCCACGACCACCATGCTCACCCCGTAGGTGTTCATGATGTCTTCGCAGATGCCCCGCAGTGTCGTGTCCTCGATCCACACGCCCTCGCGGCCGCGGCCATGCACGCCATCGGAGCTGGATCCAATCCAGTTCGCGCCAACGGGTTCATAACGGCAGTTGAGAATGTTGGCGCCGGATGTGTCCCAGAATCGGAGTAATCCTCCGCCGCACGCGTGGGCGTCAACGCCGGACAGGGTGATGTCTTCCGAACCGGCCCGCGTCGTCAGATACCACACCCCCGCCTTCTTGTTCTTGATGAGCCATTTGGCACCCGGCCTGATCGTTTCGTTGGTGCGTGTGACCGTGTGCTCGAAGAGACCAGGTTCTTTCCCGGCGCGGAGTTGTGGGTGGACGTTGGCGGCTCCAGGGTAGAAGCCCCAGGCGTTGTTCTGCACGCGGCCGGGCACCTCGGCGTCGTAGGCGTAGCCGCTGGCCATGCCGGAGCGGGCGATGTCGGCAAGGGGGTCGCTCATCCCCGGCGACAGACGGAACGTGACGGTTTGGTTGCCGTTTTTCGTCGGCCCCACGTCCACCACCTCCCCAAGGGTGTACGGTGGCGGCGTGATGGATTCGACCACCATGTCGGCGAAGACGATGCCACGGCTGGCGCTGGTCTCGAACAGTTTAATGCCCTGCCTCTGCGATTCTGGTGAATGAACTGCCAAGGTCGCTCCGTTTCCGTCGAACACGAACTTGCTGGTGTCGCGGATGTCGAAGATGACGCCGCCGACCTGGCCGGTGCCTATCAGATACCGTTTGCCCGCCTCCAGGCGGAGCCCCGCATAGTCCCCCTGCTGTAGCGATTTGGCTTGCCCGATCGCCTTGCGGATAGCCTCCGTCGCATCTCCCTGCGGAACGGGGACGGTAACCCATTTCTCCGCTGGAATCATCACCGCCCGCCGCGGTGCCGCGGGTTCATAGACGCTGAGGTAGCCATCGGCGCCGCGGCGCACGCGCAGCGGCGCGCGGCGCGGGGCCCACTCGACGACCGAGATGGCGAATTCGACGGCAGTTTCATTCCGTGCTGAAAACGCCACATAGACGACATCACCTTTCCGCATGTAGCCGAGGGCGGCGTTGAGGCTGATGCGGTTGACGGCGGGGATGCGGATGGTCTTTCGCGCAGCGTGGTCGACGTAGATCCGCGCCTCCGCACTGCCGTTCGTTCCGTCGAGCATCGCAGCCCAGGAATCATGCAGCGCGTAGTAGCCGCTGTGCGGTACCCGGAACGCGGCGATTGCTTCGCGGTCCGCCGCGCCTGCGCCCAAACGCATGCGGGCTGTCGACTCGCCCAGGGAAAAGAGCTTCCCTGCGGCTCCGTCTGGATCCCCCCACGCAATGATGCGGGCGGCCGCGGAACCGGCCGGCACGCTCGACATGAGCGACCATTCCGCCGGCGCCTCAAGCGACTGTGGATGGCGCGTGTCGGCGGGAAACGCGGTCACGGGAATTGCGGGTGTGCGTGCGATCGTATATTCGGTCGTCGCGCTGTCGGAGGCCGGCACGCCGTTTCTCGTAAGTGTCACCTGAACGGTGTCGCCAGCGTCAAGGTATCCTAAAAACACATCGAACTCGAACGACTCCCCGGCCGCCAGCGACGTGAGCACCGCCGGTTGTCGAGTGGTGGCGGTGCCTGCGTCCCGCACGTCTACGCGAATGTCAAGCCGTTGCTCCTCGCCGCGGTTCACCTGTACGTGGCTGTCGCGGATGGCATAGAAACCGGCCTCGCCATTTTTCACCGTGTACACAGACGGTTTTGACTGTTTCACGAATTGGCAGCTCCGGTCGTTGTCGTTTTTGGCGCTGTTCTCGTTTTGTGCAGATAGGGTGTGGGAATCTGTTGACGGAGCGGGGGTTCCTCGACCCGGTTCACTCAACTGGACGTGCTGTGTCAACGAGTCCGTATGGGGGGATGGGGCGCAGGACGCGAGGCCGCAGAGCGCAAGGAGGCAGGCCGTGGTTCTAACGAGCACGGCGCACGGCAGGGGGGAACCAATGGAGCGTCTCCCTGCGGGTCTGAGGGATTGCGCAGAGCGGCAGCGTGCTTTTTCACGTGCTCCCCTTCCGTACTCAATGGATTGCCTTGTCGTCATGCGTCCTCCCCTTCAGATTATGTTGCCATCCTCACGGTCATTCTCAATTCCGGACTCAGTGGTTCTGGCGTGAATATCTGTCACGCATTCATGCGCGACTAGTTTCTTGCGCGAGGATCTTCAAGTAGAGACAGGCGGCCTGGATGAAGAATATCGTGCCCAGATCGCGCAGGTGGTAAGGAGACCTGTCGGTGCCATCGGGCGGCAGTATCTTCTCCAGTATAGCCCCTTTGAGATTGAGGTCGTCGGGATTGACGAATTGCATTTGCGCGCAAAACTTCAGACCTGATTCGATGGGTTCTATTAACCGTTCGTCGCCGGTCTCCTGAAGATAGCGCAGAAAGCATATTACCGCGCAGGCGGTGCCGCTGGTGGCGTGGCCAAAAGAATCGGTAGTGAAGTCGGCGTAGGTGTTTCTGATGAAACCGCCATCCCGACGCATGGCCTGGCGGTACCATTCGGTGGCGCGGCGCATGCAGGCCAGGAAGCGTTCGTCATGCGTCGCCTGGTAGACCTCAAGCATGGGGGATCCCCACCAGAACGCATGCCGCGGATGTATGCATTCACGCCGTTGGTCGCAAGGAATGTAGGTGATCCAATTCCCCGCCGGCGACTCGTCGCGGAGCAGCGTCTCGGCGGTTTGGACGGCCACGTCCTTGTACGCCGCGTCGCCGGTGAGGCGCCACGCTTTGACGAAAATGGCGTCGTCCAGCAAGGGGCGTCCCTGTGACGCGGAGACGCCAAAGAGGAACTGCCGCGCCTGCGGGTCGTAGATGTCGTTGAAGATTCCTCTGCCGGGGCAGAAGGACCGTTCCTTCACCCATTTCGCCGCCGTCAAGGCGGCGTCCTGGTAGGTGGAGTCGCCGGTCGCCTGGGAGAGATGGAGCAACCCGTCGAGAGATTCCAGTATGGCGGAGACGTTGACTTTGTCTGGATGATCCTCGAACGCCAAAATCAGGCCCGCGTCGATTCCCTGGTCAATCCGGTTGCGCATGATGAACTCGGCGCTGAATTTCGCGTCCTCAAGCAGTTCCGGCCTGTTCAGCGCGTCCGAGGCCATAACCAACGATTTGATCGCCTGTCCCGTGTGCCAGATTGGACAGTAGCAGTCCCAGGTCTTGTCCGCGGCCTTGTATTCGCCGCGGATCGCCCCGTTCCAGAACGTGTATGGCATTCTGGCGCTGCGCACGCCCCACGCGCGGGCGTCCTTGATCTGCGCGATGTCCACAAGCCATGAGACCGCGCTCTCGATCCGTGTTTTCAGATCCGCCGTCGCCAGCATGTCTATGCTCCTTTCCGATCTTGTCCGGTGAAGATTCGTTTGACACTGTGATATGCCTGCTTCGGACGTCGATACTCGTCGAGAATTCCCTTGTTGTTGAATGCGCGCGCCCGGCGCAGCGCGCGTCCGCACTTGAACGTCCGGCAATCGAAAAACTGCCAGATAGAAACGCCGGAAATGTCGTCGTTGCCAACGACTTCGCGGCAGACTGACTCCAGCAGCTCGGCCTGATACTCCTCGGTCCAGAAACCGTTCATGGCATCATGCCAGCCATATATCGCCGCTCCTCCTATCTCCGAAAGGATGAACGGTTTGTCTTTTAGATCTTGGCGGCTGCGCAGAAACGCCACGTCGGAGCGGATTTTCGGCAGAATCTGCGCCAGCGGGTTCTCGTCGTCTTCGGCGTTGTACCAGCCAGGATACGTGTTGTAGCATACCACATCAACCTGAGCGAGGAACAGGTCGGTGCGGCGCTTGAAAGACGCGTAGGTCACCAGTCTGGACGGATCCAGTTCCCGGATCAGGCGGATCAGACTTTCGTAGCACGTCCTCGCCTCCTCCACATCGCTCTCTCCCTCGTTCAGGAAGCCCCACATGATCACGCAGGGATGATTGAAGCTGGTGGTGACCATGGCGCGGGTTTGCGCAAGTTGCGCCTCGACAAACCGCGGAGTGGTGAAATGCGATTTGTTTTGCCCCCACCCAAGCGCCTCCTCGAAGAACAGGATGCCTGCCTCGTCGCACAAATCGAGGAAGCGTTGATCCTGCGGATAATGCGCGCCGCGGACGAAATTGCAGCCCAGATCTTTGAGGATCTGAATGTCCGCCACCAGCTGTTGATCTGGCAGCGCCGGACCGAACTGCGGATGCGCCTCGTGACGGCAGACGCCCAGCAGTTTGACCGGTTTCCCGTTGAGGAGGATGCGCCCTTTTTCAGCTTTGACTTCCCTGAGGCCGAAGCGCACGATCATATCATCGTCTTCGGTTTCCAGCGTCATCGTGTGCAATGCGGGACTCTCCGGACTCCAGAGCGTCGGATTGGGGATCGTGACTGCAAGCCGGACCGCGCCGTTGACGATTGGCGATCCCGGGAATTCAACTCGGTGTACGCCGTCTATCGTGGCGCTCAGGTTCACCCGCGGCGGCGTTTTACCACCAAACGTAACCCGGACCGAGACAGCGCCACGGGTGATATCCCCAGGTGTCACGTGGCAGTGTTCAATATGGCATTCCGGCAATTCGAACGCGGTCACCCCGCGCATGATGCCGCCATAGTTGTAGAAATCGAAGAATTTCTCCTGTAGTGGCGCCCTCATCGGATCATAGCGGTTGTCGACAATGACGACGATCTCGCGCGATTTTTGGCACGGATCAGAGGGGATGTCACACGTGAAAGGCACATATGCCGGATGATGGGTTCTCGCCAGTTTGCCATCTACATAGACCTGGCAGTACATCCCCACCGACTGGAACTGCACCACGCCCCTCTTCCCCGCCGTGATATCCACCCGCGTCCGATAGGCGGCGGTGCCGCGTTTGCCGGCGTAGGCGGGAAACGCGTCGAACGCTGATGGCACCGGCATCCGGGAGTTGTAGGCGATCCGTGAAACGTCGATCAGATCAAGGTTGATGTCATCACCCAGAAAACTGAAGTCCCACAATCCGTCCAGTTCGACAGTTCTGCGTTTGGAGAAGTGAGGATAAGCTTTCATTGTCGCGAGTTCCCGGAATTAATTATTGTAGGTTGCTGAAATATCTGCGGAGCCAGGCTGCCAGGAACTCCGCCTGACGTTGGCGGACCGAGTCGACAAAATGCACATGGTCGCAGTATATCTCCGCGCCGCCAAGTTCAGCGGTGAAGGCGTGAAGATCAATGAGCTCAATTCCGTGCGCAATCATAACGTTGACCGCTATCTGATTGCACGCAACCGCATCGGCGGCGAAGCGGTGGAAGTCCATCTTGTCGCAGTTGTGGATTTTCTCGTCGCACGGCGTGGTCAGAATCCAGGCCATCGGCTGATGATGGAACGTGACCACCTCAACAATCTTCCTCAGATTGTCAGCGTATTCCTCAGGAGAAACGTTGCGGACGCCAGTGGCGGGATCCGTTTTGATGTCGTGCAGGCCACAGTTGACCAGGAGCAGGTCGGCCTTGACTTCACCAGCGGGAATCCCCGTGGCGAGGAACTGCAGCACGGCGCGGGAATCCCCGCTGTTGGCGCCAGCGGGAATGTCGAGATTCTTCAAAGCCGCTGCGTTGCCTGGTTTGCGGCGGTACCCGATGTCCGGTTGAAGCAGGCGCTCGAGATGGGGGCCGTACTGCACAGAAATACTGTCACCAACAATGTATACGCGTTTCATTATTCCTTTCGCTCCCACGGAAGCACCGGTCACGCCAGCGGCATCACCACCTGTTGTTTCGATTCAGGAACCATGTTGTTTCGAAGCCACACCGCAGTCATCCTCGTACACGCTAATGGCCTCATTGGCGCAATTCTGATAACAGACGCCACAGTGGACACATTTTGACTGGTCGATATGGCAAAGGTTGTTTTCGACATATATAGCCTTTGTGGGACATGCCCAGTAACAGCCGTCGCACAATTTGCATCCGCGGTCAATCACATATTTCTTCCCCATCGCTACTACCTCCCAATCTATGAGTTGTTGAGACAGAGCTAACCGATCCCCCCTTGTCCCCGCGCGTATTCTCGCAGATGGACCATAGGGCATGTCCGCCATGAGGTCACCGCCTGTCTTATGGGGATCGGTTAGCTGCTGCGCGTTAATGAGCCTGCGGAATCAATTCATCATCCATGACTTTTTGTGGATAGGCTGTTCCGGATTTCAGCCGCCTTGAGCAGGTCGTGGCCTATTTCGCATCCATCCTTCATAAGTTGCGCCTGCAATTCCTGCACATTGATTTTGCGTGGCGCGACCTTCTGCCGCAAGGACAACGCCGCCGCGGTGCCGGCCGCCTGCCCCATATTGCAGCAGGTCAGCACAAGCCTGCACCCCGCCTGCGCCATGAACTCAGATGAAAGACACCGTCCCGCAACCAGGAGGTTGTCAATTTTCGCCGGCACAAGACACCTGTACGGTATTGAGCTGGGCATCGTTCTGCGCTGGAACGCATCGCCCATCCGTCCGAAGCCGTCTGAAATCGCGTCAAAACCGCCCGGAGGTGGCCACGAGCCACTCTTGCCGTGGGTGGAGACATAGCACGTCTTGCCATCAATCTCCAGCTCCGCCCATTTCACATTGCCAGGTCCGTCTGGATTATGGAGATCGTAGTGGTGTCCGCTCAAGCAGACCGTGTCATCAAAAGTTTGAGCGCGCGCGAAATCGAGCGTCTTGAGCACGTATTCGCCTACGACCCTGCGGCTTTCCCTCACCCCAAGGAGAGTTCCCGTGTCAATCAGGTAGCAGTTCTCGTAGCCGAGGACTGTTTTTTTGATGAATTTCCACAATATGTCCGCCTGCTCCCTGCCTTCCAAATACATGCGCGTCAGATCTTTCGCGCTAAGTGGGTCGCAATCGCGCGAATGAGCGAAGCACATGCTTATCTCGTCCTGCCCGCAATGTTGGGGACGTCCGGGCACGTGCGTGACCCAGTTGAGGTGATTGTCGATCAAATATGGCAGTTCGCCGGCCGCATAGGCCTTTTCAATTAATTTAATCCACGTGGGATCCGTTTTTTTCAGTTCCGAATTCTGATACGCGTCCCAGTTCACGCCTCCAAGACGGAATTCGAGGGAGCAGGCCTGGTGCTTGCCGTCGGAAGGGCGTCCCGACATGCATTCGCATCCTGCGAAATGCGCCACGTCGGCGTCGCCGCTGCAGTCGACGATGCGTTTCGCGATCACCGCCTGTCTGCCTGTCTTGCTGTCGAGGACAACGCCGCGGACGCTGCCTTTCTCCACGACAGCGTCTACTGCGTGTGAGACAAGCAGCAGGTCGCAGCCTGCCTCTGTGACCATGCGGTCTAAAACCAGTTTGTGTTTCTCCGGGTCAGTGTTGCGGTGCCAATGCCCGGTGACGCTGTCAAGCCGCGCCAGCATCTCCTTGCTGATGCCGGCCGCGAAGTCGAGTGGTATGTTGACCAACCCCGCCGTCGCG
>CAYTFM010000203.1:0-16686 GCA_964436735.1 uncultured Victivallales bacterium | reverse complement strand
CTGATTCTCCCGCTCAACGCTTAGGTTGGCCCATCGGCGCCCTCCCCATGGCTTTCCGCCGACAGTCCCCGAGCATTCCCGACCTCCCGCCGCCGCCCGTGTGACGTTCCGCCTGTGCCGCGACACGGTGGATTTGCCTATCCCCAAAATACGCGCCGTCTCTTCTAGTCCCGCTCCAAACCGCTCAGGCAGTACCACGCACATCGCCTCCCGCATGGCGGCGACTGTCCCCGCCGTGGCGAAGGCGGCGATGGACAGGCTCGAGGCGTTTCTCGCGGCGGCGAAGCGGCTCAACAATCTGCGGTTGCATCAAATCGTCCAGTCCCTGATATGGATCGGCGGCGGGACGCCTCCAGCGGAAGTGGCCAGACGCCTCAACCTCACGGACAGAACGATTTACAACTGGATATGCGAGTTCGCCGTCCGCGGATTCTCGTGGATCGGCTCCCACCATTATCAAGGCAGAGGCAGGAAGGCGAAACTCAGCGCCGCGCAAAGGGAAGCTCTGCGGCGGATGGTCGAGGAGGGACCCGAGAAATGCGGTTATAGCAGTGGCGTCTGGAACTCCGCGATGATCGCCGATCTCGTATTTTCAAGATTTGGCGTCGCCTACGCCCCGCGCTATCTGTGCTCTCTCCTCCATAAAATCGGTCTGTCGTACCAGAAGGCGCGGTTCATCAGCGACAAGGTCGGCACGGAGGAGCACGAGGCGCGCAGACGGGAGTGGGCCAATGTCACGTGGCCATTGATAGTGCGCAAGGCCAAGGCGGCGGGAGCCGCGGTGCTCTTCATCGACGAGGTGTCATTCGCCATGTGGGGGTCGCTTGCGAGGACATGGGGGCTGACCGGCAAGCAGCCGACCGTCAAGACCAAGGGGATCAGGCGCGGATTGAAGATGTTCGGAGCGATGGACTTCAGGACAGGACGCTTCGTCTACGATGAGGCTCCGGAGAAGTTCAACGGGCAGACGTATCTGAGCTTCCTCGGGAAAATCTTCTCCGTCTTCGACGTCCCCGTCATAATCGTCGAGGACGGCGCGCCATACCACAAATCGAAAATCGTCACCGAGTTCAAAAAACGGGAGGAGGAGGCGGGCCGGCTTTTCTCCTTCCGCCTTCCCTCCTTCTCCCCCGATTTGAACCCGATCGAGAAGCTGTGGAAAAACACGAAAAGGGATGCCACACACCTGAAGTACTTCAAAATGTTCGAGGATCTCAGGAGCGCCGTCGTCAAAGTCTTCAAGGACTACATGACGGACGCCACCAGAGTGATCAAAGTCATGACGAAGCTGAGGGAGGAGGCGGAACGCCTCGTCCCGAACACTATAGTTTTTCGATAAGTAATTTCACAAGTAACTGGCGGAGCCAGCTTGTGAAATTAATTATCTGAAAAACTATAGGTGGCTTCGACAAGAACCATCGGCTACATTCCTATGCCTCGCACATGCCAGCAGGGATAGCAACGACTTCGACCTCGTGGAGCGCAACGCCGCCGCCAAACCGCGGAATATGGGCAGGGCCGACGTCTCGCTGGCCGTACTTCGACGGGAGAGGCCGGTGGAGGCGGCGGTCCTATGACGCACGAAAGGGAAATGCCATGATCATCAGGGGCAACACGCCACTCTTCGAGTGGGACAAGGCGTACGCCCGGCTGCTGGTGCCGGCGAAAGGGTTCGGGGCCGTGGATCTCGGGGACCTCTGCGAGCATCCGTGGGTGGAGCTCGAGGTCGGCGGGTTCGACCGATTGTGGATCTCACGGGCCGACGGCAGTGATCTGGTCGACAGCGAGGTCGCCGAACTCGAACGGATTGTTACGGAGGACATCCGCTACGACTACTCGGAGGACGAGATCGAGATTCTCTTCGACGACGCTTTCACCGAGGGAGTGCTCAGGATCGATCTGCAATGGCCGGATGAAACCGGAGAGGCGGAAACCGGAATCGAATAGACGCTCGCCTATATCGCAAGTGACCTGTGCCGGGAAGTGCCCACCACGAGTGTCCCTTATCCTGGTGGCTGCGTTCACGTGGTGGTGTCCATGCATGACGAGTCTCGACTTCTTCCGCTCAATGTATATGTCCTGACGCCTTTGAACCCTTGTGGACGCCGTCGTCACGGTCACGGACGCTTGCCGGCGAGTTGTGGCACACGAGCACGTCCATGGGCGGAAGCAGGGCCCTCTCATGCCAGTGTCAGCCTATAGGATGAGAGTTTGTTGATATTGATCTTGTCGGTTGTATGCTATATGAAGAGGAAGGGATCTTCCTTTGTTTAAAGCCGTTCTACAGTAAAAGGCTCTTGCCGTACGCCCACGCCTTCATAGTCAATCCGCTTGCAACTTGAAATAGGGAACGGTCTTCATCCTAACAGCACAAGCATGCTGACCAAGAATGTGGCGACAACGTGGTGGCAAGACAATGCGGCAAAGCGAAATACAATGAAAAAGAGAAAAAGCGAAAGTGGGGCTTCTGCTGACGCCACAGCTTCGCGCCGCCAAGCAGGAAAGCGGCTGAAGGCGGGCGAGAAAGCAGCCGTCCAACCGGATAAACGGGGGGAGGCGCAACGACTCCTTCACGAGCCGCAGTCCCGCCAGATCGATTTGGAACTGCGGCAGGCGGACGATAATTTCCGGAGTGTCGTGGAGTCATCCTCCCTGGCGATGCACTTTTACACGCTCCATCCGGATGGGCGTCTTGTCTTCACCGGGGCGAACCCGTCCGCAGACAGTATCCTTGGCGTCTCCCATCAGGAACTGATAGGGAAGACGATCGAAGAGGCCTTCCCCAACCTTCGCACCACAACGGTGCCTGCGATGTATCGGGATGTGGCAAGCGGGATAATTCCGTCCCAGGCTTTCGAAATCGCCTATCAGGATGAGCGGCTCGGTGGAAGCTACAACGTCCGTGTGTTCAAGACGGGGGACAGCACCATTGCGGCGGATTTCGTGGAGATCACCGCCCGCAAGCGGGCTGAAGAGGAACTGCGCCTCAGCGAGAGGCGGTATCGTTCTCTGTTCGACATGATGACCGAGGGGTTCGCCTTGCATGAGATCGTCTGCGACGAAACCGGTGAACCATGCGACTACCGTTTCTTGGACGTCAACCCCGCCTTCGAACGGTTGACCGGACTCAAGCGTGAGGAGCTGATCGGCAGTCTCAAGAGCGTGATCTTGCCCAACGACGAACCATTCTGGATCAAGATCTACGGGCAGGTAGCCCTCACAGGCACCCCCATCCATTTCGACCATTACTCATTGATCCTGGAGCGGCACTATGATGTGTTCGCCTATTGTCCGGCCCCACGCCAGTTCGCCGTCCTGTTCACCGACATCACCGAGCGCAAGATTGCGGAGGAGAAGCTTTTCCAAACCGAGACAACGCTCCGCAGCTTTTACGAGAGCTCGCCGGTGCTCATGGGCATTGTCGAACTGACCGAGGCCGACGAGATCATTCATATCTACGACAACCCGGCGACGTCTCAGTTCTTCGGAACGGATTTCAAGTTGATGGCAGGCAAGTCCGCCGAGAAGTTCGGGGCGCCCTCCGAGGCGATCCGGATCTGGGTGGAGCATTACCGCCGAAGCCAGCGTGAGCGCCGTTCTGTGCGGTTCGAGTACCGTCATCTCAAACCGGGGGGAGAGTTGTGGCTCTCGGCGACAGTCTCGCCAATCGGCCCGGGCCTTTCGGGGCGGATGCGGTTTTGCTATGTGGCCGAAGACATCACCGAGCGCAAGAAGGCGGAAGAGTCGTTGCGGGAACTCAACAGCGGACTGGAGAAGGCGTTGGCTCACGCCAAAGAGATGGCCGCCAAGGCCGAGGCCGCCAACAAGGCCAAGAGCGAGTTCCTCGCCAACATGAGCCACGAGCTGCGCACGCCGCTGAACGCCATCATCGGCTTCAGCGAGGTGCTCCTCGACACGAGACTCGACGCCGAGCAGCGGGAGGAGGTGGAGATCATCAGACGGCGGGGAACCGATCTCACGGAGATCATCAAAGACATCCTTGATCTCACGAAAATTGAGGCTCAGATGCTTGATCTCGCCAACGAGGATGTCGACATCGTGGAACTCATCAACAACACCATCGAGACCGTCAGTTTCGGCGTGAAGGCGAAAAAGCTGACGCTCCACACCGCCATCGCCCCTGACATCCCCCGCGTCCTCAAAAGCGATGGCTTGCGCCTAAAACAGGTTTTCATCAATCTCCTTGGCAACGCCGTCAAGTTCACCGCTGCCGGCAGCATCACCATCGCAGCCGTCCGATCCGCTCAAGCCCCATCCACCATCCAATTCTCGGTGGCGGACACCGGCATCGGCATCCCTGCCGACAAGCTGGCGGCGATCTTCGAGCCCTTCACCCAAGCGGAGGGATCTTACACGAGGAAGTATGGCGGCGCAGGCCTTGGTCTGGCTATCTGTCAGCGGCTTGTCGACAAGATGGGCGGCAGGATCTGGGTCGAGAGCGAGGTTGGCAAGGGATCCAAATTCTCGTTCACCATTCCGATCAAAGGAGCAAGCTTTTCCGTGAAGGAGAATCCCGCCACCGCCGAATCCGAGCGGAGACCTGCGTCGACGCCCTCTCTGCGCATTCTCTTCGCCGAGGACGATCCGTTCTCCGCCCTCGTGGCCAAGAGGATGCTAACCGCCGCCGGTCATCAGGTGGTGGATGCGTTGACCGGAGAAGAGGCGGTCGAAGCGGTCAAACGTGCGCTCTTCGACCTCGTCCTCATGGACGTCCGGATGCCCGACATGAGCGGCATCGACGCCACCAAGGCCATCCGCCTACTGGAGGCGGAGGGCAAGCTTCCCGGGAGGCCCGCCGCCGCAACAAACCACAGCCTGCCGATCATCGCCCTCACCGGCTTCGCCATGGCGGGCGACAGGGAGAAATTCCTCGCCGCTGGAATGGACGACTACCTCTCGAAGCCAGTGCATAAAGAACAACTCCTTGAAGCCGTGACTAAGTGGACTTCGCCGATCAGGACTGACGGCGTTATCAATGACGGAAACGATCCCGTCTAACATCCATCACACACCTCTACCGCAGTTCTCTCTGTCTTAGGCGGCAGGGCGGGGTCCTGACGTCAGTGAGCCTGGAAGTTGGCTTTCTGGAATGAGCAAATGCAGATGTGGAGGGCACTCATATACGATTCCCCTATGATTCAGCTTCTCATGCTCGCCGTTATCACCATCGCCATGCTCGCCGTGGACATACTGCTTGTCCGCCACCTGGCAAGGAACGCATCCCGCAATGCGACTTCCCCCAAGGATGTGTTGCGCCACAGGACGCTCCGGACGATGGTGAGGTAGGCGCGTCGGCGCAGATGCATTCCTTTGTTTTCGAAGACGGCGCCGAATTTCAGAACGCCCCCCGTACTATCAGTGACAACCGAATGCCGTGGGGATCACATGTCGAACAAACTGATGGCCGGGACTTTGATCGAGCACCTCATCCGCCACGACGAGGCGGTGGCCGGGCTCTACCGGCTCTGCGCCTCACGCTTCATGGACGCCGCCGACTTCTGGAATTCCCTCGCCGACCACAAGGAGTGGCGGGCCGACGCACTGCATCACTTGAAGCGGGCCGTCATGGCGGGGGAGATGGAGTTCGCCTCCAGCCTGTTGAGCATCAGAGCCGTGGCCACGTCACTCGAGTACGTCGAGAGCATGAGAAGGGCTGTCACGACGAGGCGCATGACGTTCGGGGACGCCCTGGAGATCGCCTGGACCGTGGAGGGCAAGACGGCCGGGAAGTACGCCTTCGAGGCATTCAACTGGGACGCCCCGGAAGCGGTGGGGATGCTCGAGACCATCACCGCCAGAATCGAGGAGCACCTCAACCTCATAGCCCAACGCAGAGATCAGGCGAAGGCTAAGAGCCCCGAGGGCTGGCACGCCAGGCTACTGGGATTCCTGGGGGTTGGCAAGATAGCGAAGTCCTCCCGCCCGGCGAAGCACGACCGCATCGCCCAAACTGACACGCTGGAATCCCTCCGCACCGTGGTCACTTGGTAGAGTGGTCGACCAAATCACTTACAAATCATCGTCGTCCTCGTCGTCGCCTTCGTCATCACCCTCATCGTCCTCGTCATCCTCATTGTAGATGTCCGAGGAGATCGGATGGCCGCACTCGGGGCAGATGCCGCCCTCAGCGTCAATCTGGGATGCGCTGATCTCCATTTCGCAATACGGGCATTCAATCACATTCATAGTCGGCCCTTTCTTTATCATCGGCCTACGAGACAACAGCCCTCATTTCTGACCGAACAACTCACCGACTTTGCCAGCGGCGAGTTCGGACGCCTTCACACATATCTTGTACAGCTCATCCAGATCCTTCTTCCTGACTCTGGTCAGGTGCGCCCGCATGATGGACTCGGGCGGCAGATGTATGCCATGCTCGGTCTTGAGCCTGTCGGAGACGCCACGATAGAGGGCGGCGACGTCCTCCGGCAAAGTGATCAGATGTTCGGAGTGGTTGTCCATGACGCTTTTGCTCCAGATGCTGCGAGATGAAAGGCCCACACAATACACAGGGCGGGCGATGGCGTCAAGGCGGCGGAAGGATTACCATCAATCCAATCCACAGGATCAAAACGCATCGCCATCCCCTTCGAGCGCCATGCGCAGACGCTTCGCCGGATTGCTGAACTTCACGTCGGCGGGGTCGAAGTTGTCCGCTCAGTAAGGGTAGTAGTTCCTCCAATGCCCCTTCAGCCACACGTTCATGCTTTCGCACTCCTTTGATCCCGGCTTCTTCAGCACCTTCAGCATATGCTCGTAGGCCGTCTCGGTGCCGTCTGCGTCGTAGGTGCGGAAGAAGTAGCCGCCGTCGAAGATCCGGCACAGGAGGCCACGCAGGCGTTCTGGTTGAGTCTTTCATGGACAGCTACGATCTCAAAGCCTCGGCGATCTTCCCGCCGAGCTCCTTGGCGGCGGCGACGCTCAGAGGCTGCGATTCGAATGTTCTGGCCCCCACGGACTCGACGGTCGCCTCCGGCCCGTGCAGCATTTTGATGCCGGACATCTTGCAGGGGTCGCCGAAGCCGCAGCGCACGCAGGGGATGGTGCCTTCGATCTTCAACGCTCCGACAAACCTCATGCCCTCCTCCATCATGTAGAACATGACGGCGTTCACCCCCATCTCGCCTGCGGGCGGAAGCTGCTTGTTGTCCTCCGGCACGGCCGACGTGATGACGGCCGCTCCGGGCTTGCCCGCCATATACCCGTTGTTGTGGCGCAGCGGGTAGAGCCGCTCGATGAAGGCCTTCGTCCGTGAGTCGAGGCTCGAGTAGGGCGTGTATCCGGCGATGACGAGGGCGTCGGCCTCTTTGACCTTCTCGGCCAGGAGGATGCCGTCGTCCTGGATGACGCACCGGTTCGTCTTGACGCATCCGAGGCACGCCGCGCAGGGGGCGACCGTGTAATCCGCCAGCTTGACGAACTCCGTCTCGAGTCCAGTTGCCTCGAGCACCGCTTTGAGGGCTCGATCTGTGTTGCCGTTCTTGACGGGGGATCCGGATACTCCAAGTACTTTCATCGTGATCCTTTCTGGGGGCGGCCACTATTTGCACGTGGGGTAAGCCTCGACTTGTGGATATTCGTGTCTTTGGGCAATTAGCTTTGGGGTGGAATATACAGGAGAACCGCATGGCGGGCAAAACACATGGATCGAAAGCGGAACTTCCATGTCCACAGACAGAGAAGTCGCTTGATCGATCCTTAGCAGTCGCCAGCGGTGCGCCATGATCAACCCGGTGGGCGAGTGCCCTACAGTCGGTTCAATCGGCTGAAGACGAATCCCGCCACTTCGAGAACGATGATCAAGGTCAGCGCCGCTCCCCCCGCAATGGCTATGGGGCGCACATTCGGACTCGTCTCAAAATTCGTGTAAAGGGCGGAAACGTATGATCCGCCTGCTCAAATCGACGACTCCGGCCCGAATACGAGGATATTGCCCGGCCGTGGTTTTTGTTCCCGCTGGTTGTCGTATCGTTCCCAATGGACAGCCTCCTCCCGATATCTCGTCCGGGGTTTCTTCGTCTCCTGCGGGTAGCCCATGTACAACATCCCCACTGGCTCGACGTTCACAGGTATTCCCAAGGCGTCTTTCACCGCTCGTCTGTCGAATCCACCTATGCAGACGGTGCCCAGCCCAAGAAGCGGGGCGGCAATCATGATGTTCTCCATCGCCGCAGCGCAGTCGATCACGCCATTGTCCTTCCAGGGTATGAACTCGTTGTTCCCGCAGACGACCACAACTACTTTCGCATTGTAGTTCCCGTGTCCGCCGGTCGTTTCTTTGATCCGCTCGACCGTGCCGCCGTCCGTGACCACGATGAAGTCCCAAGGCTGTATGTTGCATGCGGAGGGCGCAGCCATCGCAATCCTCAGTAGTTCGAGGATCTTCTCCCTTTCAACCTCCCGTGAGAAGTCGAATGATCTGATGCTCCTCCTGCTGTAGATCGCTTCGAATACTATCGCTTTCTTGTTGTCCATGTCAGCTTATCTCCGATACGTACCATTTGTTGTTGTTGCGTTCTTTATCCTGCAGAGACTTGCATGGTGCGCCGTCCTCTTATCAGCGGAACGCTCGACGATCCATGTGATACCGGGCGATGCGGTGTGCGTGTTGCTATACTTGCAGCGGGGCGAAGCTCTCCACCGCCGGCGTGTGGGGAGTCCCCCATGGTACTGCGTCTTTCCAGCTTACTCGGGAATTGCCGCCGACCGCTTCTTTGTGCTTCCGATAGGCGATGTTGATCTGTTCCTGCGTGAAGTTCATTCCGGCAAGCTGCGCCTCAGCTCCGATGTGCCGGATATCCAGAGGCCCAACCTGGACACGCACTCCCGGAGGGAGCGCTTTCAGCAGTGCGCTGATGTCGCTGACACCTGGAATCCAAGGAGCTGCGTCAATATTGACATCGACACCCGCTCGATGCAGAGCTGTGACGGCTCGAAGGCGGGCGGCTACCGAAGGAGCGTTCAACTCAAGTCTGGAGATGATGCTCTCGTCAAGAGCGCACAGACTGATGAACACGTCGCAATGTCCCCGATGTTGGACCAGTATGTCCGTGTCACGCTGAACGAGATCGCTCTTGGTGTTGACGCAGAAGGGGCGAGTCTGACGAGACAGCTCGGTCAGCACGAGACGAGTCACGCCCAGCTCTTCCTCCTCACGGGGATACGCGTCGACAAGGGCGCCTACCCCGACCTCAACATCAAGAGGGACCTCGGCAATTCGGGATTGCATCTCGGCAACCACCCGGTCCTCCCCGAACCAAGGCATGGCGTCGCCTTGGGAGCGTGCAATGCAGTAGACGCATCGGACACCGCACCGCTTGTATGGGTTAACCGACCAGATGCGGGCTGACGGGTGTTTGATAAAACACACCAGTTTCACGTCATCGTTCTTCATCTCTTTTGCTCCCAGCGCACAGATCCGCCCGAAGCTGTATTGAACCGGCAAATCTACCGCTATCCGCCGGGGCGGAAGCCTTTTATTCGGTATTAGTTGATTGATGGGCCGTATTTGTTGTCACCTTGTGTGCCAGGCAAAAATCCACATTCTATTAATGCCCACAATGTCCCAATACATGGGAGAAAACATATAAAATTCCACCAACCAGATTTGTTGCGATCATGCCATCTTTTGGTGCTGAGCGCAAATACGGGACAAAGTATTGCAAGCCATAGAAGAATAGTCCAATCGTGCTCATCATAAACCTGGGCTATGGCGACTATGATATAAATCGGAATTGAACCAATCCAATATGTGGATCTCCCAACTCGTCCTCGAAATGAAAAATAAATGTTGATTAATGGCATATTGTTGTGCCGAACGCCTATATCTGCCTGAGGCCGTCAATGCACTAAAAATCCACCACCCAATGGCCGATGGTAGAATCTATTGGGGGGAAGTCTAATATTTGGCTGTAAAATGTGTTGTCTTGACCTTCCAGGAATCCCCTTCCTTTTCAAATAAAACATAGCTTCTTCCCCCTGCGCTTATTCCCCAATGTTGATCAATGAGCATTAGAGCTTGAGTGCGGTCATTGTTGAATCCTACTTTTGAAAATGAAACCTGGAGGATGGGTGTATTTGCGAACTATTTCAATTGAATATTCGTCTTCGAAAACTAATTGCGCATTCGATCTGATATTGGGAGGGATATTTGAAAGAGACTTATTGTTCTCATAATAGCTAATAACTGTTTCTGGAGAAATGCCTTTAAGTTCTGATAAAAGATATTCTTCAATTTGTTTTGTCCATGTTCCAACTATTTTGGGAGAAATTGTTTTCTTGTTGACGCCGACGGGTTTAATAGGCTCGGCGTATGGGTGCGTCAGATAAACAGAGAAAATAGCAATTTCCTCTTGAGAAACGTTAGATAAACTATCATGACTATCTGCATAAATAGATGAATTACAGTATAGAACAATAGTTGTCGCAATAACAAGTTTTGTTTTATGCATTCTTATGCCTTCATCGAGTAGACGGGAGTGCCGGCTACGTTTAGCTTGTAGTTACCCATTGCGCCACCCTTTCGGCCCGTGGAGTGCCACATCATCGAGCCGCACGGTTGGCAAAGGCTTTACCTCATAACACGAAAAGCAATATCTCGAGGACGCTGCCGTCCTGAACCGCTCAAACTGCAGCACCAATCCATCATAGTCCCCTCTCCGCCGTCGTCTACCGAATCGACGCCCACGCTGTAAACGACGAAGCCTGAATCGATCAGTTTGCTTCTCAGCTTTTGACCTCCGAGCGGATCTCGGGGCACTTTATCTATATATACTGGGACAAGAAGACAGGGGTCGAGTAGCCCTTGGGAGAGAGGTGGCGTGCCCGTGTTCTGCCGGTAATGCTCAATAGCCAAAGCAAGGCGTGCGGCACGCAATTGCGCCAGAAACTGTTTCCGCTTCCAGATTGCGGAGTTGAATACCCCCGGCAACTTGTGGAAGTTCGGCGCATAGAAGTAGGGAAGCCACTCCGGCTTGGTAGACCGGAAAGCGAGCGGCTGCGGCACGGGGTTGGCGGCGTTTGCCGCCTGGGCTCTGAAAAACGCAAGCACCGTGACCAGTTCCAAATCGGCCGGCCCGGCCAATGAAAGCGTTGCATGCGCTATACCATTCTGAAGGCGATGGCTGGGATTCTGTATCGCATCGAGTGTGATGCAGCGTTCTCCAAGCACGGCCGCAACCATTGGACTAGCATCTTCCGCCGCCGCCAGCGAGGTGCGCAACCGTTCAAGCTGGTCACCATTCAAAGCGGCTCGGTTCACAATGTATTCAATAGCTCCCAGAGCATAGTTCTCGCACGCCATTTTGACAAGACAAGAAAGAAGCGTCGGCTCAGTTCCCAATGATGCTGCGAGTTTCATACAAGCGTCGACGGACTCCAAAGCTTCAAACACGTCACCGGTGTCCGCCTTCAAGACGGCTTCGAGAGTCAACAGGCGTGCCCCAGATCTCAAGTGGGAAAGATGGGGCAACGGCGTATTCAGGCCTTTGCCAAGGTCGATGTCGAAACGGCATGTCTTTCCGGTCGCCGCCTCATGGAAGAGGCGTATCGCCTCGGCATTGTCCGTCAGGTATCCGAGCATGGCGTCACGTGTCTGGGCCGATAGCGGACCTGTTTCAGGCAGGATCGTATGTCCCACTACAGGCAGGAGATTAAAACGATCGGCGTGCGCACGCTCCCAATCGACAAGTTTCTCGAAAGCCTGCGCATAGCGGCTATGTCCGGACTTGTCAGCTGCGGCGTTCGAATACCATTCACTAAGATCTGCGAGAGTCACCGGCTCGTTTTGTGCCTGGATGCTTTGAATTTCCCCTCTCACAGCCAGCGAAAGCATAACACGCCACACGCTGAACACCGCCACTCCCAAAAGCACCCCGATAAGAAGAATCGTTCGTGCCAAACGCAGCCTTCTCCGTCCTCGCCTCTCAGAGGGCTCAGGCCCGTAGTTGGCGCATGCGCCTTCTGTTGAAGCCTTGCTCTCAGCTTCGATGTTGTCGATATCGCTGCGCATAATAAAGGTCAGCTTTGACTGCACCTTAATTTGTGTGGTTTCTATCAATTATTTGCCGACGACTTCAAGGAGGCTATTGCCGTTTCCGTCATCATGCGCACAACGGGGTTCTTGTCTTGCAGCAAGGGTTCGATCACCTTGGCGTCGTCAAAATTCCCAATCTTCCCCCATGCGGCGACTGCGGATGCCCTGACTTCATCGTTCCCGGATCTCAGGTAGGGGCGAACAAGATCACGCAAAGCTGAATTCTCCGACCGGGCAATGCCTGACAGGATCTCACGGAGTATGGCGGCGTCAGAACCGGCTTTGCTCAACAAGCTTTGCAATTCTGCGCTGTCCGACTTTCTGGCTTTTTCCGTGTAGGCGGTGATTCTCTCGCCTCTCTCGCCTTGCGGGAATCGCACTGGAATGGGCTCCTCCTTGTATCCAGACTTGCGCATCTCGTCGGGAAGTTTTCGCAGGGCCTCGTTAAACGCTTTCGCTATGCCGGGATCAGATTCCACAGTTCTCTTGCCGTCTGACGCCAGCATGAGATCCTTGGCTTCGTACTCGCTGACTTTGCTCTCTTGGCAGTTGGCGATTTGCCCATCTTTCCCTAACTTCACGGTGAGCAGCGAGTATTTCCTCCCGGACTCGTTCTCGTCCTTCGTGTCTCCGATTCTGAATTCGACAATCTCGATAGCCTCGAAGTCAGGCGGTTGAGCGGTTTTGGCGTAGCTCAAGGGGTGAAGTTGGGCGGATGCGTATTTGGGGTCCTTCTGGCATACCGCACTCCTCACCCAATCGATCCGCTCCTTTGCGGTCTGCTCGCCTGCCCAGGATGAGTGGCCGTATAATAAGACCACAGCCAAGCCTGCGTGAAGAATTCGCACTGTCGCCCCCCTCTTTCGTTCATTGTTCCAGCAACCGCAGTCCATGCCGCTTTGCCGTCTTGGCTGGATCATTGGGTGCGGTCACTTTGGTATCATGTCGACGATGAGACCACCTTTGTGGTTCACGGCGTCCGGATAGCTCTTGCGTATCTCGTCGAACAAGGCCAAGGCCTCTTTCGTCTTCCCGGTCTCCCTGTAATACCTCGCCAGATGAAGCCGGGCGTAGGCTCCGACCTGGGAGCCGTCGCCATAGTAGCAGTCGCTGAAATCCTTGATGGCCTGGGTGAGATACTTCTCCTTCTCCGCTCCGGACGCCATCTGGCCAAGATACAGCAGGGCGCAGCCGGTGCGGTTGGCTTTCGAGTATTTGTCGACCAGCTTTTTAAGGCTTTCCTGGGCCTCGGGGCTGTCCCATTGCTTGTTGGCGATCTGGTAGAGGCTCTCGATCTCCCGCAACTCGTCCCCGCTGTACAGGGTCTGATCCTGCTCGAACCGCTTCTTGACCCGCTCGCTCAGCGGGACGGCGTTGCCTGCTGGATTGCCTGCGGCAGGGCTCTCCGGTTTGCCTGCCGGCTTCAGCAGCTGCTCGTCGATGGGCTTGTTGCCCTGCGCCAGCCACCATTTCGCCCAGGCCTGCTTGTCCTGCTTGAAGTCCTGGCCGGTCTTGCGTGACAATGCCGCACGAGCCCAATTTCGTGTGTTCTCGTTCCCGTGGTCGACAAGACTGACGAGCAGCGGCACCGCCACGTCGGACTCCTGCCGGGCCAGCGCGGCCACGGCCATCCACTTCGCCCGGCAGTCGTAATCGACATTGTCCTTGTGATAGCCGGCCACCTTCATGAGACCGGGCAGAAGAAGCTTGTCCTTCAGCCCGCCCGCCTCCACTAGCCCTGCGCAGAGATGCCGCCCATACTCGCCATCCTCCAGCAAAGCCGCCAGGTGCTGAATCCTCTCCTCCCGTGCTTTGGCGGGCAAGGCGGCGAACGCATCCTCATTGAGCCACATACCGCCCGGTCCAAACGTCTTCGCCGTCCATAGGACATACTCCTTTATTTCGGGATGCGCCTTCGCATAGCGTGCTTTGACTTCCGCCTCGGCCTTCCGCATGTCAAAAGGGGCGGCCGCTGGCGAGGTTTTGGCGGGCTCCTCCGCTGAAGCTGCGGGGCAACTTGTTCCTATGCTGAGCGACACCGCCAAAGCGGCGGCAAAGAGGGACGCACTCATCTTCATCGTTTCTGTTCTCCTGTTATGTAACGCCTGGGTTGTCTGAAGACCGCTAATGATTTTGAAAGATCTATTACATCGTGTTTAGGAGCAAAATCGTTCGGAAGACGCCTCTATCATATTACCTTTAGTATTTCTTCCCCAATTTTTTCCCTTCTTTGAAAATACGGGCATCCTCGGTTCTGTGCTCTACCTATATGTTTTTCCCATTTTTGCGCTGCGTATCTCATTTCCGCCTTAGCGAATTCAGTGCCAATTTCCACCAATGCCAAGCTTGTGTAATAAAAAGGAAATGCACGCCAATTCCCATCTCCCACTCGTCTTTTTTTCAGTTCTCTCATGCCCTTTTCTATGCGCTCTTCTTTTTTAGGTATTTTGGTCACCAATAAATTGCGCCAATACGAAACTGAGCATTTGCCACAACAATAGGTTCCAATATCATATCCTTTATCTTCTGCGAGAACAAATCTTTCAGCAATCCCGTCAATTGCTCTTGCGTGCGCATCTTTAACTCTGGCGTCACCGACCCCTAAAATAGATAATATCCGACAAGCCTCTTCACCAAGGATATGACGTATTGCCGCCCCACTCACAATTTTCTCACCAGTGAACACTTTAATACCGTTCTGTATTTCATTTGGGGTTGGGGCGAACATTTTCGCATAGGAGCCCGGCAATCCTTGACGGGCGGCCAACCACTTGGCAACACTCAGGCGGTCGTTTGCGCTAATTGGTTTTGACCAGAATAAGGCATCTGACACTGAATCAAGTGTTTCAGAAAGGCTACTATTGCTGATGAATTTCATATGCTTCTATTCTTCCTTTGTGGGTGCGCCTATTTCTGCCCGAGGCTAACGAGTTGAATGTTTCACCACTCCACTGAAGGGCTGAAGCTATTTGTTCGGAATCTGTTTCTCTGATTTTTGGAATATCACTTTGAAGGATTGTTGCCCCTTGTCATTAACTATTCCGTCTAATATGGTTACTTTCTTTTCCCATTTTTCATATCCAGGTGCTGTAACGAGCAAAACATGATCTCCAGGTGTAGCGGCTAATCTTGACATTGTCAGGCCATTTGATAGTTCAGTCGATCCGCTGCCAACCAGTTTGTCATCAATATAAATTTCGTATGGAACGCTTACTGTCTTTTCTGATTGTAAAAAGCAAGTAAATGGGACGTTACTTTTTGAAGACGAATTCCCAGATACGCAAGATGTCACAGTCAAGCAAGTGATACCGAACAAGACTCCCAGCAATATCGCTTTTTTCATTTGTCTGCCTTTCTTAATGGTTTTAGTATTACGTAGCGGGCGTCGGCTTCCACCGTGCCGATCAATACTTGGCAGGAATTCCTCATTCTTCGACCGGTGGGTAATTTTTGCTGAGATTGGACCTCAAGATGATGTTCTCCGCCTTAACTTTCAGATGGAACGTGCGCTCGTTCCGCACGCACAGTTCAAGCATGGCCTCGAACAGACTGTCGTCGGACAAGTCAATGGTATAGGAACGCCATTTATCTGCCGAGCTTGATAGATTGATGCGATCTTCAAAAACCACACACCCATGCCAGGAGTCGCCATTGCGCTCGTGGAAACGCAGCTGGTCGCCTGTACCTGTGCTAAGACCGTGGATTTCCTTGATGTTCATTTTCGAGATCAGGCCAGCAACGGTCGATGTGTCTGTGACGGTGAAAACCCGTTCGAGTCGATTAGCTGTCCTGGTGCTTACCCAGTAGGTGATCGTGACAGATGTCCAGTCCTTGCTCCGAAAGTCAGGTTTATCTCTCGGTCCAACAATGTCCAGTGGATTTACGCACGATGCGCAGAGGAGCATTGCCACGAGTATGGCCGACATCGTCTTTGTCATAAGTATTCCAAAACCCTGATCCGCCCCACAGTCGGAATCTATTTGTTGGGCAGGTGTTTTAGATTAGTCTCACTGGAGCTTGCCACCGTTGGGCTCTTGCTGAGCTTCTCACCTCACTCCGTGACCTTGCCCTTGGCCGTCCAAGAACGCAACCCCTTTCTGTCCGCCACCTTGCCGGACCAGGGGATGGAGCCAGTCCATCCGGCAATCCCGAACGTCATCGAGCAACCAGTAAAATCCTCGTCGTATTTCCCAGCCGTATAGTCGTTCAGGTCGAGGATGTTCATATCGGCGTTCTCCCACAACTTGCTCTTAACCGTCACCGAGATCTTCCTGGAGTCCCACTTGCACCTTACCGTATCGTTGTTCTCCGTCGTGAAGGTGGCTGTCCCTCCCTTTGCCGTAATCTTGTAATCCGCCTCCTCGATCAGTCTCTCGAAGTGGAAGTCCCCCATGCAGATAGACACACGGCTCGTCTCATCCAGGTGATCCATCGGCGTGGGCGACGAGTCCTTCAGAAAGTCAAACGTGGCCGTGACAGCGTAGGAGTCCTTGTTCGCCGTCACGCCTTTCTTCGCCAACTCAGAGTGTGTCGAGGTGAAGGCGACGGATGTATTTTCAAAGTCAATAATGGCGGCGGCCGGATACCCGTACCAGGGACTATACCAGCCCGATTTGCCGATATGATAAAAT
>CAYTFM010000202.1:4834-16770 GCA_964436735.1 uncultured Victivallales bacterium | reverse complement strand
ATATCGCCCGTCAGTCGGATCGAATAAATCCAATCCGCAATCTGACTCGCCAATAGTTAAATTTTCACCCTAATTGAGTATAACGTCACTTGCGACAGCAAATCTCACAAGAACGGGTCAGGCATGGAGCGCGAACCGGAAATAACGTAAGAGGGTGATATGGAAATCGTCATCATGAAAGGCCCCGAGGAGGTCGCCCAGAGAAGCGCGGACATCTGCAGCGAGGAGATCCGCAGGAAGCCGAACACGGTTCTTGGTCTGGCCACGGGCACCACGCCGCTGACGCTCTACAAGGAACTCATCCGCCGCAACAAAGCGGGTGAGTTCTCTTGTCGTCATGTGACGACGTTCAACCTCGATGAGTATGTGGGGATACCTCCTGAGAACCCCCAGAGTTATCGCTATTTCATGAACATGAATCTGTTCCAGCATCTCGACATCGACCTGCGCATGACCCATGTTCCCGATGGGATGGTTGAAAATCCTCTCACCGTGGGCCCCCACTACGAGCTTAAGATCCAACTGGCGGGCGGTATCGATCTGCAGGTGCTGGGCATTGGCGTCAATGGGCATGTGGGATTCAACGAACCCACCTCGAGCCTCGGATCCCGGACACGGGTGAAGACGCTGACCGAGCAGACGGTGAAGGACAACAGCCGCTTCTTCAAGCCTGGCGAATTTCAGCCGAGGCTTGCGATCACGATGGGAATCAAAACGATCATGGAGGCGCGGCGTATCATCCTCCTGGCCACAGGGAAGCAAAAGGCGAAGGCTATCGCTGACGCGGTCGAGGGGCCCGTCACCTCCGTCTGTCCGGCGTCAGCCCTCCAGTTTCATCAGAAGACCACCTTTATCATCGACGAGGGTGCCGCCTCCGAGCTGAAGATGAGGGAATATTACAAATGGGTGCGCTCCCAGCAGGATGCTCTTGTCGCCGCGCATGGCGCCAAGAAGTGACGCCATGCGGGCTGTGTGCGTGGTATCGTCAAATGGCCTTTTATTTTTGCGCAGGGCTGCTTGCATTGTGCGTGCCATTCAGATATTGTTAAGTATAATTGCCACGGGGTGCCATTGCCTCACGGCCAAATAGAGGACGGTTTTTTATGGCTGAGATCGCTGTCCTAACGGAGAATCTGTCGAAAACCTACGGCTGGTTACTTTGGAAGAAAAGCACGCCTTCGCTCACCAAGCTCAATCTTTCCATCCCCAAGGGCGTGGTTTTTGGCTTCCTTGGCCCCAATGGGGCGGGGAAAACCACCACCATTAGACTGCTGATGGATCTGATCAGGCCTTCAGAGGGAAGGGCGTTCATCCTCGGCAAGCCGGTCGGCGACCACAAGGTCAAAGAGCGCATTGGTTTCCTCCCCGACTGCCCTGCGTTCTCCGCCTATCTCACCGCCAACGAGTTCCTCAATATCTGCGCAAAGCTTCTTCGCATTCCCTCGGGCGAGAGGAAAGGGCGGATCGCCGAAGTCCTCGAAATCGTCAACATGACAGAGCACGCCAGATCGAAGCTCGGTGGTTTCTCGCGGGGAATGACCCAGCGCATCGGTATCGCCCAGGCGATCCTCAACAGACCAGAGTTGCTGATCCTCGACGAACCGTTGATTGGTCTTGATCCCCTTGGGCGGCAAGAACTTAAAAACATCATGATCAATCAGAAGAAGCGTGGCACCAATGTCTTCTTCTCCAGCCATATCCTTTCCGACGTGGAGAAAATCTGTGACTATGTCGGCATATTGAACAGAGGAAATTTGCTTTGCTACGGCACACTCGACGAGTTGCTCAGCGCGACTGGATATAGAGTGAAAATACGGCCAGGCAAAGACGACATCGTAAAGGATCTGATGACTGACGCCATCAGTAGCAGCAAACTGCCGGACGGTGGGTGGGAGCTTGTTTTTAACAGTGGGCCGCAGGTCGACCAGAAGATCAATCAGGTAAAGGCGGCGCAGCCAGAGGCGATCGACGTGTCTTCCTCGAAGGAAAATCTTGAGGATTTTTTCTTTAGAAAAATTGGAATTACAAAGAAAAGCGAGTAAAATAGTGACAAGATACTAAAGTGCTGATAGGTTTTATTTAGGTAGCGAATTTTTTAATTTTTGTAGCGGAAAGGATTGCGTATGATTAACGAGACGATGGCGATTGCGAGCGGTACGTGGCGCAGAATGCTGAGGGTGAGGGCAGTGTACTTCCTCATCGTCTGCGTGTTCATCCTCATCGGGAGCGCCTACAACTACAACATCCTTTCCATGGGAGAGCACAAACCCCTCATGATCGATGTGTCTCTCGTCCTCAACACGGTCGCTGCGATTCTTATCGCCATCTCGGTCTCCTTTGAGATCCCACGCGAACTGAGGGAGGGTGTCGCCTCGACATTGCTTACCAAACCACTCGGCAGAACGGAATATCTGGTTGGGAAGCTGGTTGGCACCTCAATCGCCGGATTCATTATTTGCGGTTTGATCGCTCTTGGTTTTTTCATCATCTTCAGTTTTTCCTTCAACGAACAAGTGCTCACCTCCATGATACAAGGGCATCTATTGGTTCTTTTCAGCGTCATTCCGATGACGGCGATTGCGGTGCTTTTCTCCGTCTTTGTGCCTGAGATGCTTGCGGCTCTGATAACCGCCGCGGTGATTTGGCTGACCCACAACTCGCCGGTGCTGATCAGCAGTGCTTCGACGAGGTTCCTCTATGGCGGCATTGTCCCCGACTTAAACCTCTTCAACCTTAAAGCCCAGGCGGTCTACACCGCAAGCATTAGCTGGACGTACCTCGGTATGGCTTTGGGGTGGGGAGTCGTGTATAGTGTGTTTGCTTTGGCGATCGCAAGCCTTATCTTCAGCTATAAAGATCTTAAATAATAATAACAAGGGGGGAACTTCATACAATGAAAAAGTCGTTAATACTGCATTTGTTTGTGATTGTCGTCTCCGGTGTTGTTGCCACTGGACTTGCGAAGATGGCTTTCAAAGTGGAAATGAACATCGACCCGACCCTGAGGAATCGGATGGAAGGGAAAAAGGGCGATGCGAAAAACGATAAGGACGCCCTCTCGTTCGTCCTCGGCGGGTTCCAAAAATTCGCCTCCGATGTCGAGTGGATGAATTTCATCAACTACAGCGGTTCGCAGAACTCCATCAATGATGACAACGTCAAGGAGTTCACCCGTCGTCTTGAGAAGATCATTGCGCTCGATCCAAACTTCGCCAAAGCCTATTCCGTCGGCGCCTTGATGCTTTCCGACAAAGACCCTGGTAAAGCTGTCGATTTGATGAAGAAGGCGTGCGACAATGAGAAGCTCAACACCAACTGGGAAATTCCTTTCTACGTTGGTTTCATCCTGACGCAGAGATTCCCCGATGACTCACGGGTCGGAGAGGCCATTCCCTATCTCGAGAAGGCCGTGATGCGCTCAAAGAATCCGGAAAACTACTTGGTCAACTATCTCGTGAGAGCCAAGGCGAAAGACGCCAAGAAGCGCGACAAGAATATCGTCAATGTCGAACATGCCATTTTGAAAATTCTATTTCAAGAATGGCGTGACACGAGCAGCCAAAGGATGGAGCGTCAGTCTTCGATCCCGAATTTGACGGAAAGAATCCTCGTCGCCAGTCAGAAGGCAGTGAACTCCGAGCCAGGGAACGCCAATATCCTCAAGACCGTCAAAGAGGTTCGTGAGAAGGTTCTGAGCCAGCAGCACCTCTGCGAGAAATGTCTTGCCCAATACGGTGCGGGAGAGAAGTTCTGCCATCAGTGTGGTTGCACTGTTGAGCTGTACGGCATCTGCCCCAAGTGCACGGCTGTCATGAAAGGGAAGTTCTGCAGCACCTGCGGTTATCAATCTCCCGAGAAGGCTCTCGAGAAGGTTCCTACCGCTCTCGTTCCTCCTCTGCCGGGGGCCGCCGCTCCCGCTCCGGAAAAGGACAAGGCCGCTGCTAAATAATCCCCATAATTATCTGTTACGCTAATGAGTTTGAACAAGGGGGGACTGCGTTTTGGAGCTTTCTGCGCAGTCCTCCTTGTTTATTTTTCCTCTGAGTCGATCCTGCGTCAAGCGGTTGTCTCACGTTTCGAATCCGACAAGATCAAACCTGATGTGGTCCTGTCAAGGCTACCACCATCGATTCGCGACAGAATCACCTACAATATCGAAGTGACCCGTCTTCGCGACTCGCTTGCGAGAGCCACTGATGACAAGACGAAGGTCAATCTCCTGTCAAGCTTGGCACTGTATACCAGGGATGATGCGGAGAAGAATCAGATCTTCACAAGCATTTTGAGAAAGTATCCCAAACTGAGTGAATCAGTTTTCGCATACACCTATTTCCTGCGCAAGGATAATTCCCCCAATCAAGTGAGCATCGAGCGCTATCACGAATATGTCAATGGATGTGATCCTAAGGAGCGACTTTATATCTGGCAGGCTGGCATCAGCAAATTGCAGAAGGAGCAGCATTCCATTCAATCCCAGATCGACTTCCTTAAACCTCTTTTGACGTTCAACCCCGACTACAAAGAGTACGGCACACTCTATGACGGCCTTTCGCAATTGGCGTATCGGCTTGATCAGAATAACATAGCGGAGAAAGCTAAGGAGTTGAAAACCATTTGCGTTGATCTGCCTTCTCTGGAAATGGAGCAGATGAAGGCTCTTGGCAAAGAAACTAAAAAAGAAGAGAACAAGGATACCAAGGAAGTCAAGAAGGAAGAGAAGAAGACGAACTTGGGAGCTGCGATAATGGAGGCTGAGAAAGCGGATAAGTCGGAGGCCGTGAAAAAAATTCTGGAGAGTGAAGACTCAAAGATTGAAAGCGAAGAAAGCGGGAAAGACGGGAAGTCCAGGTCTGAAACGGATGAAGAAATATCGCCCGTGAAAACGGTTGACAAAGAAGTCGTGCCAACTGCGCCAGAATCGCAAGAGCCCTCAAGAGCAAAGGCAAAAAAAATCAAAACCCAAGAAGACAATGAGGACGAAGAGGCGCCTTTTAGCATGTTGGAAATGGACAATGCGGATGATCCCGAAGTGATAGGAGAGGAATGACGACTCTAAAAAAAAAGTCAGCACGTGAAATTCATATGTGTTGCATGACCGATTTCACTCAGCGTTAAGCTATAGGTGTTCTGATGTTAGGTGTGGCTGAACTCACGATTAGAAAATTGAAGGAGCCGGCGTTTTTCATCATGCTGATCGCCGCCGCGGTCATTGGGATGTTCATCTCAGACTTCGGCAATCTCTATGACCAGTTTAAAGGGGATATCGTCGCGCAGTTGATTAATGTGCAGCAAGGACATCCTATTCTGCTGGGGTCGTTTTTTTCCTTCGCCGTCACCTGCCTGATCGCCATCTTTGCGGGGGCGACGGAGATACCCCGTGACATCGATACGCGATTCATCATGCTTATTATCTCCAAGCCTATTCGGAAATATGAATACATCGTGGGGAAGTTTTTAGGTATTTTTGGGCTTTGTCTTATTTTTTTTGTGTCTATTGAAATTATGATCATCGTCGGGCACCTGTTGAAGTCCGGGGAACTGTATCCCATGGGGCTCATCGTGCGGCAATTCAACCTGGTTTTGGGCATCCTGCCGCTTGTTGGGTGCGCGGTGATGATATCATGCTTCTTGGCTGATTTCAGCGCGATGATCGTGGCTGCGATATATTTGCTTTTCTCCGTATCTATCAGCGTTGTTCCCCTTATCGTCGAGATGCTTCCTGAGGGAATTGGGGTAAACTCGTATTTGTTCATTTTCTACTACTTCTTCCCCAATTTCGTCTACTACTTCCAGTCCTTCAGCCTGTTCGGGGTATTGGGTGCTGCGTTGGTCGCGTACTCCGTCGCGTCGACAACATTGTTTCTGATAATAGGCTTCTTGCAGTTTAACTCGCGGGATCTGGTGGAAAAGATTTAAAACAGCGCCGACGAAGATGTTCTTGGAGCGTTTATCGAAAGCGTTCTTCCCGAGCACCTTTCAATCTCGTGGCGCAAACACAAGCGACCGCGCTGGTCTCAAAATCCACTGACAACGAAATCCCGCTGTTTCACTTTACCTATAGTTTCTCTAGTGCCGCCTGCTCAGATTCGAAGATAGTGAAAATAGAGGAGAAGCCACTCAGGTCGAATACCTCACGCACTTTTGAGTTGAGGTCGCAAAGCGCGATAGTGATATTGTGCTGTCGTGCTTTTTTCGCGGCGACAAGCAGTATGCGCAATCCTGCGCTGCTTATGTAGTCGAGTCCTGAAAGGCTTATGAGGATTTTGCTTTGTCCTTTCTCCAGAACTTGCCCTATTTTCTTCTCCGCCTCGCCTGACGTGACCGCATCCAATCTGCCGCTGATCGATACCACTGTCATAGCAGGTAGGTTTTTTTCCGTGATCTCCATTGCGTCCTCCTTTTTCACGTGTTTGATTATTTCCGTTTCGAGTAACTATGCTCGGCTCGTCTGCGGCCTCACGCCGCCTTGGGGGTGGATTGAAGAATGTCGACAAGATATCGCCAGAAACGTTCCACTGAGGCGATCTCCACGCGTTCGCTCGGTGAGTGAAGATCTACTATGGTGGGACCGATGGAGATGATGTCCATGTCAGGATAGGTGGCGGCGAATAGTTTGCATTCCAGCCCTCCGTGTGTCACGGTGATCCGCGGTTCTGTACCATGGATGTTCTTGTATGATTTTACTGCGCGTGTGAGAAGTGCTGAGGAGAAATTAGGAATCCAAGGCGGAGACGCGTAAGGCGAGTTTGCGCTCATTCCCGCCAACTCGAAGACCCCCCGGACCATGTCGGCTCCAAAAATATTCAGTGATTGCATGGGAGAGCGCTGGAGTGTTTGGACGCATGCCGTGCCGTCGGCGAGTTCGACGATGCCAACGTTATTGGAAAGCTCAATCATATCGGGAATGGTCGGACTCATACGGATGGCGCCGTTGGGGCAGCAGACGAGGGCGCGCAGGAAAGCGGACTGGGCTTTGGGGGCGAGTGATTGTACCGCGGCGCGCGCGTGAAAGGCACAGGTGACCGACAGATCTGGTTCGACATCTGCGAATTCAGCTCTGAGGATGGCCTCGACCTTCTTCACCACTTTCGTGAGCCGCCCCCGCTGATCGTTCGATAGCATGACGATCGCTGACGCCTCGCGGGGGATTGCGTTTACTGCGGTGCCGCCTTTGAAGGAGCAGAGATGGCAGTCAAACGCGCTGGACAACGATAGAATGGCCCGGGCAAGCAGCACATTCGCGTTTCCCCGGCCCAGGTTGATGTCGAGGGCGGAATGCCCCCCTCGTAGCCCTTTAACGCCAATTTCCGCATAAACAATGGGGCCTTGGGGGAGCGTGCATGGGAGGCGGGCGGTTCCTGTCGTCTCAATCGTTCCCGCGCATCCGACGCAGATCTCGTCGTCGTTGTGTGCGTCGAGATTGAGCATCCAGCGCCCCTTCAGCAGGCCTTTGGCAAGACCGGCGGCTCCCGTCATTCCCGCCTCCTCATTCACCGTGAGAAGTGCTTCAAGGGGGCCATGGCTGATGTCTTCCGAGGCGAGCACTGCCATGATGGCGGCTACACCAATGCCATTATCTGCTCCAAGAGTGGTGCCGTTGGCGCGCACCCAGCCATCGTCAACGATCGGAATAATGGAATCAGTTTGAAAGTCATGCGTGGATCCGTTTTCCTTTTGGGCCACCATATCAAGATGTGCTTGAAGCACAACCGTCTGACACCTGCGATCCGACGCGCGGTGCCCACTTTTGCGAATGAGGAGGTTGCCGGTTTTGTCGATAGACGCCTGTAACCCACGTTCCTCCGCGAAGGACTTGATAAACTGGACTAAAGGTTTCTCGCCGTTGGATGGATGCGGGAAACGGCAGACATCGGCGAAACAACTCCACAGAGCGCGAGGAGCAAGGTTGGATACGCCTTTTGCAATTGTGGTGGTCACTTGCTGGCTTCTGGAGGCTGTCATGGTGCCTGCGTCATCTCTTGAACGTTCCTGCGGGGTTGAGAAGAATGACGACCTCATTCCGCCACAACTTTTTATTGCCATCGCCCGATTGTATGGTGACGGTCCACTTGAAGATCTTCGGGCCGACGACGTCCTCCTTGGTGGCTGATGTGGCGCTTGCCGCGGGAAGAGTGTTTGCGTCTAGTGGTTCTTTCTCCTCTTCAATGGAGCTCAGCAGGAGATAGTCAGCCTTGGCGCCACCTTGCTGGTAGGGGCGGATGGCCTTCATGCGCAGAAGGCTGTTCCATAATTTTTGGGGAAGGTCGTCAATCATCGGGTTGGAGAAATAGAATTTATGGGCGAGAATGGGGGGGGGCGAGCCGCCTTGCGCGATTTGAGGACAGATCGTTGACACGTAGGTGATCATATGCTCAAGGGCCATTCTCTTGTCGGCGAATTCTTGTTTGGTGGTAACTGCTTTCACCTCGAAGATTGTGCCCTCTGGCGGGGTGCCTGGAGGCAGCGACTCGCAGCCGGCAAGAAAGGTCATGAGTGCGCCTGCGGCGAATAGAGCGGCCATCGCGCGTGGCCGCCAGGCGGGGCGAGAGGCCTGCTCGTTCATCGGTACGTTTCTCGTTGTTTGATTTTCTGATACGATTCTCAATGAAAATAAAATCAAACACCCCGAAAATCAATGGTTGATTTATTGAAAGTCCACGGTATAAATAAGTACTTCTTTTTGCGCCGAAGTGGCGAAATGGCAGACGCGCTAGACTCAAAATCTGGTACCCGCAAGGGTGTGGGGGTTCAAGTCCCCCCTTCGGCACCACTCCTAAAGATCGAGTAATAAGCATCTTACGTGGCGAAAACCGCCAAAAAACTCCGGACTCCCTTCTTCTCGTTTCTGCATGCTTCAGCTCTCATAGTGGCTACAAAGTGGCTACAGGCGGCTACAGGGGGAACGCCTCAAAGGAATCACCGTTGAGACCTCGCCGCCGCATGGCATGTCAGTAAAAGGATGGCGTCTCACTGTAGCCATCTTAATGGCTACAACCTCTCGGCAACGTCCCTTGCCCCATCCCCATTGTCCACAGCCTTGGCAAGCTCCGGTGTTCCGTTGTCGATGACCTTCTTCGACCGCTTGATCGTGTTCAGTCCGACGTTCGCCATGTCGGCGGCATCTTGGTTTGAAATTGACTTCGGACCAATTGGGCCGAGGTCTGTGCGTGCGCCCTGTTTCATGTTCGCCAACCTCGCCAACATGATGCCCCGCTGGCTTGTGGAAAGGGGGTGGCGTTCCGCTATGTCCTTCATGGCATGGTATCCGGTACCACCCCCTGCCGATCATCCGCTCGGAAGTTTGCGCATGATCGATCCGGACGAGAAGGGGGTCAACACTGTTGACACCCTTGGAGGTCTTCAAGGAATGCGCTGCACAAGGGCGTGTCACCTTTGAAGCGTCCCGCCACTCGGGCCACAAATGGACTCAGCCGGGGTGTACAAAACGCACACCCCTTCCGGGCAGCTGAGAACTTAGCCTGTCAACGCCCCCAATATTGAGGCGGTTGGTTGAAGAGGTAGTCAGTTACTCCGACCCTGCGTCGGCGCACATTCGCGCTCGCGTCCGGTGCCGCCCCTACGTCTCCACTGGCGGACGGGAATGATGTCAACGCAGTTGACAACCTTGGTCTCAGGGCGGGTATACGGAGCTTGCTGTCTTGGTTTGTAAATATTCATACTTGACGTATTTTTTCTCTCAGCAAAAATAATAGTCATAGATCACCAATAATACCCCACTGAGTGATGCGGCAATGTGTAGCTTTGCCGTTCTTCATGCATGGTCATTGGTCATACGAGGAAAAGGATAAATAATGCAGATCAAATGTCCTCATTGCCAGCGCACATGCGAGGGTGATGGAAGCGTGGTTGGGCAAAATGCCGAATGTCCGTCATGCGGAAACGCATTCATTGTCGGTTCTCCGGATTGCCCTAAAGCGGATCCGGCTCAATCTGCCAACGAGAAAGCGTGTCCATATTGCGGGGAAAGCATCAAAATGGAGGCAGTTGTCTGTAAACACTGTAAAAAAGACATATCGGGCAATACGGGGTCGACCAAGCCGCTGAAATCTGGTCTTGCGGTAACCAGTCTTGTAATGGGCATCCTCGGGGTTGTGGCGTGCGGACCATTTCTCGGTATTCCCGCTCTGATTTGTGGGATCATCGCTTTAAAAAGAGCTAATAGAGGAGTGTCCGGTGGCAGAGGTTTGGCGATAGCAGGCATTGTGACCGGTTCGGTGTCGTTCGTGTGCATTTTTATGTTGGCCATTCTTGCAGGAATGCTTCTACCCGCCTTGAATCAGGCGAGGGAGAAAGCGCGGCGCATATCCTGCACAAGCAATCTCAAGATGATCGGCTTGGCTTTGAAGCAGTATTCTATGGATTACTATCCGAATGAAAAGAAGAACTGGTATCCGCCTTATCCTTCCATACAGAGTCTCGAATTGCTGCGATCAATGAACTATTTGAGTGATCCCGAGTTTTTCGTTTGTCCGTCAACAAACACCCAAGCAGCTGCCCCAGGCCAGCCAATAACCGAGGAGCATTGCGATTACATTTATCAGCCTGGATACGATGATTCGGTATCAGATGAGGTAGGACTTGCTTGGGATAAACCACACAACCATACGAAATTTGGCTGTATTCTTTATAACGATGGCCATGTTTCCGGTTATGCGGGAACTTCCTGGATTGATAATATAAAAAATAAATAAACACTATCGTCTTCATCCAGTGCCACCCGGTTGGATTGGGTAGATCACCCTCCCATTTACAACGATTCGCTATGGTTTAAGCCGACCGCCACATTGGCGCAATTGGGTGCCACATTATCTACCCGCATCTGCTCGCAGTTGAGGATGAGTCCACCCCCAAGAATACGCATCATGCACAAGACCGCTGTAGGAAAAATCCTACTTAGCTTGCTTTCTGCATTGCGGAATGGTAATAATCCTATAGTATGATCTCGCCATTTATAGTCCGAGCAATCATCAACTACCGCTCGACTCCCTGCGCCGAGCCTACCACTTTATTGCACCAACTCTATTGCCACGCATCGCATTCCCATTGGCTCAATATTTAGGAGATCGCATCGATGAATCTGAAACAAGAGTTCGGTCGCCGTTCCCACCTCTGGTTGGGGCTTCTGTTGGTGGCTGTTTTGCTGGCCTTATTTTCAAATACAGGTCATGCGCAATTCATGGGTGCTTGGATTACGACAAAGACAATGGTGCAGGGGAAATATGCCCATACTGCAACGCTTTTAGGCAATGGCAAAGTCCTTGTGGCAGGAGGGTATGACGGTTCCGTTTGTTTCTCCTCCTGTGAGTTGTACAGCACAACCACGGGGGAGTGGACTCCAACAAATAGTTTGCCCTCGGTTAGATCTTATCACACTGCGACTCTTCTCCCCAACGGCAAAGTCCTCGTTGCCGGAGGTAGTGACGGTTCCTCTTTCTACTCCTCCTGCGAACTATACGACCCAACCGCGGGGACGTGGAGCGTCACAGGGGCGATGACAGTGGGAAGATATTGCCACACTGCGACTCTTCTCCCCAACGGCAAAGTTCTCGTGACAGGGGGGTGGAGCAACGAGTCCTCCTGCGAACTATACGACCCAACCGCGGGGACGTGGAGCGTCACAGGGGCGATGGTGTCGGGGCGATCCTTTCACGTTGCAACGCTTTTAGGCAATGGCAAAGTCCTTGTGGCAGGAGGGTATGACGGTTCTAATAGCTTCGCCTCCTGTGAGTTGTACGATCCTGTCGCAGGTACGTGGAGTTTCACAGGGGCGATGACACAGAAGAGGCATGTTCACACTGCAACGCTTCTTGCCGACAACAAAGTCCTCGTTGCCGGAGGTAGTGACGGTTCCTCTTTCTACTCCTCCTGCGAACTATACGACCCAACCGCGGGGACGTGGAGCGTCACAGGGGCGA
>CAYTFM010000202.1:0-4734 GCA_964436735.1 uncultured Victivallales bacterium | reverse complement strand
GATATTGCCACACTGCGACTCTTCTCCCCAACGGCAAAGTTCTCGTGACAGGGGGTAAAGGCGGTTCCAATAGCTTCGCCTCCTGCGATTTGTACGCTCCTTCCTTGTGTGCTCTTGCCTACAGCACGTCAGGGAACGGCACATTATACGGAGTCACCCCCCAAGTCGTGCCTATCGGAGGCGATGCCTCCGCTGTGCTGGCCATACCCCATAATGGATATCACTTTATAAATTGGACGGGACTAAACGGTTTTGTCACTAATACGGAGAATCCGTTGATTGTGACGAATGTCCAGTCTGGTATGACTCTGACCGCCAACTTCGCATTGAACACCTATACTCTATCAATGGAAGTGTACCCTAATGGCTCAGGGACGACGAATCCTGTCACAGGCACCGCCACGCATGGCGTCCCCACTGCTATTTCTGCAATCCCGGCGAGCGGGTACCATTTCGTAAACTGGTTCAACACGGCAACTGTCACAGTTGCCAACACATCCCTTGCCTCGACAACGGCTACTCTATCCGATGATGCGATTGTCATTGCCAGTTTTTCGCCAAACATCCTCACGATGGCTGTAAGTCCAGTTGGCTCGGGATCGACATCGCCCTCCATTGGCACCGTGTCGCAGGCGGGAAGCGTAGCCATCACCGCAACACCGGCAGCATTCTACCATTTCGTTAATTGGACGACAACGGCAAACGCCTCGCTTGTCGACTCAAATTCAGTTTCGACAACTGCCACGATTACCGGCGACGCCACGGTAACTGCTAATTTCGCATTGGACACCTACGTAATGACGTTAGCCGTGTCGCCGACAAACTCGGGAACTACAAGCCCAGTATCCACAGGAGCGGGCACACACGGAGTCCCCACGGCAATATCCGCGACGCCCTCAACCGGATACCACTTTGTGAATTGGACGACAACAGCGAACGCCGCGGTAGCCGACGCAGCCAACGCCTCAACAACGGCGACTCTTGTCGGAGTTGCGACCGTCACTGCCAACTTCACGCTTAACACCTATACTCTATCCATGGCTGTGTCACTCGCAGACAAGGGCAGCACGATTCCGGCTTCCACTGGTGCCGCCACGCATGGTATCGCCACATCGATCTCCGCAACTCCAGCGACGGGCTACCATTTCACAAGTTGGACGGCGACGGCGAACGCCACACTCGTTAGCTTGAACTCTCCCTCCACTACCGCAACACTTATTGGCGACGCAACGGTCACCGCCAACTTTGCCATCAACTCTTACACAGTCAATTTCTTAGCCGGTGCGAACGGCATAGTAACCGGTGTGGCGTCCCAGGTAGTCAACCATGGAGCGAACTGCTCAGGCGTGCTAGCTGTGGCGGCCGCACATTACCACTTCGTTAATTGGACTGGAACGAACGACTTCTTAACGACGACCACAAACCCGCTTACCGTTTCCAACGTTCCAGAAACCATGACAATCACGGCCAACTTTGCCATCGACAGTTTCCCTGTGACTTTTGCCGTTGGAACCAATGGAACGCTGAGCGGAACGGCCGTCCAGGCGATAAACTACGGCGACTCCACCACCGCGGTCACCGCGGTCCCTGCGGCGGGTTACCACTTCACCGGCTGGACAGGCGACCACACCGGGATGGACAATCCACTGACAATCACGAATGTCACCGCCAGCAAGGCCATTACCGCTATTTTTGTGATCAACCAATACTCGGTAGTTTTCCAAGCGGGGGCGAACGGTTCGATACAGGGGACGACCTCGCAGACCATCAACCATGGTTCCGACTGCGCAGCAGTCAGTGCCACGCCCAACTCGGGATTCATGTTCTCCGGATGGTCAGGTGATTGCACGGGAATTGACAATCCTTTGACGATCAAGAATATCACAGCCAACAAGATGGTCACTGCAAACTTCTCTGTGGAACCGACGGCGATGCTGACCATCGGGGCGTCGCCTGGTGGGGCAGTCACGCCATCAGGTTCGGTGAAGATCAAGTTCGGCGAATCACTGGCGATCACGGCCACTGCTGATTCGGGCTATCGTTTCACAGGATGGACAACCGCGGGCGGGGCGAGCGTGGAAAAGATTGATGCCGCCTTGACAAAGTTGAGTGCCACAGCCGATGGTGCGGTCATCGGCAACTTCGTAAAGAACACGGCGTTGTTGACCGTCACCGCTACCACTGGCGGCACAGCCACTCCGTTTGGTGCCACGACTGTCACGGTAGGCGAGGCGAATATCATCCTCGCGAAGGCCAACGACGGCTACGCCTTCTCGAAATGGACGACGACGGAGAAAGCCTCGCTTGCCGATGCATTGTCCCCCTACACGACCGTCACACTGTCGGGCGACGCGGCGGTGACGGCGAGCTTCGTAAAGACCTCCTGCGCCCTAGCCGTCGAGGCGTTTCCGGCGTCTGGCGGAACGACCACGCCCTCGGGGGGCTCAAGCGTCGCAACGGGAGCCGACATATCGATCTCGGCGGCGCCCACGGGCGAGTACGCCTTCACTGGCTGGCTGATCACTGGTGACGCGGAGTGCGTGGATAAAACAGCGGCGGCGACGACCATCAGGCTGAGCGGCAACGCCAAGGCGACTGCGTTCTTCAGCAAAAGCGGCGGCGGCAAGGCGGTGCTGAGGTTTTCCGCCTCTCCCGCGAAAGGCGGCACCACTGAGCCGTCAGGCGACCAGAACCTGTCGGTGGGAGACCTCATTGCGATGAAGGCCGTCGCGGCCGAGGGCTGGGGATTCATCAAGTGGCAGGTGTCCGCCGGAAGCGCGCTGCTCGCCGACGAGGGGGCGTCGTCAACCTTTGTGACGGTAAAAGGAAACGCCACGGTGTCCGCGCTGTTCGCCGAGGCCGCAAGCCTGTGCGCTATCACCGTCGAGTCCGGATCTGGTGGCACAACCTCTCCGTCCGGTTCGCTCACCATGGCCAACGGCAGCTCGCAGGAGATCCGCGCCATACACGAGAGCGGTTATGTATTCTCGAAGTGGACGGTGTCGGGACTAGCCAGCGTCGCTAACGCCACAGCCCAGACGACCACGCTGACCGTTACGGGCGACGGCTCCGTCTCCGCCAGCTTCGTAAAGGAAAGCATAGGTGGGGCGGGCGGCAAAGTCGTCCTCTACCTCGACGGCAAGGCTCCATCCACCAAAACGTCGCGAACGTTGCAGGTCGAGCACGGCAACGACAAGGTCAACGTGTTGAAGTTCCCCATCCAGCTCGACAGCTTCGACGTGAAGTCTGCTGTGGTCATCGGCATCGACGGGAACATGCTGACGCTCGACTCCTCCACTGGGACGTTTACGCAGAAGAAGGGTAAGAGCATCTACACGTTCAAGTCGAAGTCCGGCGCTTCGCCGAAGATCCGGTTCTCCTTGAATCTCGACGCCAAGACATGGTCGTTGAAGGTTTCGGAGACGACACTTTCGAGCGTGAACGCCAACGACGGGGTCGACCTTGTGATGACCGTCGCCGGGACGACCGTCCTCGCTCGGAGGCTCGTGATGGCCGAGACGAGCGGATGGAGTTTCGACTCGAAGCGGAACTCGTCCGAGGAGCTTGACGTGACGGGCGTTCCATTCGACGCCTATAGTGTTGACGTGGCCTCCGGCAAGATCAACGCGTCCAAGCCCGCGAAGTCCACGCTCTCCATAAAGAAGGCGTTGGTCGGCATTGAGGACTTCGATCCCGAGATGGACGACGTGCAGCTATCCGTCGGCGAGTACCTCGTAGAGGCCCCGGCGGGATCGTTCGACTCGGACGGTGACGTCCACGTCTACCGGAATGACACCGAGGGCGTCTCCCTGACTCTTGACCTCGCCAAGGGCGCGTGGTCGCTCAAAGCAACTGGCGCGGCGGTGCAGGACGTTCATGCCGACTCCGGCCTCGACATCCGACTGGTGATCGGCGCGGCGGAGGGCGCGGTGAGGATTCTGCCTACGTTCAAGAGGACGTTGACGTACGCAGAGTAGTGTTACGCGGTGTTCGCCGTATATGTCTTGATTACGTGCTTCATTGTCTCAGTCCCTCGTATGCACGACTTTGATCTCGACGCTCATCCTCCGCGGATGCACGATCATGGCGAAGTTGCTCAGTCGGCATATCGACATGCACTGGCGGATAAGAACCTGAAACGCGCCTTTGTTCTTCATGGAACTACCCTTTCACTTTGTAATACGGCTTACTGTTCTTTGTTGTCGTCTTGGTGCCTCGCCATTGGATTACAGTAGTCGTCGAGCCTGTGTTAGCAAGTCGTAAACATCTAAACATAAAACTGTTGCGTTGACTAATGTTAAGCAGCGTTCGGCGCCTTCCCCTATAAAGGGTTGGAGGGACATGGCGGGGCAAAGCGTCGGAAAATCCTGCGGAAATTTTCGGCGGGACGACTATGCCCCCCCCCGTCAAATATAGAGAGGATGCAAGATGGTACCGAAGTGTCCCCCCGGTGGGTCGCGCGTTTTTGCCCCTGCCCCCGGCGCCACCCGCCAACCGCTTAATGTGCGTGATAGTGGCGAGCCGGGAACGTGGCAATGCACGATAACGGACGGCGTGTTATCGTGCGGTAGTATGTCGCCGTAGACTATGAGACTAATGCAACAGTCTATGTATTTTGTCTCGTTGTAGCCATTATGGTGTTGTTATAGACTTTATGGCTACAGTGTACGTTGTACTATGTACTCGTCAGTGCAACGTTCTCTGTTCATGCCGCATCCTCCAATCTATCCTCGC
>CAYTFM010000201.1:8589-16864 GCA_964436735.1 uncultured Victivallales bacterium | reverse complement strand
TCCGCGCCATGGAGATTTGGCGCAAAAGGTGTTGCGCCCCACCAAAACAGCCTCAATTTCAAAGATTGTCCAAACTCCTGGACGGGGCGGAGCCCGTGATGAAGCTTTTAGCTCAGCGCTTGACCCGCGCGTTGCCCTTCCATATGCTCCAGACCTGCTCCTCGTCGGCGGGTTGGGCGTAGTCGGTGAGTTGGGTGGTGGCCAAGGCGCCGCTGGCCCAGCCGAACTGGATCCATTTCTCCGCCTCCCAGCCTTTCAGGATGGCATGGAGCATGCCGCCCACGAAACCGTCGCCGCCGCCGATGCGGTCAAGCACGTTGATTTCGCGCGGTTCGACCACATGCCAGTTGTCGCCCTCGCGCATGATGGCGCCCCAGAGGTGACGGTTGACGCTGATCACCTCGCGGAGCGTGGTGGCGAAGACGGAGGCGTTCGGGTAGGCTTTTTTAACCCGATCGATCATCTCCTTGAAGCTTTCGATCTGCCCGGCGATGTCTTTGCCTCCCGCCTCCGGCCCCTTGATGCCAAGACATAGCTGGAAGTCCTCCTCGTTGCCGACCAGGATGTCGGACGCCCCGGCGATCTCAGCGAACACTTTCTTGAGCTCGCCTTCGCGGCCTTTCCAGAACGAGGCGCGGTAGTTCAGATCGAAAGAGACCCGCGTCCCATGCTTCTTCGCCGCCCTCGCCAGCTCAAGGCAGAACGTGCTCGTCTCGGGGGACAACGCACCGATCAGGCCGGACAGGTGCACGATCTTGACACCCTCCTTCCCGAAGATGCGGTCAAGGTCGAAGTCCTTCACGTTCAAGGTTCTGCCAACCTCTCCCGCGCGGTCGTTGTGAACGCGTGGCCCGCGTGAGCCGTAGCCGCTGTCGGCGATGTTGAACTGGTGGCGGTAGCCCCATGGGTTGCCTTGCTCGACCTCCTTGCCCTCGTACTCCATATGACGGCTGGCGAGGTTGTCCTTGATGAGTCGAGCGATCGGACTGTCCTTCACGAACGTGGTCAGCACTTTGACCGGAAGCCCGAGATACGAGGCAATGCTCGCCACGTTAGTCTCGGCGCTGGTCGCCTGCATGTGGAACATGTCGCTGCAGTGGACAGGCTGGCCGTTCAACGGGGTGATGCGAATGCCCATACTGGTGGGTACGAGCAGAGCGGTGCGGGCGTCTGTGCGGAATTCGATCTTCATGTTTCCTCTCCCTCAAGCTATTCTGGTGAATCTTTCATGTGCAAGATGCAAAAATAGCTGGAGTCCGAGGCGATTTCAAGAAAAAAAACACGCTACTGCAGTCGGCCCGAGCGATAGAGGGCGACGGTGACGGCACCGACATCGCCGATGCGCTCCCCGAGTTCCGCAGGCAGCACCTGGCATGCGGCGAGGGCGTGCGGCAGAGCCTCTTTCTCAAGCTCCTTCCGCATGGTGGGCTCAAGAAACGAGCGGCAGCGCGCGAAAACGCTTCCAATCACGATGCGTTGCGGATTGAGGACGTCCACAAGAATGGCAAGGGAGCGCCCCAGTTTTCTGCCCACCTCGGCGAACACCTCAAGAGCCAACGCGTCACCTGCCTCGGCGGCGAGGGCGATGTCCTTCGTGGTCACGTTTTCAAGCGAATCCGCGCCAAATGGTCGTCCGTCGCCCTGCCCCCGCTCCTCTAACATGCGCTGCGCGAGGCGGGCGATGCCGCCTCCGCTGCAGAATCCCTCGACCGATCCGGCCTTGCCGTAGCCGACGGGACCATCGGGCTCGAGCCGCACATGGCCGATCTCCCCGGCGGCGCCCGAGGCGCCCTCGTACAACCTGCCATCGAGAACCAGTCCCGCGCCAAATCCCGTGCCGCACGTGATGAACACCATGCTCCGCGAGCCGCGCCCCGCGCCGAAACGCCACTCGGCGAGCGCGCAGGCGTTGGCGTCGTTCATCAGGTACCCCTCCCCGCCGAAGCGGCGCTCCAGCAACTCGACGATCGGAACATGATCCCACCCCGGCAGATTCGGTGGACCAAGAATAATCCCCTTCGCCGAATCCTGCGGATCACCGCAGGAAACACCGAAAATCGCATCATCCCCTTGCGACAGAAATTGAGCGCAGTTGTCCAGGATCCGCCCAACGGTCTCCTTGCACGTCGTCGTGGGGAATCTGACGGCGTCCTGGATCGCTCCGGTAGTGTCGGCTTTGATGACGGCGCATTTCGTGCCACCGATGTCGACGCCGATCACGTGGAGTGTGTTAGTCATAGTGGTTGCAAAGGTGTTCAGGTTTCGGTGTTCGATGTTCGGGAGTTTGACCACTCGCTCGCGATCGTGGCTCTGTTCAGACGCCGTGAACCGAGCCCCGACTGCGAGGGAGGGGTTGCCACATTGAATTTCTTCAACGGTAAATTAGCGAGACGAGAGAGCTTTTGCAAGGGCGGCGCGGAGTCCGGCGGTGCCGTCGAAATGATGGGCGTTCCATCCGCGCGCGCGCGCGCCGTCGATATTCTGAACAAGATCGTCGGCATACAGGATGGGCGCACCGTACCGGCTCTCGAAAGCCTCGAACATCTTTTGATGAGGCTTCACCTCCCCGACTTCAAAGCTGTAAACACCTCCCGTGATCAAATGCGAGAAAGAGATGCGCAGCCGCATTTCGTCAAGATGGAGCGGCGAGGTGTCGGAGATGGCGACGATGCGGCATCCCGCGTCAACCGCGAAGCGGGCAAGTTCCGGCATGCCCGGGATGTCGTCCTCGATGATGGAGGCGTAGGCGTGGCGGAGTTGGTCGTCGGAGTACGCCTTCGCCGTCTCGTACCGGAAAACGCTCAACCATGTTTTCTCGTCAATGCGTCCCATCTCGAAGGCGGCGCACGCCGCCAAAAAGGATCGCGGGACCTCCTCGATCGAGCGCAGGCCAAGCGCCCGCAGGCAGTTGCCCGTGTCGAAATGGACGCAGACCTTCCCCAAATCCAATGCCAAAATCTTCTGACGCATGTGATCACTTCATCAGGTAAATTACCAGCAGGGCGCAGATAACCGTCATCGCCGCGCTGGTGAAGACGGCGAGGCCGCTTGAGTACGACTGGGGTAGTTGGTCATGCGTCAACGTCTTCTTGAACGAGACGAACTGCCGCAGGGAGACGATGTTGATGACCAACCCCACGAGTATCAACCCGACGCCGATGTAGAGGGCGACGAGGTGCTTATGGGGAGACTGCGGGACGCCAGAGTTGGCCACCAGATCGAGGAAAATGCCAAAACGGGCGACGACGAACCCCAGGGCGATGAGGGTGATGCTGGTTCGTATCCACGCCAGCAGCGTGCGCTCAACGGCGAAGTAGATCCGTGGATCATCCATTTCGTTCCTCTGGTTCAGCGGTTTAATGGTTCAGCGGTTGGGGTTTGACGGAGCAGGTCATGCTGTTTGAGGTAGTTGATAAACCCGCGGACAGCGGCCCGCGTGCGTCTGGCCTGCTCGTAAACATCATCAAATTCAGCCTGGGAAATGTATGCTTCGTCCAAAGCGACATAGAGTTCACTTTGGACTTCCGTGCATGAGCGCTTGGAGTATCGCAAGAACCTGATAAACTCGGCATTGGTCTCAGCATCAAAACCTTCAGCGATATTATGCATAGCTGACCCGGCCGCTTCCTGGACTTGACGTTTGAGTCCATAATCCTTTTCAAAGGCAGTTTTTCTGGTCAAGCAGTAAACCTTGCGAGTCAGTTCACGTGCCAATTTCCATGCATCAATCTCTTCAAAATGTACTATCTTCATACATCTCCAACCGCTGAACCGCTGAACCGCTGAACCGCTGAACCAAACAACTGCGCTACTTCTCTGGGTTGAATATCTCTCCGTTGTTGTACGCCCGCCAGTCGTTCTCGAACCAGGCGTCGACCACGGGAATGGGACGACGGTCGACCCATGCGTTGACGACGTTCCCCTCAAGGTCGGCGACGGACTCGTGGACCTTCGAGCGGAATGCGACATTCTCGGGCGCGTGGCGCCAGTGCGTGGGAAGCATGCTGTGGACGAGTTTCCCGTTGGCGTCGAGGACGAGGCCGGAACCGCGGCTGCCGACGCCGCTGCCGACGGCGAACAGGACCGCGTCAATGTAGGCGAGATGCGCGAAGCACAAATGCCTGACGCGCAGCGCCTCGATGGCTCCCGCGGCATCCTCCCACCCGCAGGAGGACTCCGCAAGACGCCGCCACTGCCGTCCCGACTCCGCCTTAGCCGTCGTGAGCAGATCCTTCGAACGGACATGGGCGCAGGACTTGGACATGCGCCGTTGCATCTCCTCAAGCTCGTCCTCCCACGATTTCGCCGCGTTCTTGCCCTTCTCAAGCCAGCGCCACAACTCGGTGACGTTGCGCAGCGCGTCCTTTTCGGCGTTGACGAGATGCAACTCAAGCCCAGCGTACCGGTTGGCGATGAAGTCGGCCGCCCTGACGCCGCCGACCTGACCCGCGTTCAGCGCGGCGCCGCCAGGACGGCAGACGCCATGCGAGCCGTTGACCTCGCCGACTGGAAACAGATGCGAGATGTTCTCCGACTCCCACCACACGTTGGCGGCAAGGCCACCGTTGTTGTGCTGCGCGCAGACGGCGATCTCAAGCGGCTCGGTGGCGAGATCAATGCCGTGGCTCTTGTACAACTCGATGGCCTGCGGATTCATCGTCTTGAGCCGCTGAATCGGCTTCGCCATCGCCGCAAACGATTTTTTCAGATACGTGGACGTCTCCGTGCCGAGGGCCTCGAACGAATAGCCTTCGCAGTCGCGGGTGAAGTCGAGATACACCCGCCTTCCCTTGAGATGCGTCTCGGTGTAGACGATCAGATCGATCAGCGAGGAACCATCCGCGACCTTCCGCGTGTCGAACGGCCACTGGTATCCTTTGAGGAAGATGGTGTCGCACATGCGCCCCACCGTCTCGAAATAGGGGCGGAGAAACTCCTTCTGGTCGGAACCGTCGGGCTCGGTGCTATAGAACCTCGGCACGACCTGCATGTAGGTCCCGGAGACGTTCCAACGGAACTTGGTCGAGGCGATGCCGAACTGCGACTCGGGAAGATTGCGCGCCTTGGCGCCGGCCAACAGGGCGAGCCCGATGGCGCCCGTGTGGCATTCAGGATAGACGCTCTCCTTGTAGAGGCCGCCGGGCCCTCCGACGGCGAAGACGACGTTCTCCGCGAGGTACACCTCGAAAGCGGCGGTGGGAGCGTCGACATCCGAGCGCATGACCACCACACCTGAGGCCCTCTTGCCGCCCGTCGATGAAGAGGTGGTCAGCAGCGAAACGGCAACCCGTCCCTCCTGAATCTGGATACCTCTGCGTTTCACCTCCCTGATCAAGCCGACGCACATGTCCCGCGAGGTGTACGGACCGATGGAGGTCGCCCTCCTGCGCGGGTCGTGATCAGTCTTGTAGCCGATGAACTGGCCATAGCGATCCGTCGGGAATCTGACCCCGATATTGATGAGGTTCATAAAGGCGCGGACAGAAGTGGCGGCCTCGACGAGCGAGATGTCGCCGTGTGTGCCGCCCCCTTCGAAGAAGGCTTCGGCCATGGCGCGCGGCGAATCGTTCTCGGCGCCGTACATGCCAAGCTTGTAGTACGTCTGCTTGTCGCTGCCGGTGTTGATCGAGGTGCCCATGTCGAGCCCCTCCGTCACGATCACGACGTCCTCAACTCCTTTCACATGGAGTTGGAACGCGGCGTTGAGCCCCGCGGCCCCGCTGCCGAGAACAACCGTGTGAGCGGTATGGACATCCACGGTCAAGGGGCCCGACTTCGTCGTCTGTGTTTTCATGTGTCCTACAACCTCTCTTCTATCGCGTCAATTACTGTTTGAAGCACTTTGATCCTCGCATGGAGTTTGCATTTCGATTCGACGATGGTCCAGGGCGCGTGCGAGGTGCTGGTCCGCGCCAGCATCTCCTCGACCGCAGGCAGATAGAGTTTCCATTTCTCGCGGTTGCGCCAATCCTCGTCGGTTATCTTCCATTGCTTGTCCGGAATGCTTTGCCGCTCCTTGAAGCGCGCAAGCTGGGTTTCCTGGTCGATATGCAGCCAGAATTTGGCGACCACGGCGCCATAATCCGACAGGTGACGTTCCATCTCGTTGATCTCGTCGAAGGCCCGCCGCCATGCCGGCGGCGAGCAGAACCCCTCGACACGCTCGACAAGCACGCGGCCATACCATGAGCGGTCGAAAATCCCGATATGCCCAGCTTTGGGCATGCGGGTCCAAAAGCGCCACAGGTAGTGGTGGGCTTTTTCGATATCGGTGGGAGCGGCGACGGGCAGCACGTCATACCCTCTGGGGTCGAGTTGCTCCGTCAATCGTTTGATGTTGCCTCCCTTGCCCGCGGCGTCCCACCCCTCGAAAACGGCGACGACAGGAATCCTCTTCTGATATATCTCGAACTCGAGCTCTCTGAGACGCTTCTGCTTTTTGCGCAGCAGTTTGTCGTACTCCTCCCGTTCCATGCTCAGCGAAAGATCGACATTTTTAAAAGGAGAGACCGCGATGGCGGGAGACGACGCGCTGACGTTGCGGGCGACAGCCTTCTTTTTCTTTCCCGTCTCGGCCTCGTCGAGTCTGGCCTTGATGGCGGCGATCAGCGTCTCATAGATCCGCACAATCGCCCAGCGCTCGTCGCCAGCCTCGATGACGCGCCACGTCACCCTCTCCGTGTCTGTCAACTCTAGGCTCTCGTCGATGGCGGCCACGTATTTGTCGTAGTCGCGGTGACGCCGCAGATCCTCTTCTCCGACACGCCACGCCGTCGCCGGATCGGACTGCAGCTTCTTAAAGCGTTTCTTCTGCTCCTCTTTGGATATGTGCAGGAAAAACTTGACGATCAGCGTCCCGTCGTCAACGAGCTGCCGCTCGAAGCACACGACATCGTCCATAAGGCGGCGGATGGCGCTTTTCTTCAGCGACTTGCTCACCTTGGCGTCGATAAGCGGGGCGAACCAGCCGCGGTCGAAGATGGCGAAGCGCCCCTTCTCCGGAGTTTTCGCCCAGAAGCGCCACAGGAAGGGATACCATCTCTCCTCGTTGGAGGTCGTGGACTGGCTCCAGACGCTAAAACCGCGCGGATCCAGAGCCCGCATGAGCCGACCGATCAGCGTCCCCTTCCCCGAGGCGTCCCAGCCTTCAAAGATGATGGCGACGGGAATCCCGGCGGCCCGAGCCTGCCGCTGCAGCCTGCCGAGTTCACGCTCCAGGTCAGGCATGAGCTCCTTGTACCGTTCCTTCGATAGCGAGAGGGTGGGATCGACATTCTTCAGCATGGGGAGCCTCACAGTAAAATTTGGCGACGCGCTAGGAAAGCCGTGGTGGCATTCGCCGCAACTGCGACCCCGCGTGCGCGTAGGGGGATCAGTTCAAACGACGAACCTCCGTCCGAGCCCCTCCCGTCAGGGTGGGGCCTGCCGCATCGAAATTCCTTAACTCTGTTAAATTGAACTCGGAAACGGTTCATTGGCAAGCGTTGCGGAAAAAAAAGAAAAGTGGGGGGGGGGACCTCCCCCCCTCCACTTGTCCAAGCCGTCTTCCTCGGATTTTACTCCTCAGCAAATAGGAAATGGATGCAGATGCGGCTATATGTATGCACACACCATCAGCCCGACGGAGAAACACCTTGACCGCCATCGAATCACTTCCCGCGAGAGCCAAGAGGATTTCCTTCATTTTCATCGGCCTGACGTTCTTTGTCATGGGCTGGCTGAACTTCGTGACGATATTGCTTGCCGCGCTTTTCGCCTTCTTCGCCCTCAGCAAACTGAACACCATCACGGGACGGCCGAGGAAATGGCTGGCGGTGCTCCTCTTCACCATCGTGGTCGCCCTCATCGCCTATGGGCTTGGCTTCTTCGTGAACGAGGCCATCGACAGTCTCCCCGAGATGGCTGACAAGGCGATCCCCTCCATGACCAAATGGGCACAAGGCTATCGACTTGAACTGCCGTTCGCCGACTACGAAGGCATGAAAGAGTTCGGGAAAGAAACAGTGAAAAACCAGGTGCGGGTGCTGGGGAGTTTTGCCCATGGCGCGACGTTCCAACTCGTCTTTCTGATCATCGGCTGCGTGGTGGCGGTCAACCTCTTCATCAGCACGCAATTCGAACTCGACCGTCCCAACGCCGCCCCTCCGACAAACTTCTACTCACTCTGCTGCGACGAGATCGCCGAGCGCTTCTCGACCTTCTACAAAAGCTTCTCGACGGTGATAGTTACTCAGACGGCCACCTCCGAGATCTACACGGTGCTGACCACGTTGTT
>CAYTFM010000201.1:4121-8579 GCA_964436735.1 uncultured Victivallales bacterium | reverse complement strand
CACGTTGTTCATCCTGACGGTCGGCATGAAGTACTCGGTCGTGATCATCGGCGTCACCTTCCTGTGCGGCCTGCTTCCCGTGGTGGGCAACCTCATCAGCAACACCATCATCGTCGGCTTCGGGTTCACCATCTCGCCGCAATTGGCGCTGACCGCCCTGATCTTCCTCGTCGTGATCCATAAACTGGAGTACTTCCTCAACAGCAGGATCATCGGCGGGCGCATCCGCAACCCGGTCTGGCTGACCCTCCTCGCCCTCATCGTCGGCGAAAGACTCATGGGCATCCCCGGGATGATCCTGGCGCCGGTCATACTCCACTACATCAAGGTGGAAACCTCGCAGGTGGAGCTCCCTCGCACAACCAGCGGCAATAATGCCATCTGACAGCGCCGCGGGCATAATGGATTTGGAAATTTATTCCGAGTCTCTACGAGCGCATCCCCTGAACACCTTGTCCTATGGCAGCTTGGGGTCGACCTCGTTGAGTTCGATGGCGGCCGGAGGCTTCCAGCCGCTGTGTCCATCCATGTAGATGATGTTTGAGCCGGAACCGTGAAGCGCGCCAACCCGCTCAAGGATATAGCTGCGTTGGGCCATGAATGGGTACCCGTTCTTCCCGGTGTCCACAAGCCACACAGTGCGTGAAGGATATGGATAGAGGGCTGGAAGGAACTTCTCGGCGATCTGGGCTGATTGGTCATAGGTGTAGGTGGTGGTCCTGTCACTGTTGAGGATACACTGGTAGTAGCTCATGCCATAGTGCGTCCGAGAACTGTTGATCGTGCCGTCGTTGTTGAGACTCGAGTCATCATTCCCCCGCGAGGGACAGACGAGGAATCCGTTGTATTTCAACCCGACAGCACTTGTGTTCATGTTGAGGTAGTCGCGCTTGATCTCGGTAAGGTCGCCGCCATTGAACGACAGATTCGACCGAGACGCGCCGTCGCTCAACCGTGGCGAGTTGGGCGGCGGCAGACACGAGTTATAGTCGCCACTATAGCTCATGAAGGCGAGGCTTATCTGCTTCATGCTGTTGACGCATGCGACCTGCTTGACTTTGGTTTTCGCCCCGTTCAAGGCGGGCAGGAGCAGTGCGGCCAGAATGGCGATGATCCCGATAACGACCAGCAACTCGACAAGGGTGAACACCCACGTCCTGGCCGAGGGTGGTGATTGCGCGCTTCGTCTTCCCATAGTGGTCTCCATGTCTATGATGAGATCAAGCAGTCTTCACCGTCCGAACGCGTCCGTCGACGCTCCGAGCACGGTGGGGACACCCTCAAGTGACATTCTGCCGATATCGCTGAACATCGAACGCTCGACTTTCCAAACGCCCGCGCCTTTTCCCTTCAGACGGTACTCCGCGGCGGCTCCAGACGGCTCCCAGTATGCCGCATCGACAAGCACGCCGTCAGGCGAGTAGAGTCTCGCCCCGCCGTAGCGTCCCTGCTTGCGCGCCTGGATCTTCACGGCGAACTCCTTTCCCTCGGGAACAGAGAAAAACGCCGGGTTCAAGTCGGGTAGACCATCCTTGGACACCATTGTCAACCGCGGCAGCGAGCTATCGACTAAGATCGCATGATAGAGAGAGTCGACCATCTCGACACGGATCGTGTATGTCCCTTTCCGCCCATCCTTAGGAACCGTGTAGCGGTGGACTTTCGAATAAAACTGCTTGATGGTCTCGTCCACAACGACTTTCCCGTCCGGGGCTCTGACCGTGACATGCCCGAAATGGGTAGCGTTGAGGCGGACGTCCTCCGTCTTCATCTTACCGTCAGGATCCGGGTAGCCCTCCCAGTCGCCGTCGACAAGGCCGCGGGCCACGCGGTCGAGCCGGAAAGCGGCGACCCGCGAGACGGAGACGCTGAATTCGGCATCCTCCGTCTCCTCGACAAGAGCCTCACCCACCTCGCTACCCGCGACCTTCTTGGTGAGTCCGGTGAGAATGGATAGATACGGTTTACCGCACGGCTCCGGTATGCCGAGCTCCCTCATTGCCCGCAGGAACCCCTGGCCGCACCAGTACAGCGTGGAGTCCTGTATGCCATTTTGCAGATAGAAGTAAAGGTAGCCGACGTAGTCGTCAATGTACTTTCGCTCGCCGGAAAGCGTATAGAGGTCGGGCACCACATTCAGGAGCGAGAGGCGCGAATCTTGATAATAGGAGCATTCGACGGGGTTTCGCTCGCCGGGAAGGAATTTGACGCCGTCAACAAGGCGGCGTCCCGCCTCGAGAAGAAGCTCCTTGGCCGCCGGGTCGCGGGTCGTCTCGTAGTAGTCGCAGATGCCGTTGAGGCAGATGCCTGGCTGGTAGAGGTCGTTGCCAAACCGGTTGGTGGCGAAGGCGTCGCGCCAACGGGAGAAGAAGTTCATGATCTTCGCCGCCGCCTGCAGGTATTCGGGCTTCCGCGTGATCTCGTAGAATGCGCAGAGATTCTTCAGCGGATAGGCGTACTCGCGGGCGAGGACATGATCCTCTTTGAAGAAGTTCTGGATGTGGAATGCCGTGCATTCCGCATGCAGAACGGCGCAGTCTTTTGTCCACTCGTCGCCGGTGAGCATATAGTAGGAGACGACTTCGGGATACCAGTCGTGCCCGCCGACGCCGAGGTAGCTCAATTTGCGGTCGGCCGTCCCTTCGACGCCCACGTGTTGGTAGGTGTGCGCGTAGACGGCTCCCAATTCCTTCCGCCCATCCTTGCCCGCGCCCACCGCGTGGCAGGTGTCGATGTCCACGTAGTGCGAAACCGACTGCCGGGCGAGAGAGAGACACTCCTTACGGGATGTCCTGGCGAACTGCCGGACGAGTGCCATGGCGACCGACGTCTCCAAGTTCATCCATAACTCGGGGTTGTCGCTGAACCAGTCACCAAAATCCCTCAATCCGTACTGGTTGCCGAAAACCTTCGGAGCCACGCAGAACGACTGGACCCATGCGTCAGCCTCACGCTCGTAGAAGGGGAAGCGGGTGTGGTCAGCGGGATCCATCTTCCCGAAAACCCCGCTGGCGCATGTCCATGAGGGCGGGGGAGCGAGGACCGGCTCATTAAGGAAATCTTTGACGATCACAGGATCTTCAAAGGAAAACATCAGACTGTGCGCCTTCGCGATACCGTGATATAAGTTGCCGCCCGGGGTGCCGCCCCTGCAATACTCCTTCGAGGCGAGGTGGAGGGTGAAGACGCTGTCCGACACCGTGATCTTCTTGGGATTGTTCTGCCAGCACTCGAAAATGCCGATCGCGGCCGACGCGCCTTTCCCTTCGACAGATGCGAACCCATCAAACTTGTCTCCCGCCACCGTGCGCTCACCTCCGCCCTGCCGCGTCATGAACGGATAGGAGACTCGTCCATCCTTGTACACGGCGCCATCCTGGAAAAGCTCGACGCCACCAGCCGTCAGTTCGTAGGGCTTCGCCTCCCCCATGGTGAAACGGCAGCGCGACATGGGGGCACCCCACCCGCCGCGGAGAACGATGTCCGGCATCGGATTGTCGGTCCGCCCCGACTCGTTGACAAAGCTGAAGACACACCGCACCGCCTTGACGTCACGGGTGAAATAGAACCGCGACACAAAGCTGTACCCCGACTTCTTCCCTTCAAGAGCGTAGGTGCCCGAGACTTTTACAACAGCGAACAGGGGACCGTTCTCCTCAAGGACGACCGACTTGCAGCTGACAGGAAATTCGACGGAATCCTTGTCAGTCAACAAGCTTGTGAGCCCATCTTGAGAGAGGATGGGGGTCGCCGTCTTGGCTCCTGCGAGACTCATCTCGTCGATCAAGCGCGGTCCGCTTCTGCCGAAGCGGGCCGTCAGCGCGCCGGCGCTCACGGTGACGCCCTCGGCATCCTCAAGACAGATCTGTGGCTGATTGACCGATTGCCGACTGACGCCTTCTCCAAAGGCGAGCGCATATGCCACGGAACCGGTGAGATTGGCGTGGCACTCGACCAACATGCTCTTCACCGAGCCGTCCGGCCACCAGGCGAGCGTTTTCGTCTGGAAGGGGATCGGGGTGTCGTCGGCACGCACCTGCAACCGCGTCTCGTCGAGGACCACACCTTCGGGGAACGGGACACCCGTGCGCATCGGATATGCCGCGCTCGTCCCTTTCTCCAGCAACACAAGCGGCATCGTCTGATGCCCCTGCGCGGCGGCGGGATGCGCAATCTTCCCGAACACGTCGCCATTGAACAGCGTTGGATGCGCATCCGCCGCACTGCCGCCAGAGTCTATGGCCACGTTCCTGAGCTTGATCTGCCCTCTGACATGACACCCCATGGCGGAAAGACGAGAACACATGGCCTGCTGGACGACAATCGACACCTCCTTGAGCCGTCCGACTGGCGACTCCGGACCTTTCGGCGTCTCTCGCCGCATCTCGGAGGCCGGTATGCGGAGCGTCCGCCAGGCCCCTGTCCAGTTCAATGCGAACGGTCGACTGCTCCACACCG
>CAYTFM010000201.1:0-4111 GCA_964436735.1 uncultured Victivallales bacterium | reverse complement strand
TCCTCGCCCGTCGCCCGCAGGAACAGCATGTGGTCGGTACCCGTCACATTCTCCACGTCGACGGTGAATACCGGCTTGACGACGTCGACGGCGGCGGGGACGCGTAGAGCCGCCTCGCAATTCCGCTCGGAGAATCCGTAAGTGACCCGCGGGAACTGATAGAGGAACCGCCAACAGTCTTTCTGCAATAAGAGGACACTCCCCACCTCTTTGACGAGTTCCGCATGGCAATTCTTGGGGGCGGTGACGCTCCAGGTGTCGCCGTCAAGGACGCCATCAAGCCGTGCGGTTCCTTGCGCCGCCGCAATCGCTGAAGCCAGAACCATCACGCACATCGCCACAGCCGCCCCTGTCCACGTCCTCACTCTGTGTCTCATGGCAACACATTCCTTTCAATGAATTGTATGCGTGATTTCTTTAGTCATCACAGGGCAGCCCCATCAACTCACACTGTCTCTTCAGATCGAGGCTATCCGGGGTTATCGCCATACCGCCTTCCACCCACACGACCCCGTAGGCACCTGCATAGTTTCGGGCCGCAAGCTCTCGAATGATTCGAGGATAGCCAACCTCACCGCGCTCTCGGAGTGCGGCCGGCCTCACCGACCGCGCCCCCAGTTTTGCGAATCCCACACCATCTCCCGTCACATAGTCCTGGAGAATGACATAGGATATCCTGTCGAACACCGCCTCGAGCAACTCGTCGTCCACCTGTTCCCCCATCAGCCACAGGTGCGAGGGGTCGAACAAGCAGTGGAAGTTGGGATGGCCGATCCTCCTCAGCATCTCCCGCGTGCCCGCTTTCGTCTCCCAGACGGTTCCGATATGATTGTTCGTCCCGATCCTGACGCCGTGGTTGGCAGCCTCGTCGGCGGCTTTCCACAACAGCCTATGATCATTGCCCGAGACTTTTATCTGCGCGCAGTCGATGTTTCTCGCAAGCTCGAGATAGCGCGTGAATGCCACATAGCCTCGCTCATCGTCCAACCGCCCCTGCCGTGCCGTAATCAACTCGATGGGGATATGGTGCTCCTCCGCCAATGCGTTCACATGATCGATCTCGTCCGCTGAAGCGTCGATCCCGATTTGCGAGTCCCGCAGTTCGACGCGGGTGAAACCGTTGCGGGCGGCGAGACGGAAAAACGCCTCGAGCGAGAGCGCGTTCTCCGCGTACGATCGCTCGAACACGCGCCCGGAAAGGCAGAACTCAGGATTGCCGGTTGATGAACTCATCCACGTCTATCTCTCTTTTCTCGCTGAAAGAGGCGAATGCCGCCAGCACGACCGCCACGTCACGCATTCCCCTCTCGCCCGAATATGGTGCCTGCCCGCCTGTCGTTATCGACGCGGCGAGCGCGGTATAGAAATTCTCGTAATCCGGCCTGGAGAAACCGTCGGCGACAGCGATGCGCTCCTCTGTCCCGTCAGCATGAACGAAAAGGATCGGATTCCCAGGAGTGACATAGCCGTTATCGGTGACGATCCGGCATATGTTCATGTCCGTCTTCCCGGTATTATGGTAGCCGCACATCAGAATCACGCCGCAGGCGCCGTTTTTATAGCGGACAAGGATGCTGGCGTCGCCTTCGACAGGCACGTCGGCGCGCCGTTTCCCGACGACGGCGCAGACCGAGGACTCCTCGGCTCCGGCGAGCAGTCTGAGCCGGGCGATTCGGTGGACGCCGACATTGAGGATCATCCCGCCGAATCCCTCCACGGGATCAAACGCCCAGGGGCTCCTCGAAGCCGAGAAATAATTTCTGAAATTGGTGTCGATCATGTGCGCCACCGCGCCGAAACGCTCCCGCAGCGACTGACAGGTGAGGTTGACACCATTGAACCACGATGATTCCGATACGGACAGGCTCACCTTGTGCCTGTCGGCGATGTTGAGCAACTTCCGGCAGGCGGAGAGCGACACCCCCATCGGTTTCTCGACAACCAGGTGGCTTCCCCGCGCGGCAGCCTCCTCCATGCCCAGATCGTGGTGCCGATAGGCGAGGGCGTTGACGGTGACGTCGGGCTTCTCCGCATCCAGCATCTCGTCGACGGATGAGTAGTATCCGATCCCATACTGCCGAGCGAACGCATCGCCCTTCTCCCGCTCCTCCCTCCTGTTCCAACACGCCCGCAACGCCAACGTCTTTGAGGCACCGATCGCATCCGCATGGGAATGACTGATCGCCCCCGTCCCAATAAGCGCCACCCGTAGTTTTCGCTCACTCATATACACCCCGCATCCCTACCTTGCCGTCTATGCCGACTCTCGTACGACCAGCGTCGAGTCAAGTTCGACAAGCCCTGGTTTGAACACCGAATCCACTGCCATCTCCGCAGCCTTCCTCCCCATCTCGTAATACGGAACGGTCACGGTCGTGAGCGCGGGAACCGACTGCGAGGCGATCTCGAAGTTGTTGTATCCCATCACGGCCACCTCCGCGGGAATGTCGACGCCCTGCTCTCGGAGCAACTGCGCCGCCCCAACGGCTCGATGGTCCGTCTCGCAGAAAACCGCGTCGAAGCGCGCCGTTCCCTCGCGCAGAACCTGCATGGCGCGATACCCCTCCTGAACCCCCTCGGCGCATCGCACAAGTAAGGCGGCATCGAGCGCGAGACCGCACGCTTCCGCGATCTTACGGAAAAGCGCAAGCCGCTCCTCGTCCCCCGACCACAGAAAGGCGAGGCGGCGACGCCCCTTGCTCTTCAAATAGCTGACGCCTTTCGCAATGGCGTCCTCGCGCCGGTAGCTCACGGTCAAAAACGGGTGTTTCTTGAGCTCCGGTATGATGGAGCGTTTGGGACTCAGCACGATCACCTTCGCCTGCGCCTCCGCAAGACTCCTCAGGAACTCAAGCCCGAATCCGCCAGTCACAATCAGGAAACTGTCCGAGGCGAGCAGGCGGTTGAGGCCGGTCGCCATGCAACTGTCCGGCGTCTGCGGCAGCACCTCCGTCCTCACGCCGCGCGCCCGCAAGCCGTCGATCGCTCCGGCAAACAAAAGCCGCGCGGGAATGTCAGCCGGCTGGTTCGACTCCAACTGGCTTGCGGAGCCCAGCATGAGACGGACCGGCTGACGCGTCACGCCGAGGAACGAGGTGTCGCCCAACTGCTGCACGAACGAGCCACGCCGCGGATATTTTTTGATGATCCCTTGCGAGCGAAGCGTGCCGAGCGCCTGCCGCAACGTGAGGTGCGCGACCTTGTACTCGCTTGACAGGGCACGCTCCGACGGGAGTTTCCCAGGTTTGATCCTCCCCGACAGGATGTCATGCGTCAGCATCTCGGCCAGTTGCGTATAGATCGGCTTCTCTCCCGCTCTCTCGATATTCACCATATTCCCTCGCTCGATGTACAGTCCGGCAATTGATATCCACTGTTATATACCAGTATATATCACAAAGAGGACCCGCTGTCAACATATAGAGCTGGAATACATGGCGAAAAGGATCCCGCCCTCCTTTCCAGTGCCCGTCAGTTTTCCGCGGAAATATCGGCGCAACTCTATTGACAAGCGCTGGCGCCCATGGTACAATTAGACAGTAACAAGACAGTTATAGGTATGTCATGACAATAATGACCAGACAATTCAAAGCCGGCTCGATACGCGACGAGATCCGCGCCCTCGTGGAAAGCGGGACGCTCAAGGAGGGCGACCCCATCCTTTCGCTGAACAAGCTCAAGGAGAAATACCGTGTTTCGAAAGGCTCGGTGGAGAAGGCGGTCAAAGAGCTTGAGGCCCTGGGGGTGGTGCGGTGCGTGAGAGGTAAAGGAGTATTCGTCGCCCAGCAGCGCGACACGAGCCATGCGCCGGCTCCTGACGCCCCACGGTTGCTGGGAATGGCCTTTCCCGCGTCGTACTACGACAACAGCGCCATCGTGAACGAGGTCCACGACCATGTCTTAGGACACCGGTGGGTCATGAGTCATTACGACGTGCTGCGGGACCGCCAGGATCCCGCCCCGGAACGGAAGTTCCTGGAGCATCTGCTGTCCGCGGGCGCGGCGGCGGCGGTCGTGTTCCCCAGCCCGATCAAGCCATTGAACACGGACCTCTACGCGAGGATGCGCTCGGCTGGCATGAAGGTGTCGCTGGTCGCCCATCCCGAGTTCT
>CAYTFM010000200.1:13159-16873 GCA_964436735.1 uncultured Victivallales bacterium | reverse complement strand
AAAACCAACCCCGACGTCATCGCCCAGGCGATCGCGGGCGGCACATCCCCGTCCGACACCGTGGCCAAACTGGCCGCCGCCCTGGAATTCGTCGACAAGAGCAACGCCGAACTCGGCACGAAGATCGACGACCTCTACGTCAAAGGCAAAGCTCTCGCCAAGATCCAGTTCAACACCTACGGCACGCTGGGAGTGTAGACAAGGCAAATTCGTGAAAAGGTGGTGCGCTTCCGTTCCCCTGCGGCGAAGCCGCTTTGGAGTGCTCAGGCAATCCGCCGCGGCGGAGCGACTGAGCTTTGCGTGAACTACGGGGGCAGTCCAAAGCGGTGCCGCGCTTCGCTTGCAACCGCGCTCCAAAGCCTATCGGCGGAATCCCTCCGTCATAATCCCGTTTTGTGCGTCTTCATCCGCGCGGCCTTGAGCGAGGCCTGGATCGCGTTGTTGAGGTTCTGCAGGAACTGCGAGCGGTTGCGCGTCGAGTACGGGGCTGGACCACCGGTCGTCTCGCCCATCTGACGGAGCTGGGAGAGCAGTTCGCGGTCGGCGAGGGCGTTGCCGATGGACTCCTTGGAGAAGACGCGGCCGTTCGAGTTCAGCACGCGGGCGTGTTTCGCCAGGCAGCGCCCCGCCAGCGGTATGTCGGAGGTCACCACGATGTCGTCCAGGACGACGTTCTCGGCGATCCAGTCGTCCGCCGCGTCGAACTGGCCGCTGACTATCACGGGGATAACCAGTTTATCCTGAGGTAGTCGCATTCGGGAATTCGACACGAAGAGCGCCTCGACCCCATGGCGCACGGCCACTTCGGCGATCTCTTTTTTCACCGGACAGCCATCGGCGTCGACGTGGATTTTCATGTTTCCAGTTGAGTATCGGGGATTTTTGTCGGCAACGGGGCGTCAGCAACAGTCTGCGATAGTGTACCTTGGCGGCGGGGTGAAGTCATCACTTCATTGTTGTGGGGCAGGCTTGCGGTGTTGGGGGGGGGGGCGGTCTTGTTTTTCGCCGAGTCCTTTTCCGAGGGACTCGGCCTTGGAGCGCGGCGGCTCGACGCCCGCCCTCGTGGCCGGTCGAGCCCAGCCATCAAAAGCGATCAAGCGACCGCACGCCGAAGGTCAGCCTGCGTCTGCCGTAAAGATTTGAATACAAATTGGATATACTCATTACTGCGCGAGCGCGAGCAATTCGATCGACGAGATAACGCCGTCGAAATAGTAGTCCTTGCCGGAGGCTTGGCCGATAACTGTGTCCGCCTGGCACGCCGCGGGCGGCGCGGACGCCGCCTTCGCCGCCAGTTTGCCGTCGACCAGCAGCGTGGCGAACACGCCATCGAACTTGAGCTCGACGTCATACGTCTGTCCTGGTTTCAGGGGATCTTTCGAGACGAGATGGACGGGCTTGTCGGGCACGGCAAAGATCTCGGCGCCGATGGTGAGTCCTTGATAGACGACGAGCCGGAATCCCGCCTTCAAGTAGTCCATGCGCTGGAACACGCCGCCCATGTAGCCGGGCGGCGGTCCTTCGACTTTGAGTCTCACGCGTAGGCTGAACGGCGCACCATTGAAGATGTCGGCGCAGTCCTTCGAACCCGCCATGAGGCAGGCGCCGCCTTTGAAGCGCAGTCCGTCGTTTTCAGGCGCGGGAGCCTTGTCGCCGAAGCGCAATGGCGGCATGGCGGAAACCTGGTTCTCGACGGTCTTGTCCTTGGCGGAGGCGAGCAGCCAGCGGGAGGCGAGTTTCGCTCCGGCCGCCGCGCCCTCCTTGCGTTCGACGCCGGCGGTGATGCCGAGGCAGACGAGTTGGGTCGGGGCGATGTCGCCGACGACGTCGATGGTGGCGATCGTCTTCTCGGGCGAGGGATTGAGCCACTCCATCATATAGAAGCCGATGGGCGAGGCGACGAGGTTGCGTCCGGTCCAGGCGACCTTGGCGCCGGGGAGCGGTTGCGGGTTCCACCAGTCCGAGATCCCGATGTTGAAGCGCACGGGGATCGTGGCCGTGGTGCCATCTTCGTAATGGACGATGTAGCGGCCGACCTCCATGGTGGGCTGCGGCGGCGTCCAGCCGGCGGTGTGTAGCAGCCAGAGGCGGTCGGCCTTGGCTCCGACTTTGACGCCGTCGATCTTCGAAGGCAGCTTGACGCCGTGCGTGTCGCCTTTGAGGCTGATGACTGATTTGCCGTTGTTCTTGCGCGGGTCGGGGATTTTGAAGGGACGGTCGAGGAAGGTCACGAGGGCGGGGAACGGCTCGACTTCCACCTCCATGCCGTCATCGCGGCCGCCACCCTTGCCGGAGTGGTTGATCAGAAAGAAGCGCATGTCGTTCTGCCCCTGGTCGGTCCAGCCGCCGACGCCGTCGTCCGCCACTTTGTCGTAGAATCCCATGTTGGCGAACGGTGCGAAGTCGACGTGGTGGTAGTCGAAGATGGTCTCGTCGCGGACGAGTCGGACGTTCGCTCCGAGGTTGCCGGCGAGGCTCGCGGTGATGCGGGCGACGCGCTCGCTTTCCGCGCCGATGGCCTTGTCCCAGCCGAGGGAGTCGAAGAGGATCGTGCCCTTGCCGACGGGGACTTTGACAAGGAGTTTGGGTTCGATCAGGGGGACGCCATCGTCCAGCGAGGGCAGGCGCAGCGACTCCGCGCCGAGTTTGGCCGTGGGATGGCTCGCCTCGAAGTAGTTCCAGCGGGTGCCGATGTCCATCTTGGACCAGCAGAAGTCGAACGACGAGAGGTTGTTCATGAGCGGGTCGCTGGAGCGGCGGGCGGCGGTGTGGATCTTCGGGTCGACCGGCTCCATCTCCGCTTTGAATGGGAAGAGCGCGGCCACCTTGCCGATCGTCTCGGTGCCGAAGTTGTGCAGCCAGACGCCGCCGCCGTCGGCGAGATGCTTCTTGATGGTCTCGATCTCCGCGGTGCTGGGGGTGTGCGAGGCGTCGACGAAGATCGGCCCTTTCCCCTCGAGCCCTTTGACGATTTCGACGCCGGTGTCCGTCATCGCTGTTGCCGCAACGTTGTTCGACCCGGCGAGGACTCTGAGCGGCGGTGGTGTCGCCTCCTGGGCTGGTCTGCTGGCGGTGTGGCGGACGATCCGCTCAAGCAGGGTGGCCGCCAACGGCTCGACGGCTACCTTGTCGGTCAGGTAGAGTTGCGACAGCACGTACGCGCCTTTGCCTGAGGGAACTTCGACGAGCGGCGACCAGCGCAGTCCGTAGCGGCCGCCGGCGTCGAGCAGCGTCTTGGCGGGGCCGTTGGACGGTTTGCTGAAAGAGGTGAGGGCCACGAGGTGGTCGGGGCGCCAGTAGGAGAATTGGCCGTCGCTCAGATCTTTCAGAATAGGATGGTCGTAGCTTCTGATCCAGGAGCGGGTGGTGATGTGCGCGGGGTCGGTCTCGGGCAGTTCGAAGGTCAGTGGTTTCGTTCCCTCCTGGCGCAGGATGGCGACCATGCCGCCCGCCTTGACGAACTGGGAAATCACATCTTTGAACGGAGCGGGATCGGTTCTTTCCCCGACGATGAGGGCCTTGACGCCGGCAAGGTCGGCGTTGGTGGGAGTCTTGAGCTGTTTCGCCTTGAGGCCGAGCGATTCAAGCGCGGCGGCGGTCTTGCCGTCGGCGTCGAACAAGCTCCGCCAGGACCGCGGCGGCTGGAGCGAGATAGCCTCGTACGACGAGCAGGTCTTCATCGTTCCGAAGGCGTCGCTCGCCGACCTCGCCCCG
>CAYTFM010000200.1:0-13149 GCA_964436735.1 uncultured Victivallales bacterium | reverse complement strand
AGGTCGGCGAGCGACGCCTTCGGAACGATGAAGACCTGCTCGTCGTACGAGGCGAGCTCGCTCCAGCCGCCGCGGTCCTGGCGGAGCTTGATCGACAGCGTCGCCGGCCGCATGCGTTTCGACGCCGGGCAGTCGATGGGAACGTCGAATGTCTTGATCTGTCCGGGATCGACATGCGCCCCGATGATCTTCTCGCATAGCACGCGTCCCTCGGGCGTGGTCAGGCGGCACTGCAGCTGCGGCTGGTGGATGTTCTTCTGGGTGTCGTTGAACACCACGAACTTGCGGATGGAGGTCTGCCCTGCGGCGAGGTTCGGAAAGAAGTCGACGGGGCGGACGTTCCGCGCCCGCATGAAGTTCACGTTCTCGCAGGCCCAGGGGTTCATGCCGGCCACGCCGTCCATGCGGTAGGCGTCGGTGATCATCTGCGTGGACTTGTAGAAGTCGCTGTCGACACGGCCGTCGCGGCCGGACATGCTGCGGTAGCTCCAGCGCTCCCAGTCATAGACGCTTTCTCCCATGAAGCTGGTCTTGGGGTCGGGCTCGCCCTCGGGGAACCAGTACTCGCCGATGACCAGCGGACGATCCCACTTGAACGTGGCGCGCCATGATCCGTTGACCTCGTCCTTCTTGAGCCAATGGCAGTCGTTGGGGAAGACGAACGCGGCGTTGGGATATTTCTCGCGGATGGCGTTGGCGACCGTCGACTCGGGGTAGTGGATGTTGATGATGGGGAGGCGCCCGCCCCAGGTGACCTCGGCGTCGCCCTGGCAGGGACGGGTGGTGTCGATCTCCTTGGCGGCGGCGACGAGGGCGTCGGCGATCTTCATGCGCGTGTCGTCCGTCTCGCCCCAGATCGACTCGTTGGTGAGGCTCCAGATGATGACCGACGGACGGTTGCGGTGATGCTTGAGCAGGGCTTTGGTGTAGGTGACGACGCCGGGGAGCCAGAGATCCATCTTGGCGGGGGGGAACTTGTTGTCGAGGGCGTTGTGCCAGGACGACTCCGGGATGGCCATGATGCCCAATTCGTCGCAGCTGTCGAGCGCCGCCTCGCAGTCGAAGCCAATGTGGAAACGGAAACAATTATACGGGTGCGTCGCCGTCGTCTTCGCCTCGGCGAACACCTCGGCGCGGGGTGCGGAGATGGCGGCCAGCCAGCTGTTGCGCAGAAGGGTGGTTCGCACGCCGTTGAGGTAGAAGTCGTGGCCGCGGATCTCGAACTCGCGGAAGCCGAAGCGGACGCGCGCCTCGTCGACCGCTGAGCCGTCTTTTGTCAATTTCCCTTCAGCAAAGAGCAGCGTGGGATTTTCGGGTGACCAGAGTTCGGGGGCGATCCAGTCCTTGGCGAGTTCCACGGTCTTCGTGCCGTTCGGTGGCAGTTCGACCGTGATGGGGCCGAGGGAGGTCAGCGCGGCGCCGAGGTTGCTGCGGATGATGGCGGACAGTTCGAAGGCGCGGGCTTTGCTCTCCGTGTTGACGACCGTCGTTTCGATCGTAATCCTCTTGTCCTTGACGCTGGTTTTGACGAACATGTCTTCGATGTACGCCTTCGGCAGATAGATCACTTCGACTTTCCCCCACAATCCCGGGCCGACGCCCGCCGAGGGATACAGGAAGGTCTTGTTGGGAATGTCAAGAAGCCCCGCCCGGCCCGTGAGCCCGATCGCCAGCTCGTTCGCCGCGCCGGATTTGATCACGGAGGTGATGTCGTACTCGAACGGGAGCAAGCCGATGAAAGAGGTGCCGAGTTGCTTGCCATTGAGCCAGGTCTCGCTTTTGTAGGTGGCGCCATTGAGGCGCAGGAGAATGCGGCCGCAGTTCTCGGGCGTCTTCGGCGCGTCGAAGTTCCGCTTGTACCAGAAGGCGACGCCGTTGTTCTTGGCGAGGCTCGTGCCGTCCTTGGCGATGAGCGCGGGGGCGTCGGGGCAGTAGGGGCCCTCACCCTTGATCGTCGCGTCGGGCTGTTCGGGGATTTTGACGGGGCTCCAGGTCCCGTCGGCGGGCGGTGGATAACTGAAGCCGATGCCGTGGATGGCGCGGATCTGCCAGTCGCCGGCGAGATCGAGACTGGCCCGTGGGCCGTCCATCACCAAATCCGCATGGCAGTTGAAGCCCAGCGCGGCCACCGCGGCGAGGAGGCGGAGTTTCACGAGTCTCATGTGTTCAGCACCTTTCGTTTATAGCTATGTGAGTGATGTTCAGTGTGCGGTGTTCGGGATGAGCGCGGATTGATGGTTGTGGGTGGCGTTGCGACAGTCGGCCGCATCCACATCATTGTTGTGGATAGGCGATCGCGATGATCCCCTTTGAGGTGAGATCCCCTGCGCCAACTGAGGTCGCATGGCCGTCGGGATAGGCGACGACGGAACGCTTGTTGTGGACCATATGCACCGCGACGGTGTTGCAGAAGAAATTGGGCGCCCAGTAGTTGCCGGACTGTTTGTAGTTGCTCGTGAAAACCGTGTCCGCCAGATATGGTATCTCAAGACTCAGCGTCACAAGTTTCGCCATGCCCGCGTCGCCCGGGCCTGAGAGCCATTTCTCGCCGGCCACCCAGCCGAAGTCCCAGCGGGGGGCGTAGTTGGTGTTCGCCCCCAAAACGTTCGGATTAGGGAAGGAGGGGCAGCATATGACATTCGGATAACTCAGCTTCGCGTAGTTGATGGGGGTGCCCGGGTCGAAGGAGATGACGCATCCTTTTGGAATATAATCGTTGTACAGCATGGTCACGTACCACGGCCTGGTGTTGCATACGCGGGGGTATCCCATGCCCACGGGATTGCTGGCGTCGGCGGGGGGCGTGACGCCGCCGTAGTCGTCGGCGTAGGAGATGACCGCAAGGATGCACTGCTTTTGATTGCTGAGGCAGTTGATCTCCCGAGCCCGAGAGCGAGCCCCGGAGAGCGCCGGCAGCAGCATCGCCGCAAGAATGGCGATGATGGCGATCACGACCAGCAGTTCAATGAGCGTAAACCGTGATCGTGCGTGTCTGGCGTTCATGGCGCGTCCTCCCTGAAATATGTCAGTTGCCGCCCACAAAACCCACCGGAGGTGAAATGTTTAACCTCGCATATCGTTAATAATATCATCAGGGGATGGAAAATACCAGCGTGAAGATTGGCATGTCGTCAAAAAACAAAAAATTCGGCTTATTCCTAACACGGAAATCCATATCGTCCCTCCTGCGGAGTGTTTTTGTTTCCGCGGTGCTTATCGTGTGCTGGTCTGCATGCTTCTGAATTTACGGCCGAGCGCCGCGAGAAGCTCGGAGCAGTCTGTCGGATCCAGCTGGACCTCGATCAGGAAAGGTTTGTCTGTTTCGGTCATGACGCGCATGATGACCGCCTCGAACTCGTCCTCGGTGGCGACCGAGACGCCGGCCGCCGCGTCGCCGAAGACCGCGGGCAGCGTGTGGTAGCTCCAGTTTTGAATATCGTTGTAGGGGCCGTCATGGATCAGCCGCTCAATGACGTATCCCTTGTTGTTGAGGAGGAGGATGACGGGATTGCAGTTCTGTCGTATGATGGTGGAGAGCTCCTGGGCGGTCATCTGGAACGCCCCGTCGCCGATCATGAGCACCGTTCGTTTGGACGGATCCGCCTGGGCGGCCCCGAGGGTGGCGGGAAGAGCGTAGCCGATTGAGAGGTAGTAGGCTTGCGAGATGAAGTTGTCCGCCTCCTGGATGTAAAAGCCGGCGGTGGCGCAGATGGCGTCCCCGGTGTCGGAGAGCAGGATCATCTCATCGCCGAGCATGGCGTTCACCCGCGTGTAGAACCTCGCCGCGGTGAGGTTCGCTCCTTTGACGGGAAAGTCGGTGCAGCGCATCGGGGGATACCGCGCGGGCTGCTTGGGGGCGTAGGGGCGTGGACGGAGCTCGTCGAGCAGCGCCGCGATGAAGTCCCCGAGCCAGACGTTGGTGTAGGTGTGGTGTCTGATCTGCAGGTGCTCGGAGTTGATGCTCACCAGTCGCTCCCCATCGATTTTCGCCGAGAAGCCGCCAGTCACGAAATCCGTCATCCAGACGCCGAGCGACAGCACGCAGTCGGAGTTCTCGACCCGCTGTTTGACCTCCTCCGCGCTGAAGCCCCCCTGGTAGACGCCGATGAACTGCGGATGGAGCTCAGGCAGGACGGATTTGCTGCTGATCGTCGTGGCGTAGGGCAGCTCGATCTGTTCGACCAGCGCCTCCACGTCGTCCGCCAGTCCGAAGCGTTTGACCTCGACACCCACCAGAATGACCGGATCACGGGCGGTGTTGATCAGCTCCGCCGCCTCTTCGACCGCCTCCGCCAAGGCGTCGGGGTCTGAGCTCCGCGGCGCCGGTATCAGCGGGTCGAGCAGCTCGGCGCAGGGGGCGTCAACCAGATCGACGGGGATCTCAAGGTAGACGGGACGCTTGTGGGTGATGCAGTTGGAGAGCACCCGGTCGATCTCCTGCGGGGCGGTCCGGGCGTCGAGCAGGAGCGCCGCATCGACGGTGACGCGTTTGAAGATGTCGTATTGCAGGTTGTAGTCTCTGGTCAGATGATGGACGAGGGCGTGGGAGCGGCGCAGCGTCGTGCTGGGGGCGCCGCTGATGATCACGAGGGGAACCTGCTCGGCGAAGGCGCCCACCGTTGCGTTGAGGATGCTGTAGCCGCCGACCCCGTAGGTCACACAGGCGGCGCCGATTCCCTTGACCCGCGCGTAGCCGTCGGCGGCGTAGCCGGCGTTGAGCTCGTTGCACGTCCCGACGAATCTGATCGGGCTTGCCACCACGCGGTCCAGGAAGTCGAGCGAGTAGTCGCCCGGCACGCCGTAGATGTGCCCGACGCCCAGCTCCTCGAGTCTGCGGAGAAGATACAATGCCACCGTGCTGTTCGTCGCCATTTCGCCTCCATGCCTTTGAACTGAAAGGTTGTGGGTGGGGGACTGTGCCAGGATCCAGAATGCACACCAATCCTGAAAATCTTCGCAACCCAAATTTAATATTGTCATCTTGGGAGCGAAGGACATCCCTGGAGCCATGAATTACAGCAATGATATCGATTTGGTCAGATTTGATATGGCAGATGATCCGGAGTAACCTTGGACAATTTTGTAAATCTATGTGACGCGAAGCCGTCACATTATGTCAATGAAATTCCATAAAATCAACTGGTTCAATACTGTGACACAATAGTGTAGTGCCAAGATTGTGGGAAATCAATGAAAACGGGCATATCCGGCTTGGGAAGTCAAGAATATCCCGGCGTAAGCGGCACTTGATGGAAGTCCAGAAAAGTACGTCCTGAATTTCACTGAAATCGTGGTTTTGGGGCGAGGCGGGCGGGTGTAGACGCGGGACGCCATGGGGGGAGGGGGGCCTCATTTGGGGTCTATTACGGTGGATGCTGGAATTCCATCAAGCTACGGTTCTTAGGATGAGAACGCCTCTGAATGCAATGCCACTGACTTATGCGTGAAAATCTGTGGATGCGGCGGCTCGCCGCATTCAAAGCGGCAAGCTGCCGCTTCTACAAAAGACGCTTAAGTCAGCGCCATTCGCCTCTGGATGGGCACGGCAGGATAAGCATGTGGCGTATTGATTTTCTATAAAATCTTCAGAACCCGCACAATAAAAGACGCCGCTGGAACGTTTATATGCCATCAACGGTAAAGATAAGATGCCCTGCATAGTAGGGTGCTCTTGAAAAACAAAAGACCGGAGGGAACGTTATGGGCTTTATCTTTATTTAAGGCGCGAGCGGATGATCTCCATGCGCAACGTTAGGTGGTATCGTTTGTTTATGTTTTTCGATGCTGAGCAGTTCTAATCTTTTAAGGATCAATTTATTGTGACGATGAATCCAATTTCAGCGGCAACGACTTCGGCGGCGGCGTATCCCTATGCGTTGCTCGTGTTTGGCTGCGCCTGCCTGCTGGCGGCGGCGTGGGCATGGCGCGCGCTCCGGCCTGAGACCAAAGCGGTGTGGGAGAAGCTTCCGCGGAACGTGCTGTTCGGCATGGCTCTCGGGGCGGTGGATTTGGCGTGGTGCGTGCCGCATGCGGAGCCCGTTTTCTCGCCAGGATCATGGACGTGGCTTGTGCCGCTCGCCTGTATTCTGCTGGTTGTCGCCTTCTGGCTGCTCGACTATCATTTCGCCAGAGCTTTCGCGGGGTTCCTCATCCTCCTGTCCCATTACTTCCTGCTCGAGTCTTTCGCCGCCCACACCCCGGTCCGCTGGTTTTTCGCCTCGTTATGCGTGACGATGGGGACGGCGGGGGTTTTCATCGGCGGCATGCCCTACCTTCTCCGGGAGGTGGTGCGGCGCGGGTGCGACCGTCACGTGTGGCGCGGCGGGTTGACGGGAGTGCTGGCTGTGTACGCCTTCACATGCCTCGCTTTGGGCGTGTGGCATTTCGTCAGATGAGTCAGGCGTCGGATACAATCCTTCCCTTCTGCGCGGCGTGTGGTGTGGCCGCTCCCGAGCTGTTTCTCGCCAGGATGGAGGAGCTCAGGCTTCTGCTTGTGGAGGAGAACGCGAAGACGAACCTCACCAGGATCACCAGCGAAGAGGACTTCCTGAACAAGCACGTGGCCGACTCGGTGAGCCTCGCGCTGGCGCTGCCCGAGGTGGCGTCGGAGCCTCTCGCCGTGGGAGATCTCGGTTGCGGCGCGGGGTTTCCCTCGCTTGTGCTCGCGCTGGCGTTTCCGCGGCTACGTCTGACCGCCATCGATTCCAACCACAAGAAGACCGATTTCGTGGGACTTGCCGTTCACAAACTCGGCATTGCCAATTGCGGTGTGCTGCGCGGCAGAGGAAGGGAACTCGCCCGAAGCGAAAAACTGCGGGGGACGTTCGACCTGCTTGTCTCCCGCGCGGTCGGCTCGCCGGCGGAGATTTTTCGTGAGGGACGCCAGCTTGTCACGCAGTCCGGACAGCTGGTCGTGTACCGTTCGGGAGGCGAGGTCGACGCCGAACTCGCCGAGGTGGCGGTGGCGTCCACGAAGTACGGGTTCGAGTGGCGTGCGACATCTGTCTTGCAGTTGCCATTGGGCGGAGAGCGTCGTTTCGTCGTCGGTTCCTCCCGTTTGTAAACGTTTGTCGCCGGATGTAATGTCCGGCTCGTTTTTTCCCCTGCGCCAGACCAGCCAGCAACAAATCATACACATAAGGAGACGTCGATACATGAGAATGTCCACCGTCTTGTCGTCGATCCTGCCCGCCGTTGCGTTGTTCGTCTCAAGCACCCTTCCCGCTCAGAGCGTGAAGGAGACGCTTGAATCCCTCAAGATTCCCGACGCCAACTGTTTGTGCCAGATCGACATGAAGAGCATCTCCGCCACGCCGATCTATAAATCCATGAGGGAGGCGAAGGAGGGCAAGGACGCTCTGTCGGACATGGCGTCCGGGTTTACGGGAGGGAAGGACAGCGACTTCCGCAAGATTTTCGAGCGGCATGGCATTACGGAAGGCGACATGGAGCAGATATTCGTTTCCGCGCGCATCGGCGATCTCCAGCAGATGCCGGCGATGAGTCCGGGCAAGACGCCCTTCGATATGGCCGACATCATTTTCGGCATGTCTATCTCCAAGAAACTGACAATGGACGAGTTGCAGGCGATCGCCAAGGAGAGCGCCGACCTTGACAAGGAACCGGTCGAGATCTCCCGTGAGAGCTACAAGGGGTGTGACATCATGTTGACGAAGCCCGCGAAGGCGCAAACTGCCGCCGCCGGAGCCAAGCCGAAGGATCTCGCCTGGACTCTGCTCGGAGACGGAAAGCTCATTGTGGCCGCTCCGCCCCAGATTCTCCGTGGCGCCATCGACCGAGTTCAGGCAAAGGAGCGGAAAGCGCCAAGCCCCGAGCTTGAGAGTCTGAATTCAGCGGTGCCACCGGCGTCTCAGTTCAAACTGCTGGTGGACTTGTCCGCCAAGGGCGCGGCAAAGAAGGAGGGCAAGTCCCCCGCCGCCAAGAACCAGCCCGCGAACCCGATGACGATGGGGGCTGACGCTATTAAGGACATCAAGTCGTTCTCCGTTGACGCCGAGCTTGCGGACAAGATCAACGTCAGGGTGGCGGGGTGTTTCAACGACGCCTCGTCGGCCACGGCAATTCAATCATTGCTTTCTGGCATGCTGTTGCCGATGATGAAGATGCAGATGCCCATGCTGCCTGATGGCAAGATGACACGGATGGCGGAGACGATGAAGTCGGAGAGCGCCGCGGGGTCGCCGGTCGTCAAACTCAGCTGGGAGATGACGCGGCAGGATCTTGACACGATGCGGAACTTCAAGGCCGCGGGTATGCCCGGGGCGCAACCCTCTGTCGGCGGCGCCGCCGCTCCGCGTCAGAAGAAGGTGGCTCCCGTGGGCGGCAGCGCCAAGCCCGCCCCCGCCTCGAAAGGCAAAGACGCCAAAGGCAAGAAGGGGGACACCGACATGGAGCTTCTTGAGAAGGTCGTCGAGTAGGAAGGTCCATTGAACGATATGGCGTCATGCGCTCAATCTGTGCCCCGCACATTCCCCCATCCCCCCGCCTCCGCGCATTTTGTGGGCATCGGCGGGATCGGGATGAGCGGGGTGGCGCAGTTTCTCCGCTGGGCTGGGCATGAGGTTTCGGGCAGCGACCGCGCTCTGGACAATCCTGAGAACGCCGAGCTTTTCGCCCGACTGAGACGACAGGGGGTGCGTCTCTTCCCGCAGGACGGCTCCTATGCGGCGGCAACGCACCCCGCCTGTCTCGTCTACTCCACCGCCATCGAGGACGACAATCCGGATTTCATCGCCGGCGCGGACATCGAGAAATGGCATCGGGCGGACACCTTGTCGGCACTTGTCGCGCGTCTCTCCGGAGCGAGTACGGTGGCGGTGACGGGGAGCTGCGGTAAGACGACGGTGACGTCGATGCTTGCCGACGCTCTGACGTTGGCCGGAGAGGATCCCGTGGCGATAGTGGGAGGCATGGTCAAATCCTTCGAGACCGACGCGTTTCCGGGAAACTTCAGGCCTGGCAAGGGGGCGTTTGCCGTCTTCGAGGCGGACGAGAGTGATAAAAGTTTGCTGACGTTCGAGCCCGACTATTCTCTTGTGCTGAACATCGGCACAGATCATTACTCGAAGGAGGAACTGGTCGAGGTCTTCGAGAAGTTCCTGCGGCGGACGAAGCGCGGGGCCGTGGTCGAGAGCGGCGTGCTCGCGCTGCTTGCCCCTGAGGCCCTTTCGCATCTTGAGAAAGTTGTCGTTATCGCCGATGGCGACGGCATGGAGACGTCGGGAACTTGCTGGCGTCTTGGCGCATGCGACGTCAAAAACGGAAAGTTGGTCGCCCGGTTCGAGTCGGGGGGGCGTTGTTGTGACGCTGCCTTGCCTGTGTTGGGACGGCACAACGCTTTCAATGCCATGGCGGTGGTTGCGGCCTTCGAGCTGCTGGGACTCGATCCGGCGCGCGCGGCTGAGTGTCTGGGCGAGTTCAAGGGGACGGCGCGGCGCTTCGACCTGATTGGCGTCACGTCGAAGGGTGCGGTGGTCTATGACGACTACGCCCACAACGTCGAGAAGATCCGTTCCTGTGTCCGCGTCGCCCAGGAGGCCTCCGCGTCGAAGGTCGTCGTTGTTTTCCAGCCGCATGGATTCAAACCGCTGGGGTTCATGCGGGAGGAGCTCTTCACGTCTCTCGAGTTGACGCTGCGTTCCCAGGATCGTTTTGTCTTCCTGCCCGTCTTCTACGCCGGTGGCAGGAGTTCGTTTACGCCAACCTCGGACGAGGTATGCGCGGAATACGTCTCACGGAGTCCGCGGCGCGGCGTGTACCGCAGTTTCCCGGACAGGGCGGCGACGGCGGACTATGTGAGGGCGGAGGCGGGGAAGGGCGACATCATCCTGATCATGGGCGCGCGGGACAACTCGTTGCCGGTTTGGGCAGCCTCGCTGGGGCAATAAAACGGTGTTCGGTGTTCGGGCCTGAACCCTGAATCCTGAACCCTATCTGTTCCCAGTCAACCAACAACCAACAATAACCAACCAACACGGCCGAGCTCGCAACCGAATGGTATGGAACAGTGCCGAAGAAAATTTTGTCCTCAAAATTTTGTTCTAAGACATTTCCGTCGTGACACCTGTGACAACAGTTTCCCCAGACAACATGGTGATAGAACATTTTTAGGAAATGCCTAATGTCGACTATCGCGGTCAATTCGACGGCGCATGCGCAGATGATCGACATCACCGCTCGCATCGTGCCGCTGCTGCCGTCGGCGGGCGAAGGCGTCTGCCATGTGTTCTGCCAGCACACGACGGCGGGACTGACGATCAACGAGAACGCCGACCCTGACGTCGTCGCTGATATGCTCGCCGCCCTTGACAAACTCGTCCCTTGGAAAAATAGTATCTACCGTCATTCCGAGGGGAACAGCGCCGCCCATGTCAAGGCTTCCCTGCTGGGATTCAGTCTCAGTGTGCCGTACTCGAACGGGCGTCTCAAATTGGGGACGTGGCAGGGGGTCTATTTCTGCGAGTTCGACGGCCCCCGTCAGCGTCGCGTCGAGGTGAGTTTCTTGAGTGGCTCCGGTTGAGCCGAAGCCTTTTGTCTATAGAAAATGTCTGAAACCCATAAACTGCAACAGCAAGGTGCTCTCATGCGTTTGTCGGTTCCCTTTCGCAGCCTCGCCGCGACGACCGCGGTCCTCTCCCTCCTGCCATTCATTCCACAGGCCCAGGGACAGCAGCCGGCGCAATCTTCCGACGTCGAGATCCAGTTGTCGGAAAAGCTCAACGAGATGGGCAACTATCTCGACTATTCCCTGTATCTACTCGACAGTGTCCTGAAGGAGAACCGTCCGGACGCCGACCGTGTGAAGATCCAGAAGGCGCGGACGCTTTTCAAGCTCAACAAGATCGATGAGGGCGAGGCGATCGTGAAAACCATCGCCGCCGGCAGTAAATACTACGCCGACTCCCGCGGCGCCCTCGGCGAGTTGCTCTACATGAAAAAGAAGGAGAAGGAGGCCGCCCAGGCGTTCGAGGAGTATTTCGCCTTCTACTCGAAACCGGAGAATCTGCCCAAGGACAAGGCGGGGCTTGATCAGTACATGAAATACTGCCGCGGCTTCCTGAAGAACATATATACCAGTCTTGGCGACAGCGCCGGACTGGACAGGATGGCGAAATATTATGAAGCGGCGACGTCGAAGCCTGGCGGCGGAGGCGAAAGCAAAGGCGATGATGCCGAGGCGAAGCTGCTGAAGGCCCAGGACAAGCTGGATGCCGCCGAGCAGATGAAGACAAAAGGCGACGCCCAGTACCAGAAATCCGTTGACGAGATCAGGAAAATCTTAAAGGATCTCATGTGGCGGGGCATGGATATGATCGCCGCGCAGGCCTACGTCGAAGACGCCCGCGCGTTGATCATCCTTGACCGCCCGCAGGACGCGCTTGACGCCCTCGTCAACAACCGGAAGATGTTCGAGGCCTTCACCGAGCCGTGTAAAGAGGAGAAGCAGGGAGGATGGTCGCCCGAGGCTTTCGCCATCTACTATGAGGCGAGGTCGAGTTTCGACTTGGCCGCCAAAGCGAAGAAGGATGGCAAGGCGGACGACGCCAAGGATTATTACATCAAGGCGCTTACCAGTTGCGTCAAACATATCAAGAAGTTCCCCGACAACATCAAGGCGGGATCGTCGCTCAGCTACATGAACGAATGCAAGTCCATTCTCGAGAAAGAGTATGGCAAGAAAATCGAAATTCCGCCGCTGCCCAACATCAAGCACACGGCCGAGTCACCCGAAATGCAGAGGGCGAAGTCCCTCAGGGACGACAGCAAATTCGCCGAGGCGAACGAGGTCTTCCTGAAGGAATACCCCAAGAGCAAGGCGCTTGGGGGGGAAATTGCCGCGGAAGTGCTGTTCAATCTCACCTATTGCTATGTCAAGATGGGGCGTCTTCTGGAGGGCAACGCCATGGCGGCCCACCTTGTCGAGAACCATGAGGAGTATGACAAGGCGCCCAACGCCCTCCTCATGGTGGGCGAGGCATACAAAAACGAGAAGAAGTCGGAGGAGATGGCGGCGGTGTTCGAGAGCTATCTGATGCGCTACCCCACCCACCAGTTCGCCGGCGGCATCGCCACGAAGCTGGCGCTTGACGCCTACAACGGCGCCTGCAAGGTCGGCGAGGCGGCGAACAAGCTTCCCGCCGGACAGGAGAAGAACGACATGAACAAGAAGGCCCGCGAGTTGTTCGCCGGGGCGATTCCGTTGTTCTTCCGCATCGTCAACAACTACTCCAACATGCCGGAATACGCCAATATGGCGTCCTATTTCCTTGGCAAGTGCTATGTCAACGCCGAAGACTACGCCAAGGCCGCCGAGGCCTTCCAGGCCTACTGCGAGAGGGAGACCGCCGCTGACAAGCTCTTCCAAGTCTCGGACGCCAAGCTCTGGGTCGGGCAGGCCTACTACCAGGAGGCCGACTCATGGAGGAAGAAGTTCGAGAGCCTGAAGAAGGCTAAGGAGGCGCTTGAGGCGAATGCTGATGACGATGAGGACGAGGCGGCCCCAAGCACTGAGGTCGCGAAGACGGACGCTCCCGATAAGAAGGCCGAAGGGGCGGAGGAGGCCAAGCCAGAGGCCGAGGGGGAGAAGAAGACGGACAGCCCCGAGGCGGTCAAGACGGACGCCCCCGCGGATGGCGCGAAGGCTGAAGGCGACAAAAAAGATGCCAAGCCCGCGGAGGCCGTCGCGAAGAAGAAAGTGCTGCAGCAGGTCGAGGACTCCCCTGAGATGAAGGAGGCGCGCGAGACGGGCGTCAAGTATTACCAGCTGGCGATTCAAAATCTCGAGGAGTTGATCGTTCCCTGGGAAAAGATCGCCAAAGACACCAACGAGAAGACTCAGAAGTCTCTACTGGCCGGCGAGCAGCTTGTCGGCTGGGCATATGACGGGCTCGCCTCTCTCACGGCGGACGAGAAACTCCACAAGGACTATTTGCAGAAGGCGCAGGCCGCCCTGAAGAACTTCAACAAGAAACATGCGGACTCGAAGAAGGTCCCGATCTGCATGCAGCGCATCGGCACCATCTATGCCGAGCTGGGCGACTTCCAGAACTCCGCAACCGTGCTTGATGAATTGGCGCAGAAGTTCCCTGACTCGGAGGAAGGCAAGAAGGCGTTGATGACGCTCGCCAG
>CAYTFM010000199.1:0-16951 GCA_964436735.1 uncultured Victivallales bacterium | reverse complement strand
GATGATGGCGCTGTTCGTCGGACTTCTCCAGGTCGCCGAACTCGGCTCGAACCATATCGAAACGCTCATCGAGGCCAGGGATCAAGTGGATCACATGGTCAGGAGCAAACAGGTCGGACCGACGGGGCAGCCAATTCTTTATTGGGACGCCGGCGCCGACGAGCTTTACTTCACCGCCGACGATTCGCCCAAGTCATCGGGGCCGAGCGGTTCCATCGACGACAACCCCGGACTTTTCCAGCAGCAACTGCAGAACCCGGCGATGGATCTCACCGCCGATCCCTATCGGACAAGCGTCCTGCACAATTTCGCCCCATCGCTTGGGGCCACGCGCCTTTTCCTTGAGGCCGCCACCCTCACCTCGGCGACCTCGATCCGAAACGTCGAACTAAGCGAAGGCATACGCAAGCTCATCTATGACCGCGACCATATCACATTGACCGAGTCCGTCTTCATGCCGTTGGGCACCAGCTATTAGATCCTCCCCGCCTTCTTTCCCCCCTGCATGTCATCACTACTTGGAGCGGCTTCGTTCAACGCCTAGCTCTGCCTGAGGCTAACTAATTGAATGTTCTACCACATTAGGCTGATGGGCAGACGCCTTATTCGTTGAGCATATTCGTTCCCGTATAGCGCTAACGGAATGTGTTTGCTAAGGTGGACGAAATGCTTGTCGCGGGCAAGTAGTTGAAGGTCATGTTGGCTCGCGTTCTGAGCGATGATAAGGTCTGGAATGCCAATGCCGCATTAGACGTTTCCTTTGCGTGTTCCATGTCTTAATCGTTTGTGAAAATAGTTGACGCAAGTGGCACGACGGCAATGTATTAGAATAAAAATAGGCGACAAAAATACTTTGGTGCTATTCATCAACACTTGGGTTGCGGGCGAAGCCCGCCTTGGGCGAATGAAGGACGAATGGGTGGACTGCTCGCTGGATGAAGGAATCCACGAATGAAAGCCAAAACCATGCGAAAAAGAATACAAGCGGCATCAGCGGTGGCTTTCCGCTCATTGCCCTGCGAGCAATGTGTCGAGGCGGACCTTCTCCACGTAGGTCCAGCCGATGGTGTGGATGGGGGCGAAGGCGTAGATGACTGGGCCGGCGTGGTCTGTGGTCTCGCACAGGCCGTCCTGTCCCTCCTTGATCTCTGCCAGGACGTCCGCCTGCGGGAAGCGCGGCAGCTCGAGGCTGTTGTTGTCGAGCATGCCGATCTCGAACTTCTTGCCGACGGCCTTCGAGCTGATGACGATCCTGCCCTGCTCGTCGATGATGTACTTCTCGACGACAGCCTTGTTGGACTCCTCGCCGGACATCACGTTTTGCATGATGTAGTCGAAGGTCATGTCGAGTCCGGCGACGCCGAGGAGCGCGCCGTCGGCGCCGCGGATCGGGATGGCGCAGGCGAGGACGAGTCCCTGGCCGCTGACGTCGAGGTAGGGGCTTCCCCACCGGGCGCAGCCCATGCGGTCTTTCGCCGAGGTGTACCAGGGGCGCTTCGAGGCGTCGTACTCCGCGGGATAGGTGTCGCTTCCCGGGTAGATGAAGACTGCGCCGTCGGGCATGCCGATGTAGCACCAGCGCATGGGCAGTCCGACGTTGAGGGCGCGTTGTCGGAGTTCTGCGACGGGGGTGTTGCCGCACGTGAGCGTGGGATCGCTTGTGAGAAGCATCTGCTTGAAGTCGTCTCCAATGGACGACAGGGCCCTCACGTCCAGTGTTGGCTCCCCTCCGAGTTTGCCCGCCAACTTGTAGACGGGGTGGTCGATGCTCACCGCGGTGCGGTACAGATTGGAGAAGGCGGTGTCCGGCGGAGCCGAGGCCGGAGTCGCCATGCCCTTTGAGGAGTAGAGCGGGATGCTGGCGAACGTCGCCGCCGCTCTTTCGCGGTTCTCGAGCAGACGCGTCGCGCGGGAGGCCACCCAGGTGAGCGTGTCCTCGAGGTGGAGGAAGAGCCGGTCGACTTTGAAGGCGCGCTTGGCGATCTCCGCCTGCAGGGCGGTCAGCCGCAACTCGCGGTGCTTCGACTCCTGTGCCGCCGCCTTCTGCTGGTAGAGCGAGGTGATGGTGGCGCCGCCAAGCAGGAGGACGGCGCAGAGGATTATCGACATGGTGGTCATCGGGTGGTTGTACGCGCCCCTGACGCATTTCCGCTCCAGGTTGTCGGGGCGGGCCGTGACTTCCTCGTTGCGCAGGTGGCGACGGAGGTCCTCGGCCAGGGCGTCGACCGTCTGGTAGCGCGCCGCGGGATCCACTGTCATCGCCTTCGCGATGATCGCCTTCAGGTCGCCGTGGACGGCTATCTCGGGAAAGCGGTGGGCCATTGGCGCGAAGTGACCGGCTCGGGTGTTCCCCAGGATCTCCTTGAGCGACGAGCCGATGACCGCCGTGCTCAGCGTCGTGATCTCGAACAGGATCGCGCCGAGCGAGAAGACGTCGCTGAGCGGCGACGCCGGGCGGCCGTCGATGAGCTCCGGCGCGAGGTAGCGCGGCGTGCCGTCGACCGACTGCCGCTCCAGGATCTGCGTCGTCGACGGATCGAAGACCTTCGCGATGCCCCAATCCATCACGTACACCTCGCGGAACTCTCCGATCATGATGTTCTCTGGCTTGAGATCACGATGTATCACGTTGCGGCTGTGCGCATAGCACATGGCGTCGCAGATCTTCAGGAAATGCTCCAGGCGCATCGTGAGGGAGGCGCGCTCGTTGAAACTGCGCACTCCCTTGGCCTTGTAGTTGATCGCGATGTGGTCAAGATACTCGCGGAGCGTCCGTCCGCGGATCAGCTTCATGGTGAGGAAATAGTGTCCCTTGGCGTCCCGTCCGAGGGCGTAGACCGGCGGAAGGCCGGGATGGTCGATCTGGGCCGCGAGCCGCGCCTCGGCGATGAAGTTCTCGACGATCGGCTTCTCCGAGGCGAACTCCTCCTTGAGCCACTTGACCGCCACCAGTCTTCCCAGCGCGAGATCCCGCGCCGAGGAGATCTTCGCGTGTCCGCCCTCGGCGAACGTCTCCTGATATTCGAACTGCTCGGACAGATCCTTGATGGCGTCGGGGGAGCCTGACAGATCGATTTTACCGAGCGGCGGCGCCGTGCCGAACATCGTGGTCTCGATCGCCTCCTTCTTGCGCATCATCCCGAGTGGGTCGGGGGTGATGGAGAAGAGATTGAGGAGCGCGTGTTTCGTCGGGTTCTTCGGGGGCGTCTGGGCTTTGGGCGGATGCGGAACGCCTGCGGAGTCGAAGCGGATCGTGCGTGAGTCGTTGAGCTCCGCCGGAAGCTTGATCGTCTTGGAGTCGTTAAAGGGGGCGGCTTCCTTCGGCGCTCCGCTCGGGACGGGTGTGCCCACAACGGTGTCGGGCGTCGACAGGTTTTCCTTGGGATTGTTCACTTCATCACGCTTGCGGCTATTTTGATGGCGTCGTCGAGGTATTTCGCCGCCTTGGCGACGTTCTCCGCCATGCGGACGCCGTTTTCCAGATCCTTCAGGCACGTCTCAAGGCCCCGCTTCCTCTTCTCGAGTTTCGGCCCGAGTTTGGACGCCTCGCCACTCCAGTTCGTGAACAGCTCGCCCAGAAGGGCGTCGATGCGGAGCTTGAGCATCCGTTTGGCGCGGCGGCCGCGCTCCGCCTCGCGGTCGAGACCGTTCGCCTCGGCGAGGGCCACCACGGCGTTGGCGCGGTTGTAGCAGACGCTGAGGGCGTCGAGCAAGGCGTTCTTCTCTTCGAGAGTCACTCCTCCCCCTTCTTGAGCTGATTATACAGCCGCTGGATCCGGAGGCCGGAGTTGTAGAGGCGGCGCAGTTCCGCGGTGTCGAGCGACGGCTCCGTGATCGCCTTGGCGAGGTCGGCGTGCGCCTTGGGCAGGGTGTCGTAGAGGCGTTCGAGCTCCGCGAGGATCCGCATGGCGTTGATGAACTTGTCGTTGAGGTCCAGCATGGCGGCGGCGGTCTGCCGCCGCGCCGCGGGGGCGCCCTTCTCCCACGAGAGGCGGAACGGTTCGCAGGCGTCGGCGTAATAGCTTTTCGAGGCGCCGCGGATTGTTTTCACCAGTTCGGCGCAGAGCCGCGCGTAGGCCTTGACGCACGGCTGGTTGGATTTGATGGCTTTGGCGAGGTCGGCCGCGCGGCGTGTCTCGAGGGCGACCCGCGCCAGTTCGATGGCGGCCGTGGAGAACATCGCCGCGCCGTCGGGCGACGAAAGCCCGACGGAATCCAGGGCCTCTTTCGCGCCGTTGTTGAGTTCCGCCGCCGCGGCGTCGAGTCGTTCCTGGTCGATCGCCTTGTCCGAGGCGAGCTGGGACAACAGCTCCGAATAGCTGAGAAAAGACTGGTTCAGGTCGGCGAGGGCGAGGCGCGCCTTGCCCATCTCCAGACAGACGGGCTTCCGCTCCCATCGCCAGTCGTAGCCCTCGCCGGGGAGGATGACGAGGTCGGAGAATTTCGCCTTCGGGTCGCTGGCCATGGCCTCGATGTGCCCGGTCCTGGTCCATGACTGGCCCGTGGCAAGCGCGGCGTCAGCCCCCTTCGCCGCCTCGGCGACGGAGCGGTTGAAGCGCTCGAACGGCCGAGGATCGACGCTGGAGCAGGCCTGAAGGAAGAGCGCGGTGCCGACGGCCGTGGGCAGGAGGAGGCGTGGTCTTGTGGAAAAAAGAATATGCGGGAAGACCATAGGCGCGTAACCTTGTGTTGAGGGGGACGAGGCGTCGGCACAGGTTATTCTATCGTAGCGTCCCTCAACGCGCAAGTGGATGGCCTGAATTCGTGGGGCGACGGGTGCCCCCTCTGTGGGTGCTGCCAAGAGGGGGATTTTCGACCTGTGCGGAAGATTTTCTCCCCTCTGATGCCCCCTTGGGGCATCCAAAGATGCACATCTATCGCACAGATCGATTTTTTCGGCGCGAACGTCTTGACAAACCGGCGTGTTTATGGTAATATTAGATAACGTCTAATTAGACGTCTTCTGAGTCTTGTTGATGAAAATCGGCATGCTGGGGGGCTCCCTTATGGAATATGTCAGCCAGTCGATGATCGCGAGGCGGCTTGGGGTCGCGCAGCGGACGGTGAGCAAGGCTCTCCGCGGCGAGAAGGACATCTCGGAGAAGGTCAGAGAGCGGATCCTCGCCGCCGCCAAGGAACTCGGCTATCGTCAAAACCTGCTGGTTGAGGGGGTTCTCCGCGGCAAGTCGATGATCGTCGGGCTTTTGTTTCCGATTCTCGAAACCCCGTACTTCTCGAAGATGCTCCGCGGCGTCGCGGATGAGCTGGCCCGCCACCACTACCGGCTTCTCATCGGGCACCGCGACAACCGACGGGCGGTGGACGACGACGATCTCGAGATGCTGCTCAAGTACCGCGTCTCGGGGTTGATCGTGATCCCGCGCGCCGAGATTCCCATCGAGGACTCGGTCTACGCCCGTCTTGCCGCCTCGGACAGCCAGATCGTCTTCATTGACCAGAAATCGCCGTTCCCGCAGATCGCGTCGGTGCGTTCCAACGACATCGAAGGAGCGATGCAGGCGACGCGGCATCTGCTCGACCTCGGGCATCGACGGATAGCATACTGTGGCCCGGATTATCCCTATTCGACATCCTCCGTCGAGCGTCGAAGGGGGTATCGGGAGGCGATGCGGGAGGCGGGATGCCCCACGCAGGAACTCCCCGTCTGCGGAGAGGCGACCGAGGAGCTGGGCACCCAACTCGCGCGTCTGATGCGGAGCAGGCGCCGGTCGACCGCGTTCTTCTGCTTCAACGACGACAACGCCCTCCAGATAATCGCCATGCTCCGGCTCTTGGGACTGGAGACCCCCCGCGACGTTTCCGTCGTGGGATACGGCGACGACGTCCCGCATGTCGAGCACATGCGGACACCGTTGACCACCGTGTCGCAAAATCCGGAGCTTCTCGGCAAGTTGGCGGCGGAAATCGTGGTCGACAAAATAGCCGGGAAGGTGGCCCGGGCCGAGACGGTCGTCGACACCAGCCTCATCGTGCGGGATTCGACACGGCAGATCGATGTGGAGGAGACGCCATGAATGCGGTACAGGGACACGGACGGACGACACGCTTCACGCTCATAGAACTGCTGGTGGTCGTCGCGATCATCGCCATCCTGGCGTCGCTGCTTCTGCCCGCGCTTAAAAACGCGCGGCGGGTCGCCCAGCAGACTGTCTGCACCAACAAACTCAAGCAGATCGGTACGGCGAACGCCTTTTACATGGGCGATTACAATGGCTGCGTCTTGGAATTCTCCGGTTGCGCCGAGAAACCCACCAAGACGGGCTGGATGTTGGGGAATGACGCATTCCATTTCAAAATGGCCACCTATCTGAGCCTTCCTGGACTTCCCGACAAAAGCTACAAGCCCCGCGACGACGCCACAAAGTTCTTCACCTGCCCCGAGCAGCCCCTGGGCAATGACAACGGCAACGATCCCTCGTGGTTCGTCAACTCGCATCTCAATTCGGACACGTCTGACGACATGTACCATCCGCCAGTGCAAATCGGCCGGATATCCCAGCCCTCCGGCAAGCTGCATATGGGCGACGCCATCTCGTATGGACGGTCGTTCTTCGACTACGCGCTCTGCCGTCAAGTCGACCTGCGCCATACGGGCGGCATGAACATACTCTTCCTCGACGCGCACGTCCGTCCCTACAAGTCGCCGCCACTGCCGCACTTCACCGTGACGCTGTGGTCGGAGCTCCCGCGGTGCCAGCAATGGCTGCTGCCGGACACCGACACGCCCGGCGATTTGTAGATCGCGCAACAGAACATTTTAAAGGAAATAGCATAACCAAGGGAAAGGGATGCGGTATGACGAGAAACGCGATGGCGGTTGGAAGCCTGGCGGCACTGTGCGCCTCGGGCGTGTGCATGGCGGCGGAGTTGACGTTGGTGAAGGACGGCAAGCCGGCCTCGTCGATCGTCATCGGCAAGCCGGCGACAAAAGCTGCGCAGTTCGCGGCGCATGAGGTGCGGTGGCATGTTGAGCGGATGACCGGCGCCACGCTGCCCATCGTCACCGCCGACCAGAAGAGCGAGGGCGTCCGCATCCTCGTCGGCGAGAGCGAGGCCACCAAGGCGCTGGGGCTGAAAGGCGACAGCCTCAAGCCGCAGGAATACCTCATCCGGGCGCTGCCCGACACGCTGATCCTCATGGGGAGCGACAAGCCCGACACCGGCACGTTGGACTACGACTACCTGGCGAATCCGGGAGCCGTCGGTTCGTGGCCCTCTCTCTACGATCAGACGGGCACCATGTACGCCGTGTACGATTTCCTGAGGGACACCTGTGGTGTCAAATGGCTGAACCCCACTGACTTCGGAACGATCATCCCCGCCTCGCCGAACCTGCGCGTGAACGTCAAGGATGTCGACCGCCGGCCGTTCATGCTGTACCGCGCCGCTGCCGACAACAACGCCGAACGCTACCAGATTGGGGGCGGGCTCTGGCGGAACGGTTCGCCGGGGGCGGAGAAATTCGACGCGCGTGCCTACGGCGCGATCCAGGCTAAATTCGACAAGCCGGAGCAGCGCGTCAGCGCGAAGCGCGCCCAGAACCGTCTCTTCCTCTACCGAACCAAGGCGGGCGGGGAGCAGTCGCACTGCAACCATTCCTTCTACTGCTTCTACGAACGCTTCCTCGACAAGGACAGCAAGAATTTCGAGGGCAGCCATCCCGAGTACTTCGCCAAAGGCTACGAGGGTGACAAGCCGCCGCAGCTCTGTTACGGCTGCGACGCCACCGTCGCCCAGACCGTCAAGGACGCCCGCGACTACTTCGACAACGGCGGCTACCGCAAGACGATGTCCAACGTGGGCGCCCCGGGCTATCAGTGGGGCGAGCGCTTCTTCGCCCTCGAACCCATGGACAACTCCGCCTTCTGCAAGGGCGAGGAGTGCGTCCACCTGTTCGAGCCGGCCAGGACCGCCGACAGCTCGCAGCACAGCACCTACTGGTTCACCTTCGTCAACAAAGTCGCCACGGAGCTGAAGAAGACCCACCCCGACAAGATGATCTCCACCCTGGCCTACATGACCCACGAGGGGCTCCCCACCGGCTTCAAACTCGAGGACAACGTGGCGGTGCACTTCTGCATCAGCGGCAACCGCATGCCGTACAGCCCACTGCTCCAGAAGCAGATCGACCGGCTCGAGCAGTGGCGGAAGGCCGAGCCCAACGTCCCCATGTATCTGTGGCTGTACAACTGCTTCCCGCTCGAGATCGCCGACAACGGCCTCTTCCACTGCTTCCCCGGCTACTTCGCCCGCGAGGCGAAACGGCAGTACGATCTTTTCAAACGCCTTGACGTCAAAGGGATATTCCACTGCGGCTTCAACGGCGAGGTCGACAACTACATTGGGCTCCGCCTTATGGACAACCCCGATCTTCCGGTCGAGACACTGCTCGCCGACTACTTCTCCCAGTATGGCGCGGCCGGCAAGCCGTTGCGGGAGTTCTACGAGTTGGTCGAGAAGCGCTTCTGCGACTCAGGGTTGTATCCCCAAAATCCGGACGGATCCGCGTACGACGGCCACCAGCGCGTCGATATCGCGTGGAATCTGCTCGGCGACACCGCCACCATGGCAACGCTCCAGAAGCTGATGGACGAGGCGAAACGACTGGCGAAGACCGACGAGGAGAAGGTGCGTGTCCAGCTCTGGGACGACGCCGTCTGGTCATACATGAAGGCGGGCAAGGCGCAGTACGATGAACGAATGGGCAGTCCGGTCCCCGAGGTCACCGCCCCGAGAGTCGCGGACGCCGCCGGCGATCCCGACAAGGCCGACTGGAGCAAGGCGGCCAGCATCGGCGACAAGTGGTACAAACGCGGCGGCGCGGAGCCCGCCAGCCTCAAGCTGGGCGGCCGGATTTGCCACGATGGAAAGCACCTGTACCTCGAACTCGTCGACCACTCCGATTCCAAGAAGCTGACGGTCTCGCCGCAGATCGCCTGCTACGACGACTTCGAGTTCGTCATCGCCCGTCAGAAGGCGCAGCCGTACCGCCAGTATCTGGTGGGGCCGACGGCCATGACCTGCGCCCTCTCCTACGGCGAGGTCAACTGGCGGCAGGGCGTGAAAGCCGAGGAATACACGGACGCCTCCTTCGGACTCAAGGCGAAGTCCGACACCTCGCAAGGCACGTGGGTTCTGCGTCTCGCCCTCCCCCTCGACAAGATGTCCGACAAGCCGCTCGCGCCGGTCGATATATTCTACCTGAACATCATGCGGGTCAGCAGCCCGCAGCTGTCCGGGCAGCCTCAGTACGGCATTGACACCTGGGTCTCGCACACCACCGTCAAGGCCGTCGACCGCATCGGCAAGGTCACACTGGCGAAATGAGCGCACACGCATCCCCGCGGAGATGCCCCATGAGTCTGCCTAGATGGATCATGCTGGGGGCAGTCTTGGCGGTCACGTTGTCCGCGGGCATGGATGTCAGGGGAGACGAATCGGCGCTCGCTCTGGTCAAAGGCGGAGCACCCGTTTCGACGATCGTCCTGGCGAAGGAGCCGACCCGCGCCGCGCAGTTCGCGGCGCGCGAGCTCCAGTACCACGTGCGGAAGATTACTGGGGCGGAGCTGCCGATCGTGGCGGATGACGCGGCGGTGGAAGGCCGGCGGATTCTCGTCGGCGCCAGCGCCGCCACGGAGGCGCTCGGGTTGCGGAACGACGGCTTTGCGCCGCAGGAGTATCTCGTGCGGGTCGGCCCGGAGGCGATTGTGCTGATGGGGCGCGACAAGGATGACAAAGGGAAAGTGAACTACTCGCTGGCGCAGGGGGCGGACGATAGCTGGCCACCGCTCCTTGACGACCAGGCCACCTGCTACGCCGTCTATGACTTTCTCGAGCGCAGTTGCGGCGTGCGCTGGTACTGGCCGACCGAGGCGCACATGGTGCTCGAGCCGACCGCCACGCTTGCCGTCGTCCCCGTGGAGCGGAGGCGGTCGCCGTCCTACAAATATCGCTGGCCGTGCGGTCAGCAGTTCCCCGATCCGTTGTGGGCCGCCACCACTACGCCGTCGGCTCAATTGGGCGTGGCGGGATCGCTGAGCCGGTGCGAGGCGAGCCTTTTCTGGCGGCGCATGCGCGTCGGCGGCGAGAAATTCGCGGCGAACCACACGTTCGGGAAATGGGCGGAACGCTACAACGAAAGCCATCCGGACTGGTATGGCGTCGGTCAGCCCAAAGGCGCCTACGCCCAGCCATGCATGAGCAACCCCGAGGTCGTGGCGCAATGCGTCCAGGAGGCCCGCGACTACTTCGACAAGGGGATTGTCCCAACCGGCGGCCAGTGCGACGGCATCTTCTTTGGCGTCGTGCCGAACGACAACGGCGCATGGTGCGGTTGCGCCACATGCCAGGCGCGGTTGACCAAGAACGAAAGCGGCATGTTCTCCAACAGCTCCGCCGGTTCACTCGTCCACAACTTCGTCAACAAGATCGCCAAGGAGCTTCGCACAACGCATCCCGACAACTACATATCCACTTTGGCGTATTGGGACTACGCCTTCCCTCCCGCGGATGTCGCGCTGGAGCCGAACATCGCCGTCATGCTCTGCCTGCATATCCGCAACTGGTGGGAGCCCGCCATGGAGAAAAACGACATGGCGTTCGTCGAGGCCTGGGCGGGCAAACGGGACCGTCCCATCTATCTGTGGCTGTACGACTGCTTCCCGCAGGAGATCGCGATGAACGGCCGCTTCCACTGCTTCCCCGCCTTCATGCCGCATCTGCTCGCCCGCCAGCTGCGGACGCTGCGCGGCTACGGCGCGCGGGGCGTCTTCCTGAACGGCTTCTCCTGGTATACCTTCGAGGGAGACTACCGCTACAAGGTGGCGAGGGGGGCGGGTATCAGCCCCGCCGAGCAACTCCACAGTCTCGTCATGTTCAAAATGCTCGACGATCCTGATCAGGACGTCGACGCGGTTCTCGACGAATTCTTCACCCGCTACTACGGGGCGGCCGCCGCCCCCATGAAGGAGTTGTGCCGTCAGCTTGAGGACACCTACTGCTCATCGGTCAACTATCCGCCCGAGATACAACGGGGCGAAAAGCACGTCCATCAGACCGAGGAGATCGCCTGGAAATGGCTCGGCACCCAGGAGCGCATGGAGGCGTGGGCCACGCTTATGCGGCAGGCCGTCGCCGCCGCGCAGACCGATACGGAGAAGGCGCATGTCGACCTCTTTGCACAGGGGGTGTGGGACTACATGGTGGCGGGACGCAAGCTTTATCTTGACCGGCTGGAGATGGCCCTCAAGAATATTCCCTCCGAACTTTGGGTGGAACCCCAAGCGTCTACTGTTGATGGTGATGCGAAGGCGGTTGATTGGAAGCAGGCCGCTGTTGTCGCGTTGTGGCGGACTCCTTCTGGCGATCCGGTCGAACGCGCGATGGAGCTCCGCGTCGCCCACGACGGAAGATTCCTGTATCTGCGAGGTGAGGAGGTCGTCGATCCAACGACGCTGGTCACAGGATGCGATCCCGAGTCGGGCGACTGCTGGCAGATGCTGCTGACGCGCCGGTGTGGCGCGCCGCTGCTGCGCGTGGCCATGGGGGTGGACGGAGGCTGCCAGACCTTCGTGACAGGGGGTGCCGACATGTTTTCGTGGAATGGTGGCGTGAAGGTTGTTTCTGACACGGGGACGCCAGGCAAATGGGCGCTGTACGCCGCCCTGCCTTTGGACAAGCTGCTTCCCGGTGGCATGAAGCCGGGATGGCAGTTATACGCGAACTTCATCCGCTCCACCCCAAAAGGAGAACACTTCCTGTGGCGGCCGATGCCTCAAGGGTTCCGCGATCCCGATGGACTCGGAGTCGTGGGATTGGAATGAAGGCGGACAAATGGAGCATTAGGAAATTGTTATTTCGTGTGCCATGTCTTATCCCCAAGTGGATACCCATCGTAGCCCAGGGCACGCGTAGCGCCGCCCTGGGTATGTCGCAAAAGTGTTCGAAGGCTGAAGGCCTTCCACAATCTATGGCAGGCGGTCGTTGTGCAACCCCTTCAGGGTTGATTGAATAGGGATGCGTAGCCTGGGGCGGGTGCCCCAGGCTACGATGGAGTTGCCCCTGTGGGGCGTTAAGGCAATGTGTTGAAGTCCCGGCGAAGCCGGTTACGTACAAGACACTGTGCAAAGGAGGATTTCGATGAGGCGTTTTTCTCAGGTGATATGCGCGCTGCTTCTTTGGCAGGCGTGGAGTGCCCAAGCCGAGGAGCCGCGGGGCGAGATCAAGAAGCTTGATCTGACGGAGTTGAACATGTCGGCGGACGATGCGATTCAGGGCAAGCCGTTCGAGCTCGAGACACCAAAGTGCTATTACCACTGGCGGGGCAGATGCAATCCGCCTCCCGTCGCTCTGACCGACGCCCGCGCCGCTGACACTCCCACCGAGGACATCATGATCCAGGGAGCCGACGAGATCGCGCTGCGCTGGGATCTGGGCAGTCTTCCCGCCGAGGGGCGGCAGCTCAAATTGATCAGACTCTTCTGGAGCATGGCCGACAGCGCCCGCAATAGCGTCAACGTGAAGTTCGCCGTCCACGACGTCGCTACCGGCCAGTGGAAAGAGGTGGTCGGCTATCAGAAAGTGGAGCCAGAGGGGGCCCAGGGAAACATCTTCAAATCCATGACGCTCACGTTTCCGGAGAAGAGCGTGACCGGCTTCGACGCCATCCGGATGGTGGACGGCACTCCTTTGTTGAAGCGCAACACCACTCGCTGGATCGAGCTTGACGTGTTCACCGCGGTGGTGGGGAACTAACGGCTGTTCAGCGGACCTCGAACCTGGCGCTGACGATCGCGGTGATCTCCTTCTCGTAGGAGCTCGTGTCGTTGACGCCTTCAGGCGACGTGTCGGTGACGCCCTTCGGGTTGATTTGCATGACCCCCATGCGGGCCTCGACCAGTTTGCCGAGGCGCCCGTTGGCGTTGTTGACGATCTGCTCGGCGCGCAGCGTGGCGTCTCTGGTGGCCTCGGCCAGCATGTTGATTTTGAGTTCAGAAAGCTTCGTGTACAGATAGCTCGGAGCCTCCGAGTCGATTTCGACACCATTCTTGATCAGGCTGGTCACCGTGCGGGAGACTGCGGGAACTTTGGTCATTTCGCTCGAGCTGATGGAGATCGTCTGGGTCAGCGTGTACATCTCCACCTCTTCCGTCGTGACGACCGTGGCCGGCGTGGTGCCGGTGGCTGCGGCGATGACCTTTTGCTTGAAGCGCCGGGCCGTGCTGATGGCCGAAACAGTGATCTCGGATTCGGGAATACCGCTGGCGGTCAGGAACGCTTTGACCTTCTCCGCGCTTGCGTTGAGGGCGTCATAGGCTTTTACCAGGTCGGGATCCTTCGCCCGTATGGTGCCCGACCAGGTGACAAGGTCGGAAACGATGGCCTTGCGGGCCGATCCCGTGACGGCCAGCGTCTTCGGCTCCAGCTTGACGGCCAGATAGGTCCATGCGAGAATCGCCACACACACGATGTTCGCCACGGCGAAGAACGCCCCGCCCGCGCGAAGCGTGACGACAATCTTCTCGGGTAACGTCGCGGATTTGCTGCTCGTATCGCTCATATCGTATTTCCTTCCACAGATCTCATGTTGATTTTCAAAGCGTGGCCAGTGTTGGGGTGACGTTGTGGGAAGCTAATGCGCTATCCCGCGCAAAGCAACACCGATATGGGTAAGGGGTATGTAAGTTCTTGTGGCGCAGCAAGGTGTTGCATGGCCTGCGGGACGCCTGTGAATATAGGTAAAGGTGGTCTTAACCTTTTACCATCGAGGCGAGATCCGGTAGCGGGAATTCCGGATTATCCCATGGAGACATTTCCGATTCCCGCGGTATGGTACACGCTTTCCGGCAAACTGGCCGGGGAGGGGTATATGTGGATCTATCTTGGCGTCGCCTCGGCGGTATTCCTCGGACTCTATGACGTGTGCAAGAAGCATGCGTTGAAAGGGAACGCCGTCATTCCGGTGCTGTTCTTCTCGTCGGCGGCTGGCGCGGCGATCGCGCTGCCGGTCATGCTCTTCTCGCTCGCCGCCCCGGCTGCCGCGCGGGGGGTGGGGTTGTACGTGGCGCCGCTCGCGCCGTGGGTGCACGGACTCGTCTTCGTGAAGGCCTTTCTCGTCTGCTCGTCATGGATCTCCGCCTATTTCGCCATGAAGCATCTGCCGATCTCGGTGGTCTCGCCGATACGGGCTTCGGGCCCCTTCTGGACGATCGTCGGAGCTTTGCTGATCTTCCATGAGCGGCTGAGCCTGGGACAATGGGGAGGGATCGCCCTGATCATCGGCTCGTATCTATGGCTCTCGTTCGAGACCGGCAAGGAGGGGATCTCGTTCCACAAGGACAAGTGGGTCGTGCTGATGTTTCTCGCCGCCTTGCTGGGGGCGGCCAGCGCGCTGTACGACAAGTTCCTCCTGCAGCGGGCGATGCTGGATCCCGTGGGAATGCAGGCGTGGTTCTCGGTGTACATGCTGCTGATCGTCAGCGTCATCCTCGCGGCGCTGTGGTGGCCACGGCGCCACGGCACCACGCCGTTCGTCTGGCGCTGGACGATCCCGATGATCGGCGTCCTCCTGATCCTGGCCGACTTCGTGTACTTCCGCGCCCTCGCCGACGGCACAGCGTTGATCATCATCCTCTCGGCGATCCGGCGCAGCAGCGTCGTCCTGACGTTCGTGGTGGGCTCCCTTGTCTTTGGGGACGTCAACCGGCGTCGCAAGGGATTCGCGCTCCTCGGGGTCCTCACAGGCGTCCTGCTCATCCTGATCTCGAAGAGGTGATCCCCAGCGGCGAGAGCCACAGCGCAACCGCCGCCGCGGCGAACAGCAGCGTGCTCCACGTTAGTCCTGGAGCATTCCCGAGCGTGATGAGAACCTCGGATACCGCGATGATTCCCATCACGGCGAGATTGCTTTTCCATTTGATACCGCCGCCGATCCGGGCGAGACGGCATATGGCGAAGACGCACGCCGCCGCCGCCGCGGGCGCGAGGAGCATGCCGACAGCGAACACGGTGAGGCTTCCCGCGTGGTTTTTCAGTATCCAGGCCACCGCGAGCACTGTCAGTGCGGCGAGAGGCGCACGGCAAAGGACGCGCTGCGCGAGCAAGGTGAGGAACGGAATGATGGGCAGGATGAACCGCACGGGGTCTCCCTCGGGGTTGGCGTAGCCGCTGTAGAAGATCAACAGCGGGAATACCGCCAGCAGAACGAAGATCCGCTCAGCTTGCCGATTGAGGAAAAGGCCGCCCGCCGCTCCCAAGGACAGAAGAATCGAGGAGGCGTTGAAGAAGAATGGCGCGCCGAGAGGAAGGATCGAAAGCTGGAATCCCTTCTGCGTGGCGTCGGTGTGGTACAGATGATACGGCAAAGTGAGGATCGAGCCTGACTGCAGATGGTTGGCGATCAACTGCGGGGCGAATCCCACGAGCATTCCCGCGCCGAGGGCGCAGAGCAGGCGGACGGCGAGACGTGGCGAGCGGATTTCGATCGCCGGCCGTGCGACGAGGAAGGCGAAGGCGGGCGCAAGGCAGATGTTTGACGGCCTGATCATTCCGATGGCGCCAAGGGCCGCTCCGGCCAACGCCGCCTTCAGGATGGTGGCGGGAGCCGTTGGGACGCTCCGCAGCGGGAAGAGGCGCAGCGCGGCGGCGAACGCCAGAAGCGCGGCCAGCAGATTGGGGGTGTCGCTCAGGGCGTTGTACCCCACAAGATCGGCCCAGAAGTAAAGCGAGTCGGAATACTCTTCGATGACGGGAAGGGAGATGAAATCGACTCCGCGCGCGCTGATCTGGACTGCGAAGGGGTAGAGGGCGGAAAGCAGCGAGACGCCGAGGGAGGCGGGGATGGAGCACAGGACGCCGCGGGCGACGAGGAAGGCGCAGGCGCAGGCGAGGGGTGAGGTGATGAAGGCGTTGAAACAGGAGAGCGGGATGGCGATCCCCTCATAGCAGTCGGCGTTGAGCAGTAAGGCGAACACGCCGTGGATGAGGCAGTTGCCCAAGGTGAAGACGCAGGGTCCTATGTCTCCCTCCCTCAGCAGTGCGGTTCCCGACGCGAAGTAGCGGCGTTCATCGTTGACGTCGAGGATGAAGTCCCCCGCCATCAGAAGGGTCGTCTCGGCAAGGAAGATACGCAAGGCGACGATCCCCGCGAGGGCGGCGAAAATGGAAGGCGAATCCCAGGAGAAAGAACTTTTACCGTCTCTGCGTGTTCGGCGAAGACGGTGCGCGAGCAACCCTGCGGAGAAGATGAGTGCTAATGCGGACGCCAGCAGCGTCGGCGTGGGGCGCGGCGTTCCCTTGAAGTCGGCCTGCAGGAGGTTGCGGGAGTTGATCGTCACGCCGTCGATCCGCCAGCCGATCTTGTCCCTTTGTCGAAGCAGATGGCAGTCCCTGACGTATCTGATCCGCGAGTCGCGCGCCGAAGCGGCCGGCCGCGGCAGGATGACGCCCGGCCGCGACTCGAGCGTCTCGGTCGGCGCGGCGTTGTCGAGGATGGCCGTCACGCCGCTTTGCGGGTCGCATTTCGAGAAGAGCGGTGTGCGCGTCTCGGCCGCCTCCATCGACGACATGTGCGCGAGTGTGAGTGAAACGCAAAGAAAAGTCAGAATCCGAGTGAGGTGATCGGAATGCCGCCGTTGGTGGGGATGAAGGGAAACGGGAACACTCGATATAGTGCGCATGGCTGCGGTCATACGTGGATCTGTCACCATATCCATCATCTTCCTGAAATTGGACAGCCGGGGGTGTTGTTCTCCTTTCCTGATACTATACTGCGTCTTAGTAGGGAATGTACCTCGCGGCGTCCTCCGCCATGCGCCAGAAGTCGATGCTTAGTTTCACGCAGCGCGACCACTGCGCGATGGATTTGTCGGGATGCCCCTTGATGGTGGGGCCTTCGAAAACGACCGGACCGGGGAAGTCGATGTCCTGCAAG
>CAYTFM010000198.1:0-16973 GCA_964436735.1 uncultured Victivallales bacterium | reverse complement strand
TATCCGCTGGTCTATGAACGCATCGTCGATGGCCTGCTCTCGGCGCGGGGCGCGTCGGCGGTGGCCATGCTGACGCAGTTCATGAACGACTGGTTCGACGAGACGCGCAAGTGGGTGGATGCAGTGCTGAAGACGATGGCGGCGTCCGGCTTGTGCCTCCTGATCGCCTTGCTCATGGCGCGCAGCCAGAGGTGGTAGTCCTCGCAGGGCCACCAGCCCGGGCTTGGGCGCGGGTCGGGAATGCCGTGCCAGAGGCTCGCGTTCCAGTGTTTCCCGGTGGTGGCTGGATCCCGGCTGGGGAACTCCGCCGACTCACCGACCAGCATGACGCCCTTCGCCTTGGGGTACCGCTCGAAAAGGCGTCCATAGCTGTTCGCGAAGAACTCCTCGGCGTCGGGATCGTCGGGGTGTTTGTAGCTGGGAATGTAGCTGTAGAACATGACGTCCAGCCCGTACGACTCCGCCCGGTCGATCAGATCCTGGAAGTCGACGTGGGAGTTGGCGCACTCCCCGATTCCGCGGACGAACAGGTAGATCTCGCTGAAGCCGGCGTGGGCGATGGCGTTCAGGTGGTGGGACGGAAACTGGTCCAGCCCGAAACCGGAATGCACGCCGCGCGTCTTGATCAGAGGGGAAATCGTCGAGGTGCCGCGCGCCAGGAACGGCGCCTCGCGCAGGTTCATCACATCTTCCACATGCATGGTGCCGGCGAACACCCCGCGTCCCGTCGCGCCGACCACCGTGATGATCTCGGCGTCGACCTCAAGCGAAAATCCCGCACCGGACGCGTCGGTTGAGGCTTGCGCCGCCAACGCCAGACGGATCTCACGGGGCTGGCCAACGCCTTTCCGCATCGGCACGGAGATCCCCATGCTCGTGAACAGGTAGTCCTGCAGATCCTTCGCCGCCGTCAGCGCCACTGGCGCGGACGCCGCCTCGTGTGCCAGCGCGATGGACCAGGTGGAGTCAATCACGCATTCGTCGGCGCCCGGCGTCAAACTGGCGTCACGCCGACTTTGACGGTGGACCTGTTCCCATTTTCTGCGGAAGTCGTAGTTCTGTGCCATGTGGCCCGTCCCTGAGTTATAGCTCCACGAGCTTCATGAACTTCTCGGACAGCCGCTCGACGCCGCCCTTGGCGACGCGGACGCCGTTCTCCCAGCGCAGTCCGAAGTCCTTGTCGGCGAAGAAGGTGTCGACCTGGAAGGTCATGTTCTCCTCAAGGTTGAAGGTGGAGGTGGACTCCATCCAGGGGCGCTCGACCTCCATGATGCCGATGGCGTGGCACGGGCCGTAGAGCATGAATTCGCCGAACCCCTTCGACTTCACCCACTGCTCGTAGTTGTTCACCACGTCGGCGGCGGGGATGCCGGCTTTCATCAGCTCCATCGTCTTGATGTGGGCTTCGAGACCGAAGCTGACCAGGCGCTTCTTCCGCTCGGGCAGGGCGCCGAGGGAGATCGGCAAGCCGACGCTCGATGAGTAGCCGCCGACCCGCGCGCCGATGTTGAGCTGGATCACCTCGTTCTTCTCGAGCTTTTTGTAGCTTGGACGGCAGATGGCGTTGTTGGTGCGCTCGCCGCAGAAGCAGTAGAGGGCATGTCCTTCGTACTCGCCGCCGTTCTTGTAGATTTCGCGCTGGGCGATGCCGACCACTTCGTGTTCGGTCATGCCGGGTTTGATCTCGCCGAGGATGGCGTCGATCGCCGTCTCGCTGATCTTGAACGCCTGCCGCATCAAGGACAGTTCCATCTCGCTTTTGATGTAGCGCAGCGGCGCGAAGACGTCGTCGGCCTTGACCAGTTCCACGCCCGGCAGATCCTTTTGCAGCGAGAAGAACACCGGCAGCGTCGTGATCGCCCAACTGACAATTCCCAGTTTCTTCAGCGTCTTGCCGGGCATCGCCAGTTTGACCACGTCCTGGTAATTTGCCACTGCTATTCCGGGATACTGCGGCTCGGCGAACTCGCGGTATTCGACCATCTTGCGGATCTGCGGGATGACGCTGCGTCCCTTGGCGTAGTTCTCGCTTTCCGGTCCGATCAGGAGCACGGGCGCGCCCTGCGTCGGCACGAAGACTGCCGCCGCCTCGAAGGTCGGCCAATATTCGGCGAGATAACGGACATTGGCGAAGTCCGCCTCGTTGCCATGCACCAGGACGGCGTCAAGCCCCGCCCCCTTCATGTTCGCCTGCAGCTTGCTGATTCTGGATGCGAATTCCTCTTTGCTGATCTTCGTGGTTGACATGTCTTGCTCTCCTATTTTATGAATGTGATATTGTTGGTATATCGGCTTCGTCTCATTTTTTCGCCAGCACGTTCCGAAGCGAGTCAAGTATCGCCTTTTTGGCGGCCTCGCCGTACTCATTGGAGGCCTCCGTCGCGGTCTCGGCGAACCACTGTGCGCTGGAGTGGGCCTTCATGTCAACCCCCTCCGGGCAGAAGGCCATCATGAGCGATACCTCCTGTTTCCCGGCATGGTCGACCGGGAAGCGTTTCTGGACCTCCGCGCTCATGAAGGGGTGGATATTGATCCAGCTGAACGGGTCTGATCCCGCATTGCGGCTGGTGTAGTAGTCGCGCATCTTGTTCGAGCCCCACCAGCCCTCGCCGCGCTCCTTCTCAAGCCATGAGAACACCACCTGCCGGGCGGCGAACCGGAAGGCGAGGTCGGTCGGCATCCCCGCATAGAAATTCTCGCTTTGATGGTGGATGAACGCGTGGATGTTTCTGAAGCCCACCCGCAACAGTCCTTGGAACAACTGCTTGGCGAACGGCAGCAACGCCTCGGCGTCCACATGCACCGAACCATTTCCCTCCGGCTTGTCCACGGCGTTGCTCGCCGCCCCATAGTAGAATGGCGGCAACAGCACCATGCGCATCTCCTTGTCCAAAAGCTCCATGGCCTTGACGACCAGCAGCGTGTCGACGCCTGTCACGCAGTGCTCGCCATGGTATTCGAGGACGCCAAGAGGCAGCACCACCGGCCAGTTTTCCTCTATGGCCTTCCTGATATCCCGTGGGAACATCATCTCATAGCGCATGGAACCCCTTTCACGCCGACCGGATCTTTACGGCCGACGGGTTGTGATTATTGCGGATAATATGTTTACTGTAACGATTACTGTAACGATGTAGTTATAGTCCATTTCTGTTCTTTTGTCAACCCCCCAGGAACAGTTTTTCACCATCTGGGAACGCGGGCGTCCCGCCCGGTCACGTTTTGGCTTTCCCTTGAAAATGCGGGCGTTCCATTTGCGCGTGGGGGCGGGGTTCTGGAAGAGCACGTTCAAGAGGTGTTTGGTGCTGTGGTCGGTGCACGGTATGTTATGGTAACCTCTCCCTCATTGTCGGGGCTCGGTTCACGGCGTCCGAACAGAGCCACGAGCGTGAGCGAGTGGTTGCAGTCGCGGCCGCAACGGGCGTCTCATTTTATAGCTTGCCGCGGTCACGTAGTAACCAAGAGCATAAACAACGGAGTGAGTTTTCTATGTCATCCCGAAACAAAATAGAAATGGCAGCCCTGGCGTTCATTTTCGGAACCGCATGCCTACCTGGATGCCGTATGTTCGAACAGGATTCCCTGCCGTCGGCTCCGAATCCGCCGGCGCTCTACGAGGCCGGGAAAGTTGAGCGAATCACTCCTGTGTTCACGACGGGGGAGTTCACGTATCAGGAATGGCAGAAACCGCCGCGTGTCTGCGATTACGCGGAATTCGTTTCCGGCAACAAGCAGGTGGCGGTCCGGGTCATCGGCAGCGTTAAACGCCCCACGGACGACCAGCGCGTCTTTGTCAATGTCAATGGCAAGGAGACGCTCTCTTTCGCGTGGTGGGGCTCGTTCAGCGGCCCCAACGGCGGGTTCGGCTACCCGTTCCCGGACTGCGACGGCAACAAAGGCGCGCTGACCATCGACAAGCAGTCGCGCAAGATCTCATTCGTGAAACCGTATCGACTGCCGGACGGCAAGACGGCGGAGTTCTCCTATACGGTGATGGGCAACAAGGATGGCGCTATTGAGGTCGCCTGGGATCTTGGAATCACGGAAGAGCAGATGAAGGAGCAGGCGAAGGTGTTCGGGGGCGTGGATCTCTGGATGGGGTTTAAAAACGGAACGGCGTTTTTCGGCGGGAAGAAATACTCCGAGACCTTCCGGGCGTGGGAGAAAGCGAATCCGACGCAGAAACGCATGCCCGTTTCCGGGGACCTCGAACTGCATCCCGACGGCGCGGCGGCCGCGGCGATCAAAGTCTCACTCGGTGGGCATGACGGCACGGTGGAAGGGAACTTGTATCGGATGAACACGACGCGCCTGGTCAAGGACAAGGTCGTTATCGACCTGGGAAAGAGCGAGGTCGCCAAGATCACGCCACCGCCGCCGACCAACGGCATGGACTTCTGGAAACTCGACGCCCTGCATGTCCCGGAGTATCCGACGCGCAACATCATGCCAAACCCGAGTTTCGAGCAGGGGCTGCGCTATTGGTTCTGGACGGACGGGGGTGCCGCCGACTTCAAACCGTACCAGTCGGAAATGAAGTATGACATTGTTCCTGAAGGCAAATTCGGCACACATGCGATGGTCCTGCGGGCGATCCAACCGGGCACGGCTGCGATCAAGTCGTCACCGATGGCGCTCATGAGCGGAACAACCTACACACTCAGCCTTTACGCGAAGGCTCCGAACACGAAGGATCCGGTCAATTTCTCGGTGGGGCTTTCCAGTGTCTCCACAGGCGGAAAGTTCACCGGCCCCAAGCAGTGCGGGAATTTCTTCGGCGACAACTACAAGCCTGAGGCGCAGTTCAAAGTCGGCAAGGACTGGACGCGCTTCACCAGGACGTTCGTGGCGGACGGCGCCGGCATCCATCTGCAGATGGGCAGTTGCGGAACAGATGTCTTGATTGACGGCATTCAGCTTGAGGAGGGGGACAAGGCCACGGAATTCATCTGTTCGCCTGTCGAAGGAAACTTTGTGACCTCCGATCCGGACTGCCAGGTCGTGAAGGGGACGCCGCTTGGCGCGGGCTATGTGTTCAGCGGAATGCCCGGAACAACGGGCAAGGTGGACATCAGCGTCCGGAACGCGTACCGTGAAACAGTCTATGCCGGTTCCTTCGAAGTGAACATCGGGCCGGACGGCGAACAGAAACTCGAGCTGCCGCTCGATCCGAAACGGCTCGATGAAGGCATTTTCGTGGTCCGCGCCAATATCGATGTGCCCGGCTTCAATCCCTATGTCCAGTATTCGCGCCTGTCCGTCATGGCCCCGCTTGCCAACACACACGAGACTCGCCGCGTCGTCGGTACCCATGCCGGTTACGGCCATATATCCCGCAGCGATAGCTACGCGCGGAAGATGATGGAATGGGGCTTTGGGTCGACAAGCTGGGGATGCAATCCGTATGGCGTCAGTGAGAAGCTGCAGCAGAAATATGGCGTCACCAATTTCGTCTACACGTACAAAACCACCCCCAAGGCTCCGTTCATGAAGGACCTCCACGACTGGAAGGAGGTCACGCCGGATATGGAGCGGATCATCGAAGAGGAAGCGTACGAGTTTGTGAAAGCGCAGAACCCGCAAGCCGCGTTCTCGTTCGCGATGAGCAACGAGGAGGAGGGCAGCGGCCTTCCCGGTAGCGGGCGTTTCGACGAGTACTGCAAGGCACAGCACGCCTTCTACAAGGGCGCCAAGCGCGCCAACCCGAATGCGATCGTCACGCCGACGAACGGCACCAGCGGGTATTCCACGCTCCGCGGTTTCCATCCCATGGAAGGCTACCTGAAGGCGGCGAACAAGGCGGGCTTCAAGTACGACGCGGTGTCGGTGCATCCGTACTGGGACATCGACCAAGGGACCCTGAGCGCCTACGACCTCGACGAGGAGACGGCGCGCCTGGTCGAGCAGATGAAACGCAACGGCTACCGCGACGACACGCCGATCTTTTTCACGGAGTTGTTCAATGCGCCGTGGGTGAGGATTCCTGAATGGGGCGCGGGGGACTGGAGCGACAGCTACCGCAAGGGCGGCTCGCCGACATATGACATCGGGAACCGGGAATTCATCCACGCGGGCAGCGCCGCCAGAATCTGGATCATCTGTCTTAAATACTGGCCCAAGGTCCAGTCCACAAACCTCTGGACGCACCCACTCATAGACCTGAATCTGACGCCGATCCTGATGTGCAAGGCGGCCAACACGATCGGACATCTGATGCCGTGGGTCAAATACTACGCTGACGCCCGCCCGGCGCGCGGCATCCGCGGCTATGTCTTCGAACTAAAGGACGGGACCGCCATCGCGCCGGTCTGGTGCGTCAATCACGACGTCGAGAACGGGCTCAAGGCTGGCCCCGTGCTTGATGTCACATTCGGACAGGAGGTGGAGGGGTACGACCTGATGGGGTGCGCGCGCTCGCTCAAGCCCGGACCGGATGGGGTTACGCGTGTTCCACTGACTCCGGCGCCGCTCTTCATCAAGGCCAAAGACGTCGCAGGACTCGCGAAGGCTTTGCAAAGCGCCACGACCGACGACGCAGGATCCTCTCTATCCGTCTCCATGGCCCCGACTTTGGAAGGCACTGTCGTCGCGACCGTGAAGAACCTCACCGGGAAAGAGCAGAAGGGGACCATCTCCATCGAAAAGACGAAGGTCGAGTATGACATCGCGCCCTCCGCGGAAAAACAGATCGCCATTCCCGATTCGAACCAGGGACGCGAGTTCGGGAAGATGTACCGATGGAACAACGATTTCGCGGTCCAGCCCTCGAAGGGCCCTCTCCATGAAAGCCAGTGGGAAATGGACTATTTCTTCGTCCCGAAATGCGGCGGCATGCCGGACTGGAGCAAAATCCCCGCAATCCCCATGCGCAACCGTCACGTCGGGAAGGATGTCAAGGCGGGCTATAAAGGCGACGTGGAGGCGAACTTCAAAGCCGCTTGGGACAAAGACAATCTCTATCTCCGTGTCGAGGCGGACGACGACGAGTTCCTGACGTTCCCGGAGGAATGGGAGAAGGGGGGCTCCGAAACCCGTCTCTATGCCCATGATGGCTGCCTGGAAGTCTATCTCGACTGCGGAGCGAACGGGAGGGCCAACCTTTCCAGGACCTATGACAACGACGATTACCGCTATGACTTCTCCCACGGAAAGAACGGCGCGTCCGGCCCGGGGATGGTCAATCGTCTGCGGGAGGTCAACTGGCAGTTCGCGGGCGGTTTAAGCATGCCGACAAAGGAACAGGCCGCCAAGGGGATCATCTGCGATTTCCAGCGCACTGAGAAAGGGTATGCTTACACCATCGTGTTCGCCCAGAAGTACATCGATCCGATCGTGCTTCGTAAAGGTTTTGTGGCGGGGTTCGCCCTCTATCTCCACGACAAGGACCATCAGGACGGCAAGGTGGTCTGGAAAGGGATCGACACCGCTACGGAACAGGGCAGCCACTGCGACTATAAGCCGCACGTCTGGCCGCTCATGATCCTGGCGGAATAAGGCGGCGCCGCGGATGTCGTGAAATCAGACTTCCTTACCCGCCCTCCGCGCATACGCCGGGCTTTGGGGAAATGGCATGTGCCCTTTTCCCGCGGCTCGGACAGGCCTCGCCCTCCACTTCAGGCGTGAACCCCATGCGTATGTTGGAGGGCGAGGTCGAAAAGATTCGCCGTGGTGAACTTGTCCGAGCCGCGGCGGGCGACAAGAACATTTTCCATGACAGAAAAGTCTGAAAATGGAACTGCAGAGGGGGCTGCGGTGTCCGGTTCAACGTTTCACGTTGGGTTTCACTCGTGAGGGCGGGTGGCCGAAGCGGGCGGAGAACGCCTTGCTGAAGTGGAAAGGACTGGAGAAACCGAATTGATCGGCCGCGCCGGCGACGTCGGTCATGCCTTGGCGCAACAGTTCCCGCGCCTTGTCGAGGCGCAGTTCGACATAGAACCGCTTTGGCGCGATACCTGTCGCCGCATGGAACACCTGACGGAGGCGCGACTGGCTCAGTCCCGCCGTCACCGCCATTCTCGGGACGGTGAGAGAGCCGTCGGGGTGCTTGTGCATCAGGCGTATGAGCTTGTCGATGGCGTCCTGGTGAGGCGACTGCGCGAAGCCGTGTTCGCAGCGGGCACTCCACAGGTGCAGAAGTCTCGAGAGCGACGCCGAGGCCAGCGCCCACGCCTGGGGGGAGGTGCGTTGCAAAAGGCTCAGGATCTCCGCCACGGTCGAGGCGTCGGTGCTGTCCAAGGGGACAGGGACAGGTACGGCCGTTGGAAAGGGGAGCATTCCGGATGCGGAAAATTCGAACCACCAGAAGTCCCATTGTGATCCTGGGCAGCGGTAGTGCTTGATCTCTTTGTTCTCGACGATGAGCAGGCTGCCGGGCGGAAGCTGGAACGTTCTGCCTGTCCAGCTTTGCAACCATCCTTCGCCATCGGTCGTGCGACAGGCGACGAGTCCGTGGGGGCGCGGTTCGCGGCGGGGCACGTCGTAGCTGGCGTCGGCGCGCACGTCCCAGCCGCTTTTGACGCTCACCGCCAGCGATGAAACCGCGTCACCCGCTATGCCGAATTCAGTCTGCATCGGTTAGGGCTGAGGCGCGGATCATTCCTCGCCAGCGTCTTCTGAGAGCGCGATCACCCTGTCAACCTGGCCGAGTGGCGTCTTGAGCGAGATCGTCGCCTCCGTCACTCCGCCTGTGATAAGCTTTTGCAGCTTCGAGGCGGAAAGCTTGTATTTGACTTCCTTGGCGTAGCTGCCGGCCTTTGTCAGCGTCGCTTTGAGCTCCTTCTTCTTTCCGTCCAGTTCGTAGCCCAGCGAGACGGTCGGCTTTTGCGAGCCGTCGCCCAGAAACGCGCCCGTGAACGCGCCCTCGGCGGTCGACGCCTCGAAGGTGTGGAAGGCGGCTTTGGGTTCCATGAGGAAGAAGAGTGATGACGACTTGACGGGGTCTCCTTCCTTGGTGTCGACGTAGAGGTCGTAGCTGCCGGCGGCGGGTTTCTTGGCCGTCCACGCGCAGGTGATCTTGTCGGTGGCGGTTGAGAGGACTTTCGCCTGGACTTTCTTGCCGGAGCCGTCGACGAGGTAGACCTTCGGCTTGGTTCCCCCCATGCCCTCCTCGACCGGGACCTGGAACTCGCCGCCGGTGGCGCATTGGATGAAGGCTTGCAGGTCGAGGCTGAAGCTCATGGTGTCGCCCGAGTCGCTGATGTCTTCAATCGAGATGCCGCTTTTGCCCCAGTAGCTGTCGCTGTTGGGCGTGGAGACGAGGCCGCACGTCCTGTTGCTGGTCGAGCCCGGATAGGGGTCGCCGGCGTCGCCCGCGTTGGCGCTGTTTTCGAGATCCCACTTGCCGTCCGCCTGGACCAGTCCGACCATGTAGTGGTAGCGGTCGGCGTTGGAGGAGTTCGACTCCTCGAGCGGCTTGAGCGACTCGTCGACGTGCCAGAGCAGCAGTCCGGCGCCGGGCAGTTTGTCGTCGAAGCCTTTCAGCTGCCGATTCTCGATGAGCAGAAACTCTTTTGGGTTCATGCCGCTGCTGATCTTGAAGATGGCGTTCTTGGAGGTGTTCCAGATGGTCGGGACGGTTGCGTTCTTCGTCGCCTCGGTCAACTCGACGACTGTTGCCCAGCCGAGTCTTTGTTTGAAGTAGGCGCAGTAATGCGGCGGCCGGATGCCGTCCTCGACGTTCGTGCCTGATCCCATGATGCACCATTCGCCGACGCCTTCGGAGGCGCTGCTGGTGTCGTAGAGGTCGTCGAGGTCGAAGATGGCGTGTCCCATCTCGTGGCAGAACACGGCGGGGCCCTCCAGTCCCTTGAGGGGGTCGTTGTCGCGTTTCTCCGGTTCGGTGTGGTAGGAGGGGATTTTGACCGCGCCGCCCTGGACCACCAGTTGAGGATCGAGCTCCCCGGCGTGCGACCAGATCTGCCCCTCTTCTCCCGCCGCCGCGTCGCCGCCTTCGTGGATGACCGAGGGGGAGACGTCGATAATGCCGTCGCCATCGAGGTCCAGCGCCTTGAAGTCGAACCCCTGCTGGTCAAGGATGACGCAGGCGTCGCGGATCATCTCGGCAGCATTCTCCGTCCCGTCTTTCCCCGCATAGAAGGAGAGGTTTTTCGGCAGTTTCACCCAGTCGGTGAGCACGACCTCCACGTCGCAGGCGCCGTAGGACACTTCCTTGAAGTAATCCTTGACGGAGCCTTGGAGACCATATTCGGCATAGCCGACGGTGTTCATCATTCCGTTGAAGTCAGCCCGCGTGTAGGTCGTGGTCGTATCGGCGAAGTTCACCAGGATGGCCAGCATCTTCTTCGTCCCCGTGTAGGGCGGCTTGGGGTGGACCGCCTTGCGCAGCGCGGCGGCTTTCACCGCTTTCAGCGCGCGGATGCCAGCGGCAAACTGGGCTGCCTTGGGAAGTTTGCTGGCGGCGGGGTCGGCGGCGCCGACGACGAGTCCCGTGGGGCGCAGCCCTTGGGGGCCGAGGGTGGCGTATTCGCACAAGCCTGTCGAGGGATTCCTGACAAACGCGTAGCCGCCTTGCGTCTGATACCAGTGGACGAACTCGTCACCCTTGAGGGTGCAGCGTATCGCCTCCCCGTCCGGTTGTCTGACGATGATCTCCCGTGGGGTGGCGGGTTTCGCCTGCGACATGTGCGTTCCCGCGGCGAATGCGAGCGCGGCGAGCGTGGCGGCCAAAGAGTTCCTTCCATGAAACCTCGACATTGTGACCTCCCTCGATAAAGCGTATTGTCGAATTCGTGTCGGAGAGCCTTCTACTATAACGCTGAGGGAACCCAATCGCCACTGGGAGGTGGTTTCCACGTTGGCGGGGACACGGTCGCTCCACAAGGCGTTCATACAGTGTTGGCGCGTTCCGGCCTCCGGGACGCAGTTGCGAACGAATGCGCGCCGACTCGCAATCTATTGCGGCGGTGGCGCGCGCTGTTCGAAGCCGCGGGGGACGGGATCGAGCTTGTCGTCGATGGGTGCAGAGGGCGACGAGTTTTGCGAGACGATCCAGTCGAGCACTGGCTGTCGCCAATTAACCTTCGTGTCGCGGCCGTTCGGATCCTGCCGTTTGAAGGGGAACCCATCGCCGCCGCTGTACATGAAGTTGTTTATCACTGCCGTGTATGACTTCACCGGGTCGACTGGTTGGCTGGTTTTCAGCAGGAAGACCGCGCCGTCAGGTAGCTTCCTCACTCCCGCCGCCGCCACGCCGCCGATAGCCAGGTCCTCGAGAAGCTGCGCGCCGGTGAGCGAGACCAGGTAAAGCGTGTTTTCGAACGGCATCACGCCGACGATGTCCCCCATGGTGATGGGGCCGGGGGCGATGTTCTGGCGGAAGCCGCCGATGTTCGAGAGGGCGACATCGGCTTCGGGGCATGACCTCAGCCAGGCGTCGGTCACGAGACTGTACAGCGGGCAGGGGCGCATGATGCCCTCCTTCGTGTAGCCGATGGTCTTGCTGAACTCCGGGCCGGCTTTCGCCTGCCATTTCTCGATGATCGTCGTGATGGCGGGATCGGGGGCGGCGGGAGGCGCGGCGTCCTTCGGCCACTCTACTTTGACGATCTTGGTCGCGACGTCCGTGACTTTCCCTGACGCCGTGTCGACGCGCAGATCCGATCGGCTGTAGGAGTGCAGGTGCTCTCCCGATTCCACGATCCAGGTGGCACCGACCTGCGCCTGTACCTGCTGGTGGCTGTGGCCGGCGAGCATCAAAGGAATCGACAGATCCTGGATCCGCTCGGCCAACGCTTTTAGCTCTGCTGACGGCACATGCCCAATGACAATGACGACGGTCGCCCCCTTGCCTCTGACCTCGGGCGCGTAGGTCCGGAGCGTCGGCTCGTAATCGTTGAAGACGAGATCCTTGACGATCTCCGGGGAGCATGCCGACTTCGTGCCGCGCCAGGAAAGACCGATGATTCCGACTTTGATCCCCGCCGCCTCGATGATGGTGTACGGGACGGCGAAGTCGACCGCTTTGCCATCCGCAGTGGTCGCGTTCGCCGACAGGAAGGGGAAGCGCGCGGCGGCGCGGTTGCGTGCGAGGACGGCGCGCCCGAAGTCGAACTCGTGGTTGCCCACGGCGGCGGCGCGGTAGCCCATGGCGTTCATCACCTCGACGACCGGTTTGCCTTTGAAGCTGGTCGAGAGCGCGGGGCCGGTCCAGTTGTCGCCGCTGCTCAGGGCGATGATGGACGCAGAGGGATACCCCTCCACGCTTTTCCACATCCCCATCACCGTCGCCGCTCCGCCCGACATGGTCGTGGTGTTGAGCAGCACGGGCGAGAGCCAGCCATGCTCGTCGCTGGTGTGCAGGATCGTCAGGGAGGTCGTGGCGGTTCGTTGCTGCGCGTGGATCACCGTGACGGAGAACAGCGCCACCATCACATGGGCACATAAAGTCAAGGCGAAAACGGTTCGCTTCAATCGTCTCTTCGCGTGACGATGCGTCGCGGCTGTCAAACCATGCGCGGCATGCATGTTAACCTCTTGGTTGCGGTGTTGGGACCAGAATGCTCCGAGGTGCTCGTGCCTTGCATAAGGTAATGCGTTTTGAGCTTTCCGCCATGATGAGCATGTTGTTGGGGGTCCAGGCGAAAACCCGCCGCATGCGCTTGAATTACCGTTGTTTCTGGTATAAGAAAGACACCATATGCTGTGACAAGACCAACGCTTATCACGAGGTGGGTATGTGCAAGAAGTTGTTCACGCGCCTTTCCTGTGCGGTGGCGATCATGGTGCTCTCCGCGTCCGCGATGGCGACCGACATCACCGTCGACACCACCTGGGGGTTGGCGGGCAGCCCGTATACCATCACAGGATCCAACGTGAGCGTGAAGGCCGGGGTGACGCTCACCATCGATCCCGGTGTCACGGTCCAATTCGACAGTGGCAAGAACATGTACGTGTATGGGACGCTCAAGGCCGTCGGCGGCAAGGACGCCAAGATCACCTTCACCGGAACCACTGCGACACCAGGCTTCTGGGACAGCATATTCGTGTCCGGCGCGGGCGCGGTTGATCTTGAGTATTGCCAGGTTATGTATGCGGGCTATGTCAATGCGCTGGGAGTATACCTTGGCGGTACCGGCGCGATGACCGTCAAGAACTGCTCCTTCAGCAACGTCGCCGGGGATGGCTTGCGCATCGACAGCGCCGCCGCCACGACCTATCTCGGCGGCAACTCGTTCGCCAACTGCACGACGGGGGTGCGGATTGCGGCGGGAAGATCCTACGACGACACGTCATCGACTTACTCCGCGAACACCACCGATGTGCTCGCCGACACCGGCGTGGGGTATGGCATTGGCACCATCGTCTGGAATGTGCAGAGCCCGTATTGGATCACGATGGGGACGGGAGGTCCCTATACGATCAAGTCGGGATCCTCTCTGACCATCAAGCCGGGCACCACCGTCAAATTTCCCGCGCACGCCGCCCTGTACATCCAGGGGACTCTTTCCGCCGTCGGCACAAGCGCGGCCAGCATCATCTTCACCGGCGCGACCGCCACGGCGGGCTTCTGGGACAGCGTGTACGTCTCCGGCGCGGGCGCGGCCGACATGCAGTATTGCCAGGTGATGTATGCGGGCTACTACAACACGTCGGGTGTCTACCTGGGCGGCACCGGCGCGCAGAGCGTCAAGAACTGCGTCATCAGCGGCGTCGCCGGGGCGGGATTGAAAGTCTACTGCGACTCCACCGTCCTGACCCTCGCCAACAACTCCTACTCCACTTGCACGATTGGCGTCATCATCGGGCTGGGAAGATCGTATGAGGACACGACCTCGACCTACACCGGGAATGGCACGGATGTGCTCGTCGACACCGGCTCCAACACCACGAGCGAGAAAGCCGTCTGGGGACTGCAAAGTCCGTACTTTATCACCCTGGGGACGGGGAGCCCCTACACGATCAAGTCGGGAGGCTCCCTGACCATCAAGCCCGGCACCACGGTGAAATTCCCTCAGGGGGCGACCCTCTACATCGAGGGGACCCTTTCGGCGGTGGGCACGGCCGCGTCCAACATCATCCTTACGGGCACGACCGCCCAGGCCGGCTGGTGGGGCGGGGTGTGTCTACAGTACGCGGGAGCCGCGGACATCCAGTACTGCCAGATCCTGTACGCAGGGTACTACAACGGCGCAGGGGTCTACAAGAGCAGCACGGGAGCTTTGACCCTCGCGAACAACATCATCAGCAATACGGAGGGGGCCGGACTCCGTCTCTATGAAAGCACGGGAACGCACACGATCACCGGCAACACCTTCACCCAGAACACGCAGGGGGTGAAGGTGTCCAGTCCGCCCGCGGGACTCGTGATCAGCGGCGGCAAGATCGAACAGAACACCGAATGGGGCGTGCTCAACGAAAGCACGACGGTCGATGTCGATGCCCGAAACAACTGGTGGGGTGACGCCTCAGGCCCCTACAACGACCCCAACAACAAGACTGGCAAAGGAAACAAGGTCTCCGCCCATGTGTTGTTCGACCCGTGGACGACAGGCGGCGGCGGTTCCTACTCCATCTCGGGGACGGTCTCCGGCGCCGTGAAGGCGGGCGTGGCGATCGCCTTGACCGGCGCAAGCACCGCGTCCGCGACCAGCGGTGCCGACGGCGCGTACAGCCTCACCGGGCTCGCCAACGGATCCTATACCGTGACACCCACTTTGACGGGCTACGCATTCTCACCTGCCAGCCACAGCGTGACCATCGCCGACGCGGCCGTGACCGGCAAGGACTTCGTCGCATCGTCGGCGACGACGACCTGCACCCTCACGATGGCGGTCTCACCGACAGGCGGCGGTTCGACCACGCCGACAGGCGCGTCGACGGTCACCATCGGCGCGTCGACGGCCATCACCGCCACCGCCGCCACCGGCTATTCGTTCACAAACTGGAGCGCAAGCCCCGCCGCCAGCGCCTCTTTCGGCAGCGCGTCCTCCGCCACCACGACGGTGACCTTGACCGGCGCCGCCACCGTGACCGCCACCTTCACCCAGAAGCCCGCCGGTTCCTACGCCGTAACCTTCGTCGCCGACGAAGGCGGAACGCTGACGGGGACGACATCGCAGATAGTTCAATCAGGCGCGAGTTGCACCCCGGTGACAGCCGTTCCCGATTCCGGCTACACCTTCGCCGGCTGGAGCGGGGACCACACTGGTAAGGAGAATCCTCTCACCGTCTCGAACGTGACAAGCGATATGACCATCACGGCGAGCTTCACGCAAGGCTCCCCTGGCACGCTGGTCAAGTCGCAGATGAACTCCACCCATTCCGAGAGCTACAAGTGCGACAAGGCAACAGGTCAATACTACGTGTCGACGAAGGACACCTACCTGTTCAGCGCGAAGGTGCAACTAACCGACTTCGACCTCTCCATGATCGACGGCACCACGGCGCTCTACCTCACCGTCGGCAACGACTACACCTTCACCGCCATCCTCAGCGAGGCCGTTAAGCAGAAGTTCGCCACACCGACGAAAGGCGGCAGCGCCACGTTCCAGGTGTGGGAGACAGACGAGACGAAAAACAAGGAGGTCGTCACCCAGACCATCACCCTTTCCTGGGACAAGAAAGGGGTGATGCAGGTCAAGGCTGTCGGCAAGCCGCTGCTGGACTCGCCGCTGACCGCCCAGGGAACCAACATTGTCGATCTCTCGAACGCCACGGACTCTCCGCCGGCGGTCACCGGCAGCATCGAGGGCACTGTCTCCTTCGGAGAGGCGAGCACCGACTTCTCGATCACCTACTCCGGCAAGAAGAAGACGAAGCTGACCAAGGACGGGGCCACCAGCCTGGTGTCGTGGAGCGTCTCGGGAAAGCAGTAGGGGACGACGGCCCTTCGGAGCCGCCTAACGTTTCCCAGGCTTGCCGGAAAAACTTTGGAATGAGATCTTGTGGGGGACTGATGGGGCTTTCGGCGGGAACATGGCGCGGGTTTTCGGACCGACGGTGACGGCTCCTGCGAGCGAGGCGAGCACGAAGCTCTTCGCGGCGATCAACGCCTTCTTCCAGGTCATCCCCTTCGCCAGCGACGCGGCGAGCGCCGCGCTGAAGGTGCAGCCCGTGCCGTGTGCGACAGCCGGTTCAGACAATTCGACCCGCGGCGAAGAAAGCGTGAACAGCTTGTTTTGAAACGCCACGACGTCGACCGCCTCGTCGTCCTCAAGGTGTCCGCCTTTCACCACGCAGCCGCACGCCCATGTGCGGGACATCTCGGTTGCCGCCTGTGCCGCATCCGCTATGCTGGTGATACGTTGCTCCGTGAACAGTTCCGCCTCGCTCACGTTGGGCGTGATCCAGGCGGCCAGCGGGAATATCTTTTTGACGAGGGCTTTGATGGCGTCGTCTTTAAGCAATTTCGCCCCGGAGGTGGAGATCGCCACCGGGTCGACGACCAGGGGCAGGGGAGGGCGGAGAGTGCCGAGGGCGTCTGCGACGGCCGTGATGATCTCGGCGTCGAACAGCATCCCCGTCTTGGCCGCGCCGATCGTGAATGCCGAGCGCACCGTCTCGATTTGCAGGCGGACCATCGCCGCGGGAACGGGATGTATCCCTCTGACCTCGAACGGATTTTGCGCGGTCAGCGCGGTGATCGCACTGAGCCCAAAGACGTCCAACGCCGCGAAGGTCCGCAGATCCGCCTGAATACCGGCGCCTCCCCCGCTGTCGCTCCCGGCGATCGTCAGTGCCACTGATTTCTTCATGAGTGCTTCTCCAGGGTCATGTCGGCTATCCATCTGGTTTTGTCGGTGGCCACTCGGGAACCTTTCGCAATCCCCTTCCATTGATCTGCGGGGCCGGGGGGCGCAAGGATGGCCGTGAGGTTGACAGGTTGAATTATATGAAGTTCATTCACCACCGTCAGCGTACTGTCGGTGTTGTTGTCCAACTTTTACAGCGTTGTACGCATGTTATACTCTATAAGGGTGAAAACTTAAATTTTGGTTGCGAAGATTTTGAGGAAT
>CAYTFM010000197.1:13425-17116 GCA_964436735.1 uncultured Victivallales bacterium | reverse complement strand
GCGCAAGATCACAAACAACCCCGCCAACCACATCCCCTCTCCCCGTCCCCGCGGCGCTTTGCGCCGCGGGGACGGGGAGGTTTTCGTACACGTATGTAGCCAACTGATTTCATTCACCCACGGCACAAGGCCGTGGGGATTTTAACCCAAAAACAACCAATCATAAAAACAACAATTCAAAACGATGAAGCACATAGGCACTGACCATCAAGCGCTTCGGCTCGGGAAGGTGTTGCTCGATCTCGATCCGCAGCGTCGCGTCCGCGCGGAACGTGGCCGCCACCCATGAGATGCCCGACCAGACCGGAACGTCCGGCACACGTCCAATCGGTTCGAGAGGAACACCATTCTTGAAGGCGCGGATGGCCACCAACTCGTGCGTCTTCGGCGTCATGTCGTCCGTGTCATGCGTGTTCTGTCCGCCGAACCGGTGCGGCTGCGACCAAATTCCCGTCGCCGGATGGTCGCGGACTTCGACCACGACATGCAGCATGCAATCCGACGGCAACGTCTCTGTCAATTCCCCAACCAGCCGCCCATTTTCCGGCACGAATCGGATCGGAGCCAGCCGCATGCCCCGCGGCAGATTGGAGTCGGCCTCCGCGCCGAGATCCCACGCGGCGTCGGCATAATCGCCCAATCCAACCAGCGCCATCTGCTCGGGCCCAAGATGAATGGCAAGCTGGTCCGGCTGTGACTGCACCGCCGGTCGATCGACACCATCATAAAACAGAAGTCGGGCGTCGTAAAGACAGGGGATGCTGATCGTGACCACCTGTGGGCTCGGTTGCGGATTCACCACGTAGCACAGACCTCGGGCGCCACCACCGGTAATGAACGCATGCCATGGCGCAACGCCCGGCTCGCCTCCGGCGAGTCGGGTGGTGAGTTGCCGGTTGCACGCATCGAAGAACAACTCCCGCGCCTTGCGCAGATAGACCAGGTCGGCGTCGACCAGCAGCGAGGGATCGCCATAGATCATGTCACGGCCGCCTCCCCTCGCAAGCTGGGCGAGATGGCTGCGCCGGAAACCCGCGCGGCCACGGTAGAAGCAGGTGTTCGTCGTGCCGACGATGATGCCATGGTCCTCGACGCGGCGCATTGGGAATCCCTCAGCATGCATCTTCCACACCTGGTGATCCTGGAAGAGATCGATGTTGCGGACAAGCGCGGTCTGTGGGACATCCCATGGCTGCGGATCGGCGGAGAAAGTGGCGTCGACCGCCTCCAGCAGCGCCGGATCGGTGGCCAGAAGCTCGGGGGAACCGGGCGTCGACAAGCCATGGTTGCGGGCGAATCCGCAATGCGTGATGACCCAGATGTCGGGGAACCGGGCGCGGAGCTCGCGCAGCATCGCCTTGAACCGCGCGACGCTCAGGCGATACGTCTCCTCAGGCGCCCGCTTCGACCACGCCGCGGCGGCGAAAAAATTGGCGAAGTCGAATTTGAAGAAACGGACATTCCATTTCTCGGCGGCGTGGATGAGGGAACCCTGCAACTCGTCGGCGTACGGCCCATCGGCGAGACTGTAGCTGCCGCCGCCAGCCGCCAAGCTCTCCTGCCACTCGGGAACCTGCAGCATTGAACCATTCGTGCTGTACCACAGTCCCGGCGTCATGCCCAATGCGAGGATGTCCTCCACCAGTGGGTCGAACCCGTTCGGCCAATGCGGCTTTTTGAAATGGCGATACCCCTTGATCGGATCGAACCAAAAGGCGTCCAATGCGAAATAATCCTGCTGGACACCGAACTCGTCCCGCCAGCGGCGCAACGACTCCAAGGCCTTCCGGGCGAGCGCCTCGCTCAGTTCAACCTTGTCCCCCAACTCGTCCTGCAATCCCCACGTGCTATAAACGGAAAACGGCGCGCGCATATGCGTCTCCTGTAAAATACCATTTCGTTGCCGAAGATTTTACTTGTCCGGAAGCCGCTATGCAAGAACATTAGGCGGATGCACATGGAGGTGAACGTCTTCTCCGCGCCAGACATCAATCAATAAATCGAGCCTTTCCCAAACCACTCGGCCTTGATGTCGCCACAATCTGACCCGACATTCGTTCCGCGGGGAGAGACCCCGGCGGATCGCGCCGATCCATCGATGTTCACCATGTTCTGGTTGTTGCCATGCACGGGCCATTGCTGTTGCCACGGATTCGTCCAACGGGAACCGGCGTTCCCGTACCATGTCCCGGTTGGCGGCGCAAATGAGTCGATGTAGACCACGATCGGACTACTCGTTATGCGACTCAACTTGATGGTTGTGAGGTTCGTGTTGATCGCGTAATTGGTCCATCCCGCGCTTCCCCCGCTGCAATCGGCTTTGTTTGACTGGCAGAAATAGGGATTGCCCTCCGTCTTCGTCCATCCCTTGTGATACAGGAAAGGTTCATAGCCGAGAGGATGACTTCCCCCATCCATCGCATTCAGCAGATTAAACCACTGATATGCGAGCGGCAGATTGTTGTTGTAGGGGAAATAATCGTTGAAGTCTGAGCAATACATGATGGTCGCATTGTGGAGTTGCTTGAGGTTGTTCACACACAGAACGCTTTTGGCGTACTCCCGCGCATTCTTCAGCGCCGGCAGAAGCATGGCGGCGAGGATCGCGATGATGGCGATGACCACTAACAATTCGATGAGGGTGAAGGCGTTTGTCTCCACCCTCATCGAATTGTTAATGGTCCGGCTGAAAATCTGGCGACGCGCTCGATTCAGGTGTCGCGTGTGAGGAGCACAGTTTTTCGTATACATCTATTATGCCTCCCAGATTTTCTTTTTGTCTTGAATTGTCCTCCACATCACAAACAATCCGTCCGACGGGAGTCTGCCAGCAGGCCGTTCTCCCCTGGCAATCATCCCGCCCTCCCCATCGACTCCGAATGCCCCCTCTCAAGACAATAAACAATCCGTCCGACGGGAGTCTGCCAGCAAGCCGTTCTCCCCTGGCAATCATCCCGCCCCTAGCACCTCACCCTCGGAGTGTTTTCGGAGTGTTTCCAGCGTCACACGACCTCGTCCATGCGCACAACGCGCTTCTCCTTCGTTGAGATCTCGGCGGCGAAGCCCGTCTTCATGGTCTCGTAGGCGTCTGAGGCCGGGACATCAGGATTCATCCCCTTGGCCACCAGTTCGGCGATCCGCAGGTTCTGCTCGTGCGTGCTGTGGAACCACTTCTGGTCGTCTTCCCTCGGAAAGCTGATCCGCTCGACGATTTTGCTGACGATCTGTTTCGGGCTGTCAGTGAATTCCCAACGGCGCATGCGGCGGCGGAAAACATCCGTCTCGATCGCCCCTTTCGTACCGAAGACATGATATTGCAGACAATGTCCGTCGTCGGATTGTTTTTCAAGCATCTCAAGAAGCGGGTCGGTATGGTCAGTCTCGCCGATGTTCATCACGAAATTGAGATTGCTGACGGCACCGTTTGCGTAACGCAAATTGATCTGGTGGTTGTCGGGGTGATTGAAGTAGGTGACGGAGTTGGGGGCGCTCATGGCATAGACCTCTGTGACCGGGCTTGCCGTCCACCAGCGCTGGAGGTCGAGGTAATGCGAGAGCTTCTCGCCGATGAGGGTGCCCTTGCTTTTACTGCGCCACGTGTCCTTGAGATGAAACTCGCTGCAGTAGTAGCGGCAGTGCGAGTTGACGACATCGCCGATGAGTCCGGCGTCAATCCACTCCTTCACTTTCA
>CAYTFM010000197.1:0-13355 GCA_964436735.1 uncultured Victivallales bacterium | reverse complement strand
TCCTTCTCGGCGCGGATCATTGCGCGGGCCTCTTCAAGCGTCTCGCCCAGCGGCTTCTCGCACAGCACGGCTTTGCCGGCGCGGAGGGCCTGCGCGGTCAACTCCGCATGAACGGAGTTGATTGCCGCAATGTAGACGAGTTTGACCTCTGGATCACCGAGAATAGCGTCCAAGTCGTGCGTGGCGGGAATTCCCAATTCCTTACCACGTAGCTCGGCCCGCTCTTTCGTGGGCTCGTAGCCAATGATCGACGAGACGAACGGCGACGCCTTCGCCGCTCCCACATGCGTGCCGCCCATTCCGCCAAGCCCAAGCACTGCGACTTTGATGTTGCTTTTCACTCTCCAACTCCTTTGTATGCAATTTTGTTGTATAGCTGTAAACGAAAAAAAATTTCATCCCTTTTTGAATGTCGGCAGATAATCGAGGTATTCGGCCTTGTAGGCCTGCCAGATGTTTTTTGCCTGCGTGACGCTTCTCACGTACGGATCCAGGCACAGCGCCTGGACGGCCAGGCTGTCGTCACCTTCGACCGTCGCCCTGACGATCATCTCGTGCAGCGCGGTCTGGCGTCGGCAAATCTCCAACGGTCCCGGGGGCAGCTCCCCAACATGGACGCTGCGCACCTTGCCGCCGACGGCGAGTCCGGGCACGTCAAGGATGACATCATCCGGCAGATTGGTGATGGCCCCGTTGTTCTTGATGTTGATCGCGTCGAAGTAGGTCGGCGTGTTCGTCTCCAGAGCGACGACGACCTGGCACGGCTTCTCCGCATAGTACGGATGACTGCTGTCCCGCGGAAATGGCGGCTGAGCGTACTCCTGTCCGAGAAGTTGCTGCGCCTTCACCTCCTGGCGCGTTGTGGCGGCGAGCTTCGCATAGAACTCCGTCAACGCTTTGACGCCGTGCCGCGGCCATTCGTCCCGTTCCCAGAAGAAAGGCATGTACTCGATGATGTGATCATCGTAGCCGACGGGGTACATGTTAAAGGTGTTCAACACCTCCAAAGTGAAATTCTGCTCAGGAACGGACTCGAAGCGCTCATGCCAGTATTTCGATCCCCGCACCTTCTCCAGGAACTCGGCCATGCAACTCTTCCCGGTTCCTTTTCTTCTGACATCGAACAACCAGTTCAAATGGTTCACGCCAGCCGAGACCACCTCCAGTTCTCCAGGTTCCATCCCAATCATCTCGGCGATGACCCCAAACGAGCCATGCACTTGATGGCAGAACCCCAGTGCCTTGACGTTGGCGCAGTTCTTGAAATACGTGCAGAGTATTGACATCGGATTGGTGAAATTCATCAGCCACGCATCGGGGCAGCGTTTTCCCATCTCCGCCACAATCCCCATGAACATGGAGATGTTCCGCATTCCATGGATCATGCCTCCCGGACCACCGTTCTCGCCTTTGACCTGGTAAACCCCGAAGCGCTCGGGCATGCCAAGATACTTGGCCCAGTTCTCGTAGCGTTTCGGCTCGCACGAGGTGATCACGTAGCCGCACCCATCAAGCGCCTGCTCAAGGGACGTGGTGCGCGTCGTTGTGACCTTCCACGGCGCATCGGCTAAAATCCGCCTCACCTTTTCATCCATCTTCCCCAGATTGTCCGCGCTGATGTCCATCAGGCTGAACTCCCATCCATCGAACAAATCATGGGCTGCCAACTCTCTGGCAATCGAAAGTGTGAAACCTGAGCCAGCGCCAACCATGGCAATCTTCTTTTTCATCTCATCTCACTACTCATATTGCATCCCTCATATTGATCTACACACCCACCGCTTCCGCTCACGCTATTTGAACGCCTCCAGCCCCTCTTTTACCATGCCCTCTTTAAACGCACGGATCTTCGCCATGGCGTCGACGGTCGATGGCAAGTCCCCGGAGGCCGCGCGCAACTCACCCGCAAGCTTCTCCGCCTCGACGCGCTTTGCAGGTGTGTCGGGTAGGCCGAGCGCCTCCCAGTCCTTGAAGAGCGCGTCAAGCCGGCTGAGTATGGAGTCGGACCCCTCCAGTTTCGGATTCCAATCGATGGAGCCGAGAAACGTGCGGATATTGTCCTGCGTCTCCTGAAGAAACATGGCCGCCTCCTTTTTCGGAGAAGCCATGTCGTTCAAGTGGCCAAGGGCGAAAGTGAATGAGTGTTCTCCAGGTGCGAAAGTGAGGTTGAGCGAGATCCCCTGGGCGTTCTTGGGAAGAGTGACAAGCCTCACCTTTTCGCTCTCGCACACCACCAGACAGGCGTCCGACTCATGAACAAACAGGCTTGTGAGCATCATGCCGGGGCTCTTCGGAGCGAACTCGTAGTTTTGTTTAGTGAGGTTGAACTCGGCTTCGCGCGTCATCACGACCCGCTCGCGCTCGGGTGGGGTGTTCGCATTGCCGGGATAGCACGCCAGCGTGATAGAATCTATGTCGGCTCCCCCCTTCAGCTCCGCTTTGAAAAAAATCCAATTCGCATGCGAGGGAAGCTTCACGGCCGTGAGACGGAACGAGGTGGCGGGCGGCGGCGGCGCGCCAGTCTCCGCAGGCAAAGGCCACAGAATCGAAGCGATGGCAATCCCCGAGGCGTCCAAGGCGAACGCCTGGACCGGATCCGAACGGTTCATGATGGAGAAACTCTTGCCGCCAAGTTTTCCTGTAAGCGAAAAAAAGTTCCATAAACTCCATCCGCCGTTCGTGCCCGGTCCGCGTCCGAATTCGAGACCGAGGAAGAAGTCGCCCCACTTCTTCTGCGGAATGAGAATCCCCCCGCCTTCAGGGCTCAGGACGGTGAACAGCCACAGTTTCGCTCCCGGCAGATGGAACTTCCTGTCGACGGTCTCGCAGAAAGTCCCGTCGTGATCGACTTTCCCGCGGGCAAGATCCATGCGCGTGCCATCGGCCGCGGCTACGACACCGCCGGCAAGGGACAAAGCTATCACAGCTATGACCACCGCGCTTCTCATTTATTCAACCCTCACAGGCAGTGTGGTTTCGAGGCCAGTGCGGATGTCACGCACGAGCAGGATGTAGTCCCCCGGCGTGTCGGTGTAGGCGAACGGCAATGCAAGCGCAGTATTCCGCTCCCTCACGGTGACAACCTGGTCTCTGAGTTTTACGATCCCGCCATCGGGACCAAGCAAGCGCACAAGCAACACCGCACCCTTGTCGACAGCGGCGAGATCGAGCGTGAGCGAGTACCCGCGGGGCGCGACCTTCGCGGAAAGTGTGGCGGCAGGCGCCGACGCCTCCTTCTCGAAAACCGAGTAGAGCTTGAGCGGCGGCGTCAGCGGCGCAGTCCATTCCTTGACCTTGCCGAGCGGCCCCTTGTTGACCTCGTACACGTACCCTTCCTTAGGTATGGCGAAGGTGGCGGTCGTGCTCCAATCCTTCTTGTCGGCGAGAAGGCCGACCACGCTGAATCCATCGCCACACCGGACGCGCAGCGTCGAATTGGTTCCCACGAGGCCACGCACCTCTATCCGCGGCGTCACTCCGGCGGCAGCGAGAAGGCTGCGGAGGAACTCTTTCATTGAGGTCCCTTCGACGACGGTGCTTTCCGCCGCGCCAAGCGTGAACCCAAGCAAGACGGCTTTTCCCTTACCTACATCTTTCACGCTGAAAGGTTTGCTGTCAGTATTCTGCAACGCTTTCGAGGCGGCGAAACGGAGCTGCTGGCTTTTCAGTGTCGCGTCGACGCTTAGCGGTCCGCCCACTGGCGCGGGCAATTTACCGAAGGAGCAGTCACCGAAAAGCGCGCTCATGCTGCTGGTGTCGAGCGGACGCAGGTAGTCGTTGAGAATCCCGGGGTTCAAGTCGGCGACGACAATGCCTCCCGCCTTCGCAAAATCCGCGATGGCGTCGGCCGTCTTCTTCGAAACCGCGCTGGCACCGAAAAGAAAGAGGATCCTGTACTTGCCCGACGCGAGTGCTCCGACGCCTGACTCGGTGAGGTAGTCGAAGCCGATTCCGGTCGCGTAGCTGAAGTGCGTGAAGACTCCCAACGAATCCTTGGGATTCACGCAGCGCGGGTCTAACAGTGCGGCGCTGTCCGAGGCGTGGCTCCAGAGAAGCGCGACGCCATCCTGCGCGAGCGGCGTGCTCACCAGCAATTGCGAGACACCATCATTCAAGTCGTCGAGATGCGGAAGAAGCTTCTTCACATACGCGGGAAAATCCTGATCAGCTCCGAGGCACGACTCCGCGCCGATGTGGGTGGAGAACCAGGCGCTGCCGTTGACGTTGCCGCGGAGGAGATCCTTCCACAGCGGCAGCGGGTAGTCTTCGCGGCCGCCGTGCGAGCCAACGTAGCCGCCCCACCAGAGCATGCGGACGCGGTCGCCACCAATGCTTCTGAGCAACTCGTCGCCGATCAGATCGCTGTAGGGTCCCCAGAATTTCTGCCCTGTGATGCTTTCCTCCAAGTCGCCGGGCACCGATCCTTCGGCGCCGACAATGGCGTCGGGATCGATCTTGGTGATCTCTTCGGCGAGGTAGTGGTGGACGTCGGCGTACTGCCGTTCCATGAATTTGCGATGGTCGAACCAGGCGGGGAAGTTCTTCGCCTCCTTGGCCTCCGCCATCGTGAAATGCTTGACGTCTTCGAAACTGGCGTACGTCGTCCCCCACTCCTCGTTGAGCCGTCCGATCGTACCGTACCGGCCCTTGAGGAAACTCTTGAACTCCTTCTCCTCCGAGGGCGCGAAGCCACTGTTGTAATCGAAGAAATTCTCGTCGCCGAGGCTGTAGATGGCCGGTCCGTAAAGAGGCAAATTCTTGATCCGATACTCGACGCTCTTGCGCCAATACTCCTTCGCCTTCGGATTGTAGATCGACTGATCCCCCTGCAACGCGTCCTTGACGCTCTTCTGATCCTCTGGTGACAGGAACCACTGATACTGCTCGGTCCACCCGTTGTGCTCCTTGCTGTTCCGGAGACCGACGCGGACGGTGTAGGTCACCTGGCGTTGGTTGAAGATCGCCGCCAGCCGCGCGTTGGTTCCCTCCGGGCTGGGATGGGCAAGGCCGGCGCGCCATCCGAGCCGTTCGATGGTCTGCTGGGCGTAGGATGGCGCGAGGTACGGGTCGGGAACGGAATCCCAGCCCATCAGAATGAAATCCTCGAGTTTCCGCTTGGGAAAGAACAGATATTTCTCGGTGCGGGCGATCTCGCCGTCGGCACCCACAAGACGGCAGGTCAGCAGTCCGGCGATCGTCGGCATCGGGTAGTTTCTCAATGTAAAGCTGGCCGTGCGTGCTCCTGCCTTGAGCTGAGCACTTTGCTTGAGCCAGATCCTGCCGTAAGGAGAGTCGGCAAGCTCGATCTCGACTGTAGCGTCGACAGTGAGCGGCTTCTCGATCCGCAGTGAGGCGTCGACTGGCGCATTGTCCTTAAACGACTCTACGCCGTTGGCCGTTTCGATCACCAGCGCGCCAACGGGCGAGGCGACGCTGAAACAGAGGGACCCGCAGGTGACAACCTCCGCCTTGTCCTTGGCGCTTCTGACAATGAGGTCGAGGAAATAGTCGCCGGCCGGCAGAAGGGGAAGGCTGACAAGAAGTTCGGAAGGTTTGTCGGCGGTGGAAGATAGTGTGTCGGTCTTGATGATGGTGTTGTAGGCATCCCTCAACCGCGCCTCGACAACGGCGGCGGCGGGAAGAGACGGGATGGCCTTCAAGATGACGCCGCGCGGACCGCGCTCGAGCATTGCCGCACCGGTAAGCTCAGCGCATTCGAGTCGCACAGAAGGCTGCCGACCAGCCGTCCATAAAAGTGCGCGTATCAGGAGCGCCATGTTGTTCTCGTACTCGGCATACCACCGGGGCGAGAAGCTGTGCGGTGAAGTCAGGCTGAGGCCGGAGTAGTTGGTGCTATGATTGGACTTGTAGTCGAGGACAGCCACGTTGCCTTTCCCAAACTGATAGGTCTTGAGCAATTCCGCGGGGGAGGCCTTTTTCGCCGACGGCGGCAGCCCGGCGAGTGGAGCGAGCGACAGCACGTCCGACGCACCGTCGATCGGTTTGGCGAGGAGTTTCTTCAACTGAGTCTGGCGCGGGTAGACCATCAGCAGTCCAGTTCCGGCGGAGACCTTGGAGAGGATCTTGAACTGCGCCTCGGGGGGCAGCATGTCAAGAGCAACATTCCCGAGGACGATGACGTCGTAGTCCTTCTCGAGCTTCCGCAACAACTCTTGCGCCTTCTCGTACGGGCTTGTGCCTGTGACGGCGGCGTCATAGATGTCATCGTAGGCAAGGGCACCCGAGTGGGCGGTGGTCACGGCCTCGAACTCAAGCCCCATGCGCTGGGCAAGTTCAACCACCTCGCGGCCAGCCACCCTCGGTACGATGAAAAGCGCCTTGGGTTTGCCGCCGGCAGGTTCGAGGCACCACGGCAGCGAGTTGGTTTTAAAGTTCATGGTCACGTCGTGCAAGTACGAACCGTCGTGCTTTCCGAATCCCTTCGTCGCCATCAACATCATAGCCATCAGCGCCACCGCAACTATGGTTTTCCGCATATGTGTTATCTCCATTTAGTCATTTCCGTCTTGGGCTTCATGCTTAATTCGTTAAAAGATTATATGTCGCAAGCAACGTCACACCTGTATGTTAGGCACGGGAATGACTGTGCCTATTATGTTGTGCGGGTCACGCTCCACACGATCCTATTGCCTCTCCACCAGATCCAGGACTTTAATCCGCCAGTAGAGGTCGGCGAGCGTCGTCCGGAGTTTCGCCTGCTCGCTGTAGACCATATACACCTCCGCGGGATCGGCGGCGTCGGAAGCGGACGGGGCGGTTTTCAGTTGCCTCTGGAATTCCTCGTACATCTTCCCGATATCGGGGTTCGCCTTGCCAGCCTCAGCGATCCGCAAGACCTCCGCGGCAAGAATCCCTCTCTGTTTTTCCTCACGTCCAATGATCTCCTTGATGGCAAGGAACTGCGAGGCGCCCGACGCGGCGCACTCCAGCAGTCCGGCGTCGAGTGGCAGAAACCATGGCGGAGCGACCACGCCCTCGATGCTTTTCGCGATGTCCGCCGGATCGAGCTTGGCGCCAGCGGAAAACACCAGGACGCCGAAGTTGTTGGGATTGCCGTAGTTACCTCCAGGAGACGAAGTCACGCCGATGAAGCCGCCGCTCGAGTAGGCGTAGCGCACGAGACAGAAGCGCCAAAGATCGCCCGGTTCGGCCTTCTTGCCAAGGTCCTGCCACGGGAAGAAGGCTTCATAAGTCCAGGCGTCGCCGCGCTTCACAGCCTTGACCTGCCACCCACTGCCGTTCCACTCGGGCAAAGACACCGCCGCGTCAATTCTGCGACTATCCCCCATCGTGCCGATGGAGTTCACGACGAACTTCGCGTAGCCGATGCCCTGTCCAAACGAGTCGAAATAGATCTCGTTGCAGTCATCCTGCCAGAGGTTGTCGGCGTCCCGCGTCGTGTACACCGCCTTGACGCCATCCATCTTCTCGTCGAAGTTGGTCACGCCAAGATAGACCCCCTTGTCGTCATAGAGCAGGCGCATCTCGGTTTTCAGTTTTCCCGGGCCTGGCTGCGGCTTGTAATACTCGTAGAAGAGCCGGCATGGCGGGGAGGTCTGCCATGCGGGATCGTCCAATGTCCCGTCGAGAGCCGGCGGACGGTCGCAGTGGACGGCGGTCATGAACGCGACGCTTCTCATCTCAGCCCCTCCGCAGCCCAACGCAGCCAAAAGAACCGACGCCATCAATGCCTTTGATAACCTCATGCGCGATATCCTCCTCGGGTTTTGTTGAACTCAGTATCAATGTTCATTTCCTTTTTGTCGTGCTACGCCCTCACAGACCACTCTTATGAAACAACCACTTCAAGGCCACAGCACACCCACGGGAGCGGATGGCGTAAGGGAGCCATCCGCTCTTGGCCACCTCCGCCGCGACAACCGTTTCTCTCTTGATTATGCCTCCGCCCACGCGGGGGTGGGTGTGCTCCCAAGAAACCGTCGCGCCACCTCGGTGATGACGAAAAGATAACAACGGACGATCTGATCATACCCGTATCCCGGGTCGCGGATCTCCCGCTCCTTGCCGCCGTAAAAGGCGCGGTAGGCGTCGACGCACCCCTGGGGCCCCTCGAAGAGCAAGGGAAGCGCCCCCGAGACCGCATGGTAGAGCCGAGCGGCGGGGAGCTTGACCTTGCCCGTATTTCCGCTCGCCACACATTCGGGTTCGGCAAAATCGAACCCGATGTCCTTTCCCCTCGCACGCGTCGCCTCGGCGATGGCATGCCCCCGCCGCGACAACTCGTCGGGAATGTCGTCGACCGGCGTGTAGAACATGGGTTTGAACGCATGGGCGTGCAGATCGATGACCAGATGGCAGCCGTTTTTTTTGAAAAACAGGGCGGCGGCTTTCGCCTCGACCGACGCGGTCCCTTCAAGAGTGCCATCGGACGCGTGGAGAATGTCGACGCCCGCGTCGTTGAAAAGTCCTCCGATATGCGCGATGCCACTCATGTCGCTCAGCTGATTCTCACGCCGCGCGGGGTAGCCGTCGTTCCGCCATCCCGCGCAATAGAGGGCGACATCAGTGTGCGAAAGCCCCGCGAAACCGTTCGGGCACCGCGCGCGGCCATCGGGATTGAGGACGGGGATCAGCACCCAGCGTATCTGGCTGAAAATCGCATCAGCCTTGTCGCCAAGAAGGTTTTTTCCGGTGACCACCGCGGCGACGAGGTTCATGACGGCGGCAACGCCTCCCGGTTCGTGCCCATGCGTCCCGCCAATCACCCCGAAGGTGAGAAGTGGGGTTTCCGGACCGAGGACAACACCGTGAATGGTCCGCCCTCCGGCGCTCTTTCCTATCTCCGCTCCGCCCCCCACCCACTGCTCAAGGCGCGTCTTGATGTCGGGGAGAGTGACTGGCCAGTACTCGGGCGTGACAATCTGGGGAACCATGGGCTGTATTACTCCTTATTGCTAAAAGGCGAACATTCGCTCGCTACCGTGTCCTGGAGACCGGGACGCTCCAGCATCATATGACGCGGCCGCATCAGTTAAACGGCCAGAACCACTCGTGCCTCAACTCGCCGGAATCCGTGTTCACTCCACCACCGTCCGGCGCGCGCGGCACCGTCCGCACCGATGTCGCCGCGCCATCCACATATACCAGATTCTGTCTGTCGCCACTGTGAATGGGATATTGCTGCCCCCACGGATTCGAATAGCGTGAGCCATGGTTCGTGTACCACGTCCATCCAGTTGAGTCATATGAATCTATGTATAACATGATCGGACTCTTGGTGACCCGGGAAAGCTTGATGCAGGGATTGGTGAAATTTGAGTTGAACGCATAGTTCGTCCATGCGGGACTTCCCGAACTGCTGTTGGCTTTGTTTGAAGCACAGAAGTATGGATTTCCCTCTTTCTTCGCATACCCTTTATGATAGAGATATGGCTCGTAGCCGAGAGAGTGGCTGAGGCCGTCCATTCCCGCAAGCAGATTGTACCATTGCGGAGGAAGAGGAAGGATGGCGCTGTATGGCATATACTCGTTGAAGTCCCCAACATACATCAGCGTGGAACTGTGGAGTTGTTTCATATTATTGACGCATAAGATGCTTTTCGCCGTCTCCCGAGCGTTCTTCAATGCGGGCAGCAGCATGGCGGCGAGTATCGCGATGATCGCAATCACGACTAATAACTCTATGAGGGTGAAAGCAGTCGCCTTCACCCTCATAGAGTTAGTGGTCCGGCTGCGCCATCCCTGCGCTTCGCTTGTGAAAATCTGACGAAGCGTCCGATTCGAGTTATGCGATGCCGGAGCATAATTCTTTGTGCGCCTCATATTCCCCCTCCCAGATTTTCAGTGGTTCTGAATTGTGCTTCCACATCACAAACAATCCGTCCGACGCACTGATATGCCTTTCGATCGTTCCTGGCACACACGCCGCCACGCATCACCACGCCCTCGGAGTGTTTCCTCGGAGTGTTTTCGGCGTGCTTATCCCGAATCCCGCTCCATCAACCTCGGCGGCACGACGATCCGCTTTCCTTGCCAGTTCTTCAAGACGGCCTCCGCAGCAAGATCGGCGATCTTCTCCTCCATGATCGAGACCGAGCTGAGGTTCGGGGTGAGCATCTCGCACCATGGCGTGTTGAAATAGCCAACCACGCCGATATCCTTGCCCACCACGCGCCCACGGGACTGCGCGGCCCGATAGATGGCGACTGCCCTAGCGTCGCCATGGCAGACAAACCCGTCAAATCCCGCCCGGAAGAGCTCCCCCAGCATGGCGTCGGCAGACTTCTCGTCGACCTTGAGCGGTTGGCGCAGGACCGTGAAGTCCGCATCCGAATCGCAACCGCGCTCCTTGAGAACATCTTGGATTCCCGCCGCGAGATCCGCATCTCCTTGCGAGGGAAGCGCTCCACGACGGGACAGTTCCTCCTCGGATATCTGCTCAAAGGTGACCAAGGCGATCCTGCGCCTGCCTCTCTCAAGAAGATGCCTGCCCGCCAATCGCCCCCCCTCCCGGAAATCGCTGAGGATAAGATTCGCGCCGGGGAAGTCAAGACTGGAGTCGCAGTGGAAGACGAAAACAGTCTGCCGAATCCGATCGTGAAACTCCTTGAGGATCTTGAACTGGAAATGCCGCGTGCCGTCAATGATGTATGAACGCATCGCCTGTGATAGGTGCCGCTCGAACTGCGCGCGCCGCTCCCACTGCGTCGCCGGCCCGGAGTCATCCATATCCGGCAGCGGCAGACAACTCAACCCATGGGCGGCAAGGGGCGTCAACATGCGCGAGAAAAAGTTCTGGAACAGGTCGCCCTTGACGGGCATGAGGAAGGCGACCCGACGGCCGTCGATGGCCTTTTCGGAAACCGCGCGGCGCCGTCCCCGCGTGACGGCAAAGATGCCCTTTCCCTGGATCAGCTTCGCCAACCCCTCGTCCTGCAGCAGGCGGACCGCCTTGTTGACGGTGAGGTAGCTGGCGCCGTGGATCCGCGTCAATTCGCGGCAGGTGGGAAGACGTCCGCCGTCAGCGTAGACGCCGCCTGCGATGTCACGGGCGAGTTGGTTCTTTATCTCCTGGTACTTCGCCTCTCCCATCACCTCGCCCCTTCATGAAGAACGTGAACGGCTCAACAACGATCGCCAACAAGAACACATCCACCACATTAACGCGAGGCGGTCCGTCCGCCCGAGATGCGGATCACTGACGCCTCTGGACACAACAGGCTACGTGAACTGCGAACACGCTCCGGCTTGCTCCGATTGATATATATCAATATAGCCCCGCCGCCACGGCGTGTCAAGACAGCGGCAGCCAAATGTTTTGAACAAATAATCCTTTCTATATTGTTTTTTATGATATTATTTGATATTTTAATATAATCAGAGGCCGCACCACCCTGAACCCTGAACCCTGAACACCGATTGAACGACGCGCGATGAGCCCCATCAAGCCAAAACATCAGCAGATCTACGACATCCTCGCGGAGGAGTTGCGTTCCGGCGTCTACCCCAAAGGGAGCAAGCTCCCCACCACGGGGGAACTGGCGAAAAAGCTCTCGGTGAGCGTCAACATCGTCACCAAGGCGGTCGAACTCCTCAAGGGAGACGACCTCGTGACCGCCCGCGCAGGAAGCGGGATCTTCTCGAACAGCGACACGCGCAAACCCTCGACGTTCGGCTTTGCCCGTCTGGCGAACGCCTCCTTCCCCGAGATGGGACGGGTGAAGCATCTGTCAATCAGGGTCGAGGACAACGAGGAGTGGCAACTGCCCTTCTGGACCAACTTCTTCCGAAACTTCTGCGCCGACAACCATGACGTGCGGATCGACGCCCGTTTCGGCAAACCAGCATTGACGGACGGCACCCGCGATGACCTCATCATCGGCGGACCGCACTTCAGCAACCTCCTGCCCTGCGCCGGCGACTCGTTCCACGCAACGGACACGCTCGACTTCTTCCATCCCGACGTCTACCGGGACGCCTGCGTCACACCCGCCGACACCTCATGGAGGGACCAATGCTCGTCCTTCCCAATCGGCTTTGTCCTGCCAGTGCTGCTGCGTCAGCGGCGCGCGCCGGCCTTGCCGACAAAGGGAGGAATCTTCGACTTCATCCGATCCGCACACGCTTCCGCCGGTAAACCATACAAATACTGGTCGCTGAGCATCCTTCTGGCCTACTGCGGCGTCTCGCTTTTCGACGTGCGCACAGGCTCCTTCGGCATCGACGACGCGGAGGGACTGCTCACCGCGCTTGGCACCATACAGAAACTGACGAGAGAAGGACGGCTCGCGCCCGGATTCGACGGGGCTGCTGACAGGGAGAAGCTCACAGCGGCCATCGCGAAGGGTACGGCCGACCTCGCGGAGGTCCCTGTGAACTACCTGCCCTGCGTGAAGGCCGGCTCGTTCGACGTCACCCATTTGCCGTCATGCGGACCGCTTCCCCTGCTTCCCGTGGTCTGCCGCGTCCCCCGAAGCTGTCCCTTCCCCGAGGAGGCACTCCGTATCACCGCATCGCTCCTCGAGCCTGGCTCCCAGCGCGCCTATTTCAAGGCGGGTCTGGGATTCCCCGTCAGCAAGACTGCCCTTGGACAGTGCGCCCTTGGCGACACCGCGGCCACCATCGAGTCAGCGAGTAAACTTCAGCTGTTCCCTTACGACAGAACGCTGGAGGACGCCATCGAGTCGGTCGTCCTTTGGGAACTCCGCCACCATCTCGCCGGAACAATTCCCAGAGACAGACTTGTCGAGAGGATCACGCGGAAAGTGGAGTATTTCCTGGAAGCCGTCAGCAAATCGTAAATTTAATTATGCAACGACTCCTAAGCGGCGTGTGACACGAACCCCCTATATATAGAGGAATAGACCAATGAAAAACGGCATTGTGAAAGCGGCGCAGGTCGGGTGCGGAGCCTTCGCCAGAGGGCAGGATCTGATCAACATGCGGAAGAACCCCCGAGTCGAGTGCGCATGGTGTTGCGACATCTCAAAGGAGCGGGCAAAATCCGCCGCCGATGAGTTCGGCGTGCCGCGACACACGGACAAACTCGACGACATCCTCTCCGACCCCGAGGTGGACTTCGTCAAAATCGCCACCACCCACGACACGCACCTCGAAATCGTCGAACGGGCGGCGAAGGCCGGCAAGCACATCCTCTGCGAGAAGCCGCTCGCCATGGACGAGACGGAAGCCTATAAGATCATCCGGGCGGTCCGCCGCGCCGGCATCAAGCTCTGCGTGAACCTCAACCGCCGCATGTCGCCCGCCATGAATACCCTGCGCGCCAAATGGCAGGCCCACCGCGACGCGCCGAAAAGCCAGCCGTGGCGCTACGTGGAGGCCGAACGCTCCCCCTATCCCGAGGAACTGATGTC
>CAYTFM010000196.1:5732-17258 GCA_964436735.1 uncultured Victivallales bacterium | reverse complement strand
TTCATGTCGCCCGTCAGTCGGATCGAATAAATCCAATCCGCAATCTGACTCGCCACTATATGAAATTATCGTGTGGGAAGTCACAGGTTTCAGGTGTCAGGAAGCGACAAAGGAAATTTCCTGAAACCTGAAACCAGAACACTGAAAACAAGTTGCGAGAGAAGCCCACCTAACTCGTCACCCTAATTGAGTATACCATGACCCCTTCGGCGGAATCTCGGTCCGTAGGGCTGCGAGCTTGACGTAATGGCCACGCTCCTCCCTGATTATCTGGTCGACGACATCTACCTGACCGCTTGACACAAAACGGCGCAGTTCCGAGTAGAAGTACACGGAGTCGAGTTCAACTTTCAATGCGAATTCAAGAGCCTGCGCGATTGATTTGATTTTCTTCATCTCCTTTTGCACGGCATCGGTTTTCGTGAACAGTTGGGAGTCAGCGTACACACGCATGAACCCCTGGTATTCCACTTGGTAGTCCCCTATGGGCTCAAGGGGCTTCTCGGGATCTTCGAGATTCACGAGAATCTCAAGGAACATACGGCGGTGCCGGGCTTCCTCAATGGCGAGACAGCCAAAGGTGTCTCTGGCCGCGCCGGCCTTCATCTTCTCGGCGGCTCCGCGGTAAAACGCCTCCCCATTCTGCTCGATCCGTACGGCCGCCTCAAGCACTTCGGCTGCGCTGAAGACCATATGCGTGACTCCTCTACAATATGAAGGTTGCCGTTGCGGCCAGGATGTTACTTCCGGCGCGCAACCGGAGGTTTTGTTGCTCTTCGAAGATGTCGCCGCCTCCGGTACGTAGGCTCCACGTTCGACCCCCACGGCCTTGTGCCGTGGGGATCTTAAGCCTAAGCCAGCCAGCCACGAAAATAACAATTTCTGTGAACGTTGAACTTACGCGGTCATCGCCGTTGTGGGTGTATGTGGCGCCTGTCGCCGTCACACCAGGTCGCACGCCTCGGCCGGCATCCAGTGCGCGTCCTTCCCCTCCCACTTGACATTGCAGCCAATGGGGTTGGTCAAGGGAATGCTCACGGGACGGCCCGCCACAAGCTCCTCAAGGGTCCGCTCCAGATCGTTAACGGTCGCCTTTTGCGTGTCACGAGGGTTGTTGAGACCGCGTCCCGTGTATACCAGTTTGCGTTCTTGATTGAACACAAAAAAGTGGGGCGTCCTCAGCGCGCCGTAGGCTTTCGCCACCTCTTGGGATTTGTCCCGGGCGTAGATCCACGGGAATGAGTGCTCTCTCATCCGTTCCACCATGTGGCTGAAGTCGTCCTCCTGATACGTCGCTTCGCTGTTGGAGTTGATCCCGATAAAGGCCACCCCACGATCCTTAAAGCGGTTGGCGGTGGCGCGAGTCGTCTCGTCAGAGCCGATCACATAGGGACAGTGGTTGCAGGTGAAGAAAACGACAAGAATCCTCGCTTCCGCGAAGTCGGCCAAGCTGTAGCTCTTCCCGTCCGTCGCAGGTAGCATGAAGTCAGGCGCCTTCTCTCCGATGCTTAGTGTGAATGACATGGCAAACCTCCCTCGTTAAATTTGGCGGGCTTCACCCGCAACTTTCAGCAATGTGGCCGGAGCATCCTGCTCCGGATTAATATGATAAGATCCGGAGCTGGAAGCTCCGGCCATCCAAAGCGTTTTCGCTGTTTCGGATCTCGTGCTTCGATTTTCGGATTTTAACTGCGGCGGAGCCGTCTAATTTATGCCTCCGCGTGGAAGAGTTTGCTTTCGGCTCCTCTATAGATGTGGCGCCGCGATGGGGGCGTCGGTTTCTCAACCTGTGGCCAGTGACCTGGATGAGGTTCGGTTCCTTCACGGGCGAGAGCGGTAGGTTCCCGGTCGACGATCTTGGGGGCGCGTCGGATGGCCACCCCATCGACGTTCCAGCTGAACTCCACGTGTATTCCGTTGGGGTCAACGGCGTAGATCGAATGGATGAACCCATGATCAATCATATCCGAGCAATTGAGGCCGGCGGCAAGAAGCTTATCCTTCAACTCCCACAGCATCTCTTCGCGTTCCACGCCGATGGCGACGTGGTCGAAGTCGTGTGGATCCGTAGTCGAATCGCCGTGTTCCTTGCGGGTGACACGCCTCGCCCCTGGCCGCTCGAAAAAGGCGATGAGGTCCGTCTCGCTGATCTCAAAGAAGTAGTGGCGGTAGCCGAATTCGCCCATGCCGGCCACGAGGCGCATGCCTATGAGGTCACGCCAGAAGCGGATCGTCATATCCATGTCGTCGGTCGCCAGTTCCAGATGATTGATGCCGTTGAACTTCATGGGTGTATCTCCTAATGTCCAGAATACCTGATCTGTGAAAAATACACTTGTGGGGAATTGCAGCCATTCTTAATAATCATCAAGGTGGTGCCACTCGGCGTTTTCAAGCCAGTTGTTGGGTTTGTCGACCATGCTGATGATGTCCTCCAAGATCTGGTAATGCCGCAATTCCTCGTCGGCGATCCTGCGGAACGCCAACTGCTGGAGGGGAGGGACCTCCTCGGCCTTCTGCAGGTAAAAGGTACGGGACTGCTGTTCGATGTCCTGGGCCATTTTATATAGCCCGATCTCCTGCTGGAGAGGTAGGTAGAGCCGTTCCTGCAGCAAAATCTCGAAAATGTTTTGCACATATGCCAGGTCTTCGATGGTGGTCTGCCTGATCTCCTCGCCTTTCTTCAGGTTCAGGAATGTCTTGTAGTGCCTTACTTCGGCGTCAGCGAGCATGCCAAGTATGGTCTTCAATCCCTTGTTGGCTGTTTTGTCCTGCAAGCCGCGGTAGAACACCTCCCCATCCCTTTCCATCTTCATTGCGTATGCGTAGGCGTCCATTGCATTCTCCTCGAATCTCCAGATTCACAGAGAGCTGACCATCACGCCCTTGGGCATGCGGAACACTTCTAGTGGGATGGCGTCTACCCGGTTGCGATGCGTAGCCGTCCCGTAGAGCATTATATGTCATGATCGCTCCTGCCACCATGGGGTGTACTCCTACCTGCAGCCCTTGCGACTCCCCTCCGTAAACATTGGGGAAGAGGGGCGTTTGGCGCGTAGAAGGAAATTCTAAGTTACCAGGTGTCAGGGTGTCCTGAAACCTGAAACCAGGTCTCGGGCGGATCACGCCTGATTTAGGATTAGGGCACGGTAGGGTTACACCCCATAACGTTCTGGCGTAAACTGGTATATAATTATTGTAGAGGAGTGAGCTTCTCGGGCACGGGATTCTGTCCGCGGAATTCCGCGTATTCTATTTCCTGTAGTCACGATGCGGAACTTGTCCGCAACCTAATTTGTGGCCGTGCCTTTCAGCACCAGGCGTCCGCTTGATCGGGCGGACGGCCCGCCTTGTATGAGGTGTGGTGTTGTTGGTTTTTTGGTATTTTCAAAGATGTTGAGATTTAAGTCGCTAAGGAAAGGTGAAAGATGCGCAAGGAGTGAGAATCTGAAACAGAAAAAGCGAAAAGGGGGTGTTGGTATGCTGGAGCTGCTGAAAAAGAATGTGCTGATCGGGATCGGGTTGGCCTCGATGACGCAGGCCAAGATCAAGGAATTGGGAAAGAAACTGGCCGAAGAAAGCAAGCTTCCCGAGGAGGAGGGAGAGAAGTTCGTCAACGAACTCATGAGCCAGGCCGAGGAGACGAAAAAAAGTCTGGAGGAACAGATGGGCAACGTCGTCGAGAAGGCCTTGACTACATTGAAGCTGCCCTGCAATTCTGGATTTGATCGCCTCGAGGTCGAGTTGAAGAGCATCAGGAAGCGTCTCGACCATCTTGAGGTGAACAGCGCACATGTTCCGCACAAGTAACGGCATCTTCAACAAGTATATAAACGTCAAGCGGTACCGGAAGGTAATCGGTGTCCTGATCAAGCATGGATTCGGTGACTTCGTCGAGCACAGCAACTTGGTCAAAAGCCTTCCCTTCTTCGGGCGACGCTTGATAGCGGCGGAGGCGAGAAGGCAGGCGGGACGGCTGGTGCGGCATTCCCGCTGGACGAGGGTGCGGTTTGTGCTTGAGGAACTGGGGCCTGCGTTTGTCAAATTGGGGCAGTTTCTCAGCAATCGTCCTGACATTCTGCCAATGGAGTTGTGCAAGGAGCTGGCGGAGCTTTTTGACGAGGTGACCCCTTTTGACGGCCGTGAGGCGAGGCGGGTCGTCGAGCGCGAGCTGAACGCGCCGGTCGACGATGTGTTCTCATACTTCTCCCCCGATCCGGTGTCTTCGGCCTCGATCGCCCAAGTCCACCGCGGGCGGTTGCGCAACGGCGGCGCTGAGGTGGCCGTCAAAGTTCGTCGTCCCGGTATTCAGCGGGCGATTGAGTCGGACCTCGAAATCATGCGCCACATCGCCAAGCTGATGGAGCGGTTCGTCGAGGGGGTGCGGGCTCTGGACCCCCTCGAAATCGTCGACGAGTTCGCCCGAGGCATCAAGGAGGAGATTGACTTCACCAACGAGGCCGCCAACATCGAGAAGTTCCGCGTCTTGTTCCAGCGCGACAAGCGTGTCCACGTACCGGAGGTCCACCGCGACTACCTGACCGCCCAGTTGCTTGTGATGGAGTACGTCGAAGGCGTGAAACTATCGGCTCTCATGTCCGAAGATAACGATAGGTATGACCGCGAGGCGATCGCGAACAATCTCGCCGATCTTATCCTGGATCAGATCTTCGAGCATGGCTTCTTTCATGCCGACCCGCACCCCGGCAACATCATCGTCCTCGGCGACAGCATTCTTTGTTTCATTGATTTTGGCCTCATGGGCTCCTTGCCACCCCGGCACAAGGCGCTCATGTCCTCGATCATGATCGGGCTGGTCAGGCGTGATCCCCGGCGGATCGCCTCGGCGGCGGCCAAGCTTTCCGAACGGCACCAAATCGAGGACAAGGACCGTTTCGAGACACAGATTTTCCGCTTAATAGACCATCACACGAGCCTTCCGCTGAAAGACGTCAGCATAGGCGATTTTTTCAACGACCTCATCCGAATCGTGGTCGACAACCACCTGAAAATCCCCTCCGACCTCTACCTGATGATCAAGGCGCTGGCCTCCGCCGAGGGTGTCACGCGGAAGCTCAATCCCGACGCCAACTTGATCAAGCGGGTGGAGCCGTCCATCCGACGCCTCATCAATGAGAGCATGAGCCCCCGCAAGCTCTTCCAGGACTTCGCCGATACCGCCTCGGAGTACGCCGACCTGTTGCAGGAACTGCCGGACGAGATCCGCGAGATCATCGGTCAATTCAAGACGAGAAGCGTGAAGATCCAGTTCGAGCACAAGGGATTGGAGCCGATGCTGCAGAAGCATGACGCCATCTGCAACCGCATCGCCTTCTCAATCATCACCGCCTCTTTGATAATCGGCTCATCGCTGATACTTCACGCCGGCATCGCCCCCATCTGGCACGGCGTCTCGCTGTTTGGCGTGTGGATATTCATCTTCTCCGGGGTGTTGGGTTTTCTCCTCCTGATTGCCATCCTACGCCATGGCCGTTTCTGATGTCATGGAGAATCTCTTCGAGCATGCTGATGCGTTGCGCGGCGCGGTTGTATCCGATGTCGCACACGTCGCCGAGGCTCAGCGCGCTGGCTCACCTGGCCTACAGTGGCTCGGCAAACCTCGCCCTCCACTTCAGGCCTGAAATCCGTGCGTATGTTGGAGGGCGAGGCTTGCCGAGCCACTGTGGGCGACAAGGGCATTTTCCTGGTTTTCCCGGCTTATACTTTCACGGGTGACCGTGAAATCATATGTCTGAAAAACTATAGGTTGCTCAATCCTCCTGCGTCGTGGTGAGCAGCACGCCGTTGGCGTCGAAATGCACCGTCGTCTCGATGTTGGTTTTGTCGACTATGCCGACGCTCCAGCGTCCGTCCCTGAACGTGACTTCCTTGACCGTGCCAGGAGTCACCATCTCGGCCAGGTTGATGATCTGCCCGATGGACTTGCTGGTTTTGGGAGGAGCGTTCATCTCGTACGGACCTTTGAATTTCATCGCGCTTGTATCGGTTCCTTGGCAGTTGACGATGACTTGGTGTCGCTTGCCATCCTGGTCGATGCTTTCAGCGACCCAGCAGTCGTCTTTCGCCTCCAGGCTGACGATATTCGTGAAGTTGTGTTGTCGCAATGCGTCTATAATGCGTGTGAGGCTGTCGCAGGGAGTGTTTTTCGCGGTATCGATCACCGTGTCGGCGGCGAATGAGACAAAGATCGCCGACATCCCCGCCATGATCGCCGCGAGAATGGTTTTGCTGTTCATAATGAACCCCCTTCCCGTTTGTGTTTGTCACGAAGGTTCTCACGTGAACCCTCCTACCTTCCATATAGCACGGTTTCGGGGAAAAATTATACTCGATGGGGTGAGCTCGGCGCGTTTACCGCGCGACGCGCGGCGCGCGCGTGGAGGCGGGGCGGGAGGCGAATTGGATGGCGGCGGCGCGCTTGAACCGCGCCTTGACCACGGCTCCGTCACGAGGGATCACCGTGATCGTGTCTGTCGATGTGTCGGCGCACGTGGCTCCGGCGATCTCCCAGGCGTCAAATGCGAACTCGTCCTGCAGGGACAGACTGGAGTTCGGGACCGCCCGTAGCATGATTGGCACGCCGGGGTTGGCGAGTGCCAGCAGCGAGGCGTCGAAGTCGCTGTAGGAGTCGGCGGGACCGGCTCTGACGGTGCCCATCGTGGCGTCGTTGACGCCGATCTTGATCGAGCAGGTCGTCGCGTTCCCCCCATAGAGTTTGGCGGCTCCCACTCTGTCCAGCGCGCTGAGCATGCAGGTTTGTCCGACCGCCTCGCCGAGCGCCTGGTGGGATTCCGCAAGGAGGATGGTTGCCTGGCCGTTTTGGGAGAAGGCATTGCGCGGATAGTGCATGATGGAGAAAAAGTCGTATGCGGTCAGCGGCGCATGCAAGTCCGCAAGATCGTCGCGCACGCTGAACTGCTCTGGATCATTGGAGTTGCGCGGCAGGGCCGTGATGTAGCTGTCCCTGTCGGCGCGTTGGTGTTCATGGAAGAGTCCGATGGCGTGGCCGAGCTCATGGGCGATGGGGCCGACATACCATGAGCGGATGCCGATGGATTGAGCGCCGCCCACCATGCCGACATCCGAGTAATTTGAGTCGGCCTCGCGCACAAGCAGATAGTTCCCGCCGCCTTTGCCCTCGACGAAGGTGAGGCCGGTGCCGAGCGCCCACCACGAGCAAGCCGTCTTGAAGGCGCTCCTCTGCTTTCCAGTGAGCCACCTGTCGAACGTGTAGTAGACGGTTGCGTGTGTCCAGAGCGTGCCGACTGTTGCGCCGGCGGCTCCAGGGTGATGCGGCCCCTGCGCGGAAAGGGGTAGCGGAGCGCATGCGCGGAGTTCCGTGCCCTCGGGGCGGGCCTGGTTCAGCGCGTCGGCGGCTTTGCTGGCGTCAGCCACGACGGCCACCATGACTGCCGTCAGGATAGATTGGATGGTGCGATTCGAGTTCATGTTGAGGTAGTCAAGGGGATGGGAAATTATGACATTATATTCTATATATACCAGTTTTCCGAAAAAACTTCGCAGGAGATAGGCTGGTCGCCCAAGAAACACAATAACACAAGCATTTATAGTTTTTCGATAAGTAATTTCACAAGCTGGCTCCGCCAGTTACTTGTGAAATTACTTATCGAAAAACTATATGGTGGTCGGTCGTTGTGCAACTCCTTACAGGGGTGTTGAAATAGGGATGCGTAGCCTGGGGCGGGTGTCCCAGGCTACGATGGAGTTGCCCCTTTGGGGCGTGAGGCAATGTGTTGAAGTCTCCGCCGCGGCGGATTAAGTTCTGCCGATGCGCCATGAAGTATCCAAGGTGGTCCGTTCGACGTGCTTGCGGGAGAGTGTTCCCGTAGCGTCAAGCGGTGGCCTCGCCTGTCGATCTTCGCCAGATGCGCTCGAGGTGCCGCGCCATCTCGAGGTAGCCTTGAAAGGTCAGAGGCTTGACAATATAGCAGTCTTCTGGAAGCCCCAGAGACAACACGGCTTCGCGTTCCCAGGGGGAACCGGAGACAATGACGATGGGAATGTCGGCGAGCGCGGGATCGGATTTGATGATCCTCAGCACCTCTAACCCGCTCTTTTTGGGGACATTGTGGTCCATCATGATCATGTCAGGGCGCGGGGCGTTGGAGTAATCATGCTGCCGGTAGATGAAGTCCAGGGCGGCCATGCCGTCCTGGATCACGTTGAGGTGATGGCTCCAGCCGCTGGCCTCGAGGGCTTCGCGGGACAACACGACGTCAGCCGGGTTGTCTTCGACGAGTAGTAGTTCCGGGGTGTTCGTCATGAGGCGCGCGTCTCGATCAAAGGGGTATGCGAATTACTTGGCGTTCGGTGTACTAGACATCCAATTCCTCGCCTTGTCATTTTCCTGCCTCCTCTTGCTCTTTGACTGCTGACCGCTCCTTTTCCGGAATCGTGAAAAAGAACGTGGCGCCTGTGCCCGGTTGGGATTCGAGCCAAATCCTCCCGCCATGGCGTTCCACGATCTTCTTGCAGACCGCGAGGCCGATTCCCGTGCCGGGATACTTGTCCCGCGTTTGCAGGCGCTGGAAGATCTCGAAGATTTTTCCGAAAAATTGCGGATCGATGCCAATGCCATTGTCTTTCACGGAGAAGAGCCAGAAAGACTCAGCGGTCATGAGACACTGCATGGTGTTGGCGCTCATGTGGGATAGGCCATGGAATCCCTCGGGGGGCTCTGTCTTGCCGGAAGACTGGTCGCCCGTGATCCTCTGTGCCCCGATGTGAATTTCGAGTGCGACATCTGATTTGCGGTACTTGATGGCGTTGCCGATCAGATTTTGGAACACCTGCGCCATTTGCAGAGCATCGCCCGTGATCGTCGGCATCGGATCCTGGGTGATGCGGGCGTTTGATGCTTCGATGGCCCCCCGCAAATTGGCCAGGGCGGTGTCCAGCGGTTCCTGCGCGTTGATAGGCGCCGTTTTCCCGCCTCTGGCCCCGATGCGCGAATACGCCAGGAGGCCGTCAATGAGGGTTTGCATCCGATGGGCGCCCTCGATGGCGAAGGAGATGTATTCGCCGGCTTGGGCGTCGAGCTTGCCTTGATACCGATCCCGCAAAAGTCCCGTGAAGGCGCTCACCATCCGCAGCGGCTCCCGCAGATCGTGGCTGGCGACGTAGGCGAATTGTTCCAAGTCTTTGTTGGACCGCATCAACTCCTCGGCCGTCCGCAGAAGATCCTCCTCGGCCGCGGCCCGTAAGTGCTCCTGCCGCATCGAGTCCAGCGCGTATGAGATGTCGTTGCCCAGTGCGTCGAGAAGCTGTACCTGCTCCTCGTCGAACGCGCCGGGTTCCAACGCGTAGAGCGTGAGTGAGCCGATGGGCTTGCCGCGTCGACGCAGCGGGAAGGCGGCGGAAGAGCGGAAGCCATGGCGCAGGGCTGGCTCGCGCCATGGCGACGTGGCGGGATTGGCCCCGAAATCGTCGTTGACGACAAACCGTCCCTCGCGGATGGCGGTCCCCGTGGGGCCACTCCCCAAGGGGCCGTCGACCTCTAATCTGATCTCCTTCAGATAGTCGGCGGCCGGACCGGACGACGCCACCGGCACGATCTGCTGTTCGTGCCGTTCGCCGATCCATACCAGCGGGAATTTGCCTTCCTCGGCCACGATCCGGCAGACCTCGCCAAACAGCGTCTTTTCGTCGTGGATACGGACAATGACTTCGTTTACCTGGCTGAGCACCGCGTAGAGTTTTGTCAGCCGGGCGACCTTCGCCTCCACGAGGCCGCGCTCCAGTTCGCCGGCCGCGCGCACGGCCACCAGCTCCAGTATAGCCTCAGCCCGTTTGGGGGAAGCCAGTGGGCGCCGCCAGATGATCGCGATCAGGCCGATGGGGTGTCCCCGTGAATCCCACAGGGTGGTGCCGACATACCCTTCCGCACCCATCTGCTGAAGCACTTCATCGCGGGGGAACAAGCCGCGCACATTGCTGGGGAAGCAGCAAATCCTCTTTCCCACCACATCGCCGCAGGGGGTGTCATGCAACGCATAGCTGATATTGTCTTCGAATTTGCCGTCCTGGTATGCGGCCACCGTCTGGGCCATCTTGCCATCTCCATGCAAGCGGTCAATGCAGATGAAATCCGCGCCGAGCGTCTTCGCGAGAAATTCCGCCAGCGATCTGAAAAATCCCTCGTTGGAGCCCAACCAGCTACACTGCGCCAGAAACTTGAGGACATCGGCGGTCTCTTTGCGTTCCGTGACGTCCTCGCTGAATATGACAATGCCGCCGACGGTGCCGGGGCTGGCGTGCCAGGGGCGGACCTCCCAGCGCAGCCACTGGCGAGTCCCATCGGCGCGGTCGAAGGAGTCCTCGTCGGCGCGCTCGATGGCGCCGGCCAGGCAGCGGCGAAGGATTTCTTTCCAGCGTTCTGGAATCTCGGGGAACAGCTCGTAGTGGCTACGGCCCCGCACGTCCTGCTCGGGCAGCCCGTAATCCACCAACCAGCGACGGCTGGCGGCCACGTAGCGCAGGTCGGTGTCCAGCATGGCGATGGCGGCCGGGGCGTGTTCGACGAAAATGCGCAACTGCTCCTCGCGTTGCCGCAGTTCGAGGCTGACCTGCTCGGCCTGCTGGCGAGCTGCCAGGGCGTCCTCCATCAAATTGAGCGCGGCCCGGCGGGATTCGACGAGGGCGGCGTTGGCGGCTTGCTGGTCGGCGGCCGCTTGCCGGATTTTTTCCTCCGCATGCGTGCGTTCGGTGACGTCCGTGTTGGTGCCAAACCATTGGGTCACGCACCCCGCGGCATCCTTCAAAGGAAAACCGCGGGTGAGGAACTGCCGGAAGCGCCCGTCAGCGCCGCGCAGTGGAAACTCCATCTCGAACGTTTGCCCCGTGGCCAGCGACGTCTTCCACTGCTCCAGCACCTGCGGGAGCTTCAGGGGATCATGCACGCTTTGCCAGCCCCATCCTTCCATCTGCTGGGGGGTGGTTCCGGTGTAGTCGTACCACCGCTGGTTGTACCAAAAGATGTGGCCGTCCGGCTTGGCGACCCACGCCAGTTGCGGCATGGCGTTGGCCAGCGTGCGGAACCGCTCCTCGCTTTCGCGCAGCGCCTTCTCGGCCAGCTTGCGTTCGGTGATGTCATAGTTCACTCCCAGAAACCGCACGGGGCGTCCACCACCCTCGCTGTCGCAGACGAACCGTCCCTTGCCCGCAAGCCAGCGCTCCTGTCCGTCGGCGCGCAGGACCCGGAACTCCGCATCCAACTCGCCGGTTCGCACTGCCTCATCCCATTCTGCCTTGAGCGGGCCGACATCGTCGGGGTGAACGTAGCGGAAAAAGGTTTCAGGAGTGCCGGGCATGTCACTCGACTTCAAGCCCAGCAACTCGAACTCGACGGCGTTCCAGCTTCCTTCGCCGGATCGCAGGTCAACCTCGAAGGTTCCCATCGAACTTGCCTGGAGCACTAATTGCAGTCGTTGTTCGCTTTCGCGCAGTGCCGTCTCGATTCGCTTCCGGTTGGTGACGTCCACCATG
>CAYTFM010000196.1:0-5722 GCA_964436735.1 uncultured Victivallales bacterium | reverse complement strand
CCGATCAGCAGAGAGAACCCGCCGAGGTATTGCGCGCATCGTCCCGACCAACTGAGGAGGCTGCCATGGACCGACTGGAGCAAGACGCCCGTCAGTCCGGTTGCCACCAGCGCCAATCCCAGCCCATACCAGTAGAGGAAGGCCGACGGGGACTGCCGATGCGCGTGCAGCATCAGGAGCGCCGTGAGGGCAAACATGCCGACGGTCATGCCCAGTACCACTTGTCGCACCGGCGTCCCGCCTTGCCCTTGGATGAAAAACAAAGGAGTCCATCCCTCATACGTCGCCATGACGATTAAGGCCACCGCCGCCACTCCCGTCGAGTAGACCGCTGTCAGCCACAGGCCCGGAGTCCGCAGCGTCCAACGGGTGCGGGTTGCCAGCAGGGCGCCCGCCAGACTGCACAAACTGGACAACCAGACGCCAAGGTTGTGAATGGTCACCGTGAAATTGCCGCCGCGGGCGAGGGTGCCGGCGGCGACGCCGCTGGCGACCCCCCACACCAAGACGCCGCAGCCCAGCAGCAGCAATCCCGGCTCGGATCTCGTCTGAAAACTGCGGGCGCACAGGTAGGCGACGAACAGCGACACAAGTGTCGAGAAGATGACATTCAGGGTGATCAGCACAACTGGCGACTCGTAGGCCGTCCGCAGATCAGCCGCCCAGAGCGCGGCGATGCCCGTCCCGAACAAGGGTAACGGCAACCACGCCCACGGTTGTGTGGAGACCGAAGTTAGCTTGCCGAAGTTCATGTTTGTAGTTCCTCGGGGCTGTCTTGGTCGACGTCGAGCGGATAACGCGGGGGTTGACCTTCACGACCGAGGAGTTCGTTGATCTCTTTTTTCAATTCGATCATCCGCAACTCCCGTGCGACGGCGGTGCGGTTGAAGTGCGCCAGATCATCGTTGACCTCGCGCAGTTCGACCACCTGCCGCCGAATCTGCTCCTCGACACGCATGCGCGCGGTGACGTCGATCATCAAGGATAGCCGTCCGGGGCGCCCGGCAAAGGAGATGGAGCTGACGGTGACTTCCATGTCCATTGACGTCCCGTCTTTCCGCCAGTGGCGAAACACGCCGACATCGGCCTCGCGGACCCCGCATTGCCGCGGGATCACGTCCTGCACGTGCGCGCGGTCTTCGGGAGGGCGAACGTCAAGAACTGTCATGGCCAAGAATTCCGTTCGCGACCAGCCATACTGTTTGACCGCCGCCTCGTTGACGGCGAGGAAGCGCAACGTCTCCTCGTCGAACACCCACATCGGGTTGGGGTTGGCCTCGAACAGTAGTCGGTATCGCTCCTCGCTGCCACGCAAGGCGTCTTCCGCCCGTTTGCTCTCGGTGATGTTCATGTGGGTGATGACGGCGCCGCCGCTCTCGATGTCGCCGAGCGACACGACGGTCATGAGAAACCATCGCTGCTGCTGTGGGCCATGGCAGGGGTACTCCATCGTGAACGACTTCTTGGTCCCCCGCAGAACGGCTTCGATGCCGGCGAGCGCACGGGCGGCGTCGGCGTCTTTGGCTGCGGTTGCCCGCCGACAGGCGTCCAGGTAGTTGGCTCCCACCGCCACCGCGGCGGATCCGGCCGCCTCGTTGCCGTCGGCGAACTCCTGCCACGCCTGATTGACGGCGATGATGCAACCGTGCCGGTCCACCACCGCGATGTGTGCCGGCAACGCCTGCAGTGTCGCGCGACATAACTCCTCGCCCTTGCGCAGTTCCTCCGCCGTTCGTCGGCGTTCATCGGCGATTTTCATCTCGGCTTCCGCTGTGGTGGCATGGGTTCGGGCGCGCGACGCCTGGAGCATCATGCCGAACATTCCTGCGCCGAGCAGCGCCAGGGCCAGCGTGCTCCAGTAGGCGAGGGGGGGCAATGATGGGTGATCTCCCTGTTGGGTGAGGAAATTCAAGGTCATCATCAGCGTGGGCGACTCGGAGGAGCCGTGCAGGTCCATCGCTCCGAACGCGAGGATGGCCATGAAGAGCACAGGGATTGGCAGCCACGCCCAACGGCGGGCTGTTTTGAGCTCAGCCTTGATTGTTTTCGTCATGGTCGTGCAGCCTTGCGGGAGGTGCCTCTGGGGGGGGGCGACGGGGGCCCATTCAGGGTGCGGTTCCTCTCTGTCGCTGTGGCCAACTGCGTTGACACATCTTTTTATAGTAGAGGAATATACTCCATCCTTGCTGCTCTCGTCAACGCTGTCGCGCCTCATCGTGCGCCTGATGATGTTCCTGCCGCGCTAACGCTTGCCTAGGGCGTCGCCGCGTAAGTGGCTTTCCGTAAAGGTGAAAACGGATAATCGCGCATCTGTTTTCTTATGCGCATGGTACTACTACGGCAGGTCATCACCCTATGCGGCTTGGGACGGCATTTCGGGGCATATGCGTGAACGCGAGCGGTGGCCCAAGGCGGCGCGAGGCCACAACCAGCCTATGCCTAAAAGCCTGACTCACTTTTCTTCCGTTGCCACGTCCGGCGGGTCTTTTGCTTTGCGCATCCTAGTCAATTCTCGTCACCCGCCAGCCGGCAGCGCCCTTCCGCAGCACGAACGTGCGCTGCCGATCCCCGCACTTGCCTGTGGCTGTCGAGTGGCTCATCGGCGAGTCGAACGTCACGGACGTGACCGCGAAGCCCTCTTTGCCGCCCACCGACAGGATATCCTGTAGATTTTTGACCGACTCGTTCAGCGCCGCATCACCGGAGAAGGGATCCCACACGTCGCGCAGGCTTTGAGTGGGGTTTGTGGTGACCGTCAGTCGTGGGCCGGGGACGCGCGGCGGCGCGGCGGCGAGAGCGACCACATCTGAGATCGTCGTGCGGACAGCCACCTCTTCCTCGCGCGCCGCCGGTCCCGCTGGCGTCGAGGCCTCCGCCAGCAGCTTGGCGTTGGATGAGGGCGGTTTGGCGGTCAGCAGGTTGACGCAGATGGCCACCGCCACCAGCATGGCGAGCGCCCAGGCGGCGATCTTGGCGGAGCGCACGGCCACTCCGACCGCCACGATACGCATTTCCTTCTTGCTCTGCTCCGAGGCCGCACGCTGCTTTTCGGCGGAGTATTCCTGCATCGCGGACTCGCGTTCGTGCAGCTTTTCAAGATGGTCGGCCTGGGCTTTCTTCTTGCGGGCCTCGCGCAGCATCTCGTTGAACTCTCTGACACCCATATAACGTCGCCATGTGGGGCTGATGTTTCATTCACTCGTCGGGGATATCGTCCATCCAGGGATCAAAAAGCGTGTTGTCCTGCGGGCCGAACCCCCCGATGTTCTTGCTCCTCCTGTCGGCGTCGCTGCTCCACTCCATAAGCTCCTGGGTGACGTGTCCGTCCGTCCACGCCGCGTTGGCCGTCCCGCCGTGCCTGAAATGAATCGTGCTGCTGTTCAGGGAGGGTGTTGGCTTTTTCGTTTTGAGCTTCTCGGGGGGGGCGGTCCCGCAAATCGAGAACGGGGGCGCGATCTCGTCGAACTCGAGAACTGTCCCGCTTCTCAGATGGGCCGAGTCGGCGAAGGACAAGGTCCGGCTCGGCATGCCGATCTGCTCCGGCTTCAGACCTGAGAGGAAGGGGGCCGGGTCCCACGTGGTCTTGTAGCCGAGGAGGTACGCCTGGCTTCCTACTCCGGTGAAATTATAGCCGTACGATCCGTAGTTCCTGTAGGACATCCCGGAGATCGAGGCCCCTTGAAGCTCCGTCTCCCGCAACGGGCATTCCAGCCCTCCTCCGATCTGCTGGGAAGAGACCACGCCTTTGGCGGGATCCCAGGGATCCGCCTCCTCCGCCCGCCATCCGCGCCAGTGCGTGCCGCTGGCGTCACCGCCGGGTTTCCCCGGCATGAAGTGCTTGAAGTCAATCGAGTACAACTGGTTGCCCTTGAGCAACTGGTTCAGGTTGTTGACGCAGGCCGCCCTTTTACCGAGCCCTCTCGCGCGGACCAGCGCGCCAAGCAGCAGGGCCGCGAGCACGGCGATGATGAACACGACCATCATCAGTTCGATGAGTGTGAAGGCGGCGGGGCGTTGTTGACGGCGGATGCGGCGGCGGGTCCCCGCCGTTCGGCGGAGCGCAATGGCCATGGAACGCATGTGCTCTCTGCTCCTCAATGAACAATGCGGAGTTTGCCCGCAACCCAATATGTCGCTGAACCTTCAGAATCCCTGACCCGTCTCTCGCAAATCAACAAACGGTGTGGAAAAAGGGAATGTCGCTTTTTTCTTAATCTTAATCGTAATCCTAATCTTAATCCTTCGGAGATTAAGATCAAGATTAAGATTAAGATTGGCTGCAATTCCCCACAAGAGCATTTTCCACGGATCAGGTTGTCTGAAAATATAGACGCTGGGTTCAATGTCAAGGGAGGGGGGAGACTCGCCCGTTGCGGGGAGTGTGCGTCGGAAGGAAAGGTCCACCGGCCCCTGACGCCTCCGTCGCCGTTTGGATGCTACCTGCCCGGCGCCTGGGCAAGCGGCAGGGTCACGCGGACTTCGGTGCCATGATCTACAGGGCTGGCGTTGCTGTCCTTTGACATGACGTCAATCGCTCCTCCGTAGGCCTCGACAAACTTCTTGACAAGCGGCATGCCGAAGCCCGTCCCGATCTCCCCCGACGTGCCTTTCCGGCTGGCTGGCTTCGTGACGTCGAAGAGCGCGTCCAAGGTTGCCGCCGGGATCCCGATGCCTTGGTCGGCGACCGTCAGAACGGCCCGGCCATCAGCCGACGTGATGCGCACGACGACAGTCGATCCCGGCTGCGAGAACTTCAAGGCGTTGGTGAGAAGATTGTTGACGACTGTGTTGACGAGCGAGACAGATTCCGCGGTGGCCCATACGCCGCCGGGATCCTCGACGACGAGCCGTATGTTTTTCGTCTTGAACTTGTCGGCGAGCGCCCCGCGGGATGTCTCGACAACCCTCGTGAGCGAAACAGGCTTGAGATCCAGGCGCAACATGCCGGATTCGAACGCCAGGTAATTCTGCACCAGGTCGATCATGTCGAGGCTGTTGACGAGCGCGTTCTTCGCGATAGACAGCACCCTGTCGGCCTGCCGCGGATCCATTTTGGCTATCTCAAGGCCGACGGCCGCGTCCGCGAGAGGGCTTTTCAGATCATGGGCGAGTATGTGGAGAAGTTCGCCCCGCATGGCGTAGGCCTCTCTGATTTTCCGTTTCGATCGTCTCGCCTCGACATGCACCCCCACCCTCGCGAGAAGTTCGAAGGTGTTGAACGGCTTTGTCACATAGTCGGCGCCGCCGACCTTGAACCCTTTGGCGATGTCGTCCATGCTCTGCAACACCGTGATGAAAATGACTGGTATCTCCGCGGTGTCCGGTTCCGCCTTGAGCTTTGAGCAGACCTCAAAACCGCTCATGTGCGGCATCATCACGTCGAGAAGGACGAGGTCTGGTCTCTCCTCGGTGCCGCTCACCAGTCGCAGCGCCTCCTGCCCGCCGGTCGCCAGCTTGAGCCGGTACTCCTTCTGCAGCATATCAGCCAGCAGATGGATGTTGGACGGCGTGTCGTCCACAAGCAGGATCAGCGGTTTGTCGTGGTCGATCATGGTCGTGTCAGCTTCCATTGGGTGCCTCATGTGTTTAAATTAGGCGGGCATCTGCCCGCTGCTCGTAGACGTGATCTCGCTCACCCACGGCGCAAGGCCGCGGGGGTCGAGAATGTTCATTGCCCGCGCAAGTAGCCGACTGATTTGATTCACCAACGGGGCAAGCCCGT
>CAYTFM010000195.1:6410-17272 GCA_964436735.1 uncultured Victivallales bacterium | reverse complement strand
GTGACGAGCGCGGCGTTGCTGTTGCCCGCCACGCTTTTCGCGATCGCCGCGGGGTCGTTGTCCACGTCGTTGAAGACATTCGACAGATCGACGACCAGGGCGGCGGCGTCTTCGTCGACCGTCACGTCGGCGATGGGGTTTGCGACAAAGGGGGCGTCGTCGACGGAGGTGACCGTGGCGGTGAACGAATCGTCGACCGACTTTCCGCTGGACGTGCCGCGGATGGTGATGACGGCCGCTCCGGATGCGTTCGCCGCGAACTGGAGCGTGAGGCTGTTGCCGTTGAGCGTGGTGGCGACGAGCGCGGCGTTGCTGTTGGCCGCCACGCTCTTCGCGATCCCCGCGGGATCGTTGTCCACGTCGCTGAACACGTTCGAAAGATCGACGACCAAGGCGGCGGCGTCTTCGTCGACCGTCACGTCGTCGATCGGGTTCGCGACGAAGGGGCCGTCGTCGACGGCGGTGACCGTGACGGAGAACGAGTCGTCGACAGACTTTCCGTTGGACGTGCCGCGGACGGTGATGACGGCCGCGCCGGAGGCGTTCGCCGCGAACTGGAGCGTGAGGCTGTTGCCGTTGAGCGTGGTGGCGACAAGGGCGGGGTTGGTGTTGGCCGCCACGCTCTTCGCGATCCCCGCTGGATCGTTGTCCACGTCGGTGAAGACATTCGAAAGATCGACGGCCAGGACGGCGGCGTCTTCGTCGACCGTGACGTCGGGGATGGGGTTGGCCACGGAGGGGCCGTCGTCGACGGCGTTGACCGTGACGGTGAAGGAGTCGTCGACAGTTCGTGCGTCAACCGTGCCTCGGACGACGATGGTCGCCTGTCCGCTCGCATTGTTCGTGAGCGTAAGGGTGAGGGTGTTCCCCGCGGTCACCGCGGCGAGCAAGGCTTGATTCGAGTTCGACACCACCGTCTTCACGATCGCCGCCGCCGGATTGCCAGGATCGGAGAAGGTTGCGGCGAGGTCAATGGCGACTGCCGGGGCATCCTCGTCGACCGTCACGTCGGGAAGCGGATTCGCCACCACCAGCGCCTGTCCGACAAATCCCTGATCCGGCCCGCCACGCGCGCCCGCCATGGCGCCATTCTTCGCCCGCACCCAATAGAAGTAGGTTTGAAGGACTTGCGCAGTCAGGTCGTCGTACGATTGGGAGTTGGCGGCGGCGGCGTCCACGGTGGCCAGGGAGACCGCCGTTCCGCTGTCATTGATGGTGTTTCTCAGGATCTCGTAAGTTTTCGCCCCGGCGACAGTGCTCCACGTCACGACGACTTTGTCGGAGTAGCTGCCGTCGCTGGCCGTGACAGTTGCCGGGGCGCTCAAATTGTAGAGGTTGGCGTAGACCGCTCCCTTCGTGTTGTTCCGTCCGGGTAAGCCAACCAGTTCGAAGGCGTCCGAGAGGGCGACGCTATAGCCGGCGGCGTCGAAGTTGGTCTGATCAGGTATGGCAAGCTTCTCCTGCTGCACCCAGTTGACCCCGTTCGAGGCGAAGAGGTACGCCGCCCCGAAATCCGCCATGAGGCCGACAAGGTTCACCGCGGCTCCCACCAGCAACTTGCCGTTGACGAGGGAGACGGATTGGCCGAAGTACTCCCAGGCGGCGGCGTCGAGTGCCACCACCACGCTGTCGAACGCCCAGACGCCATTCGTCCGTTTGAAGAGGTAGACGGCTCCCGTGGCGCTCAAGGCGCCGACATCGGTCCACGGGGCGCCGGCGGCGATCATGTCGCCGGAGACCGCCACCGAGGTGCCGAGGCTTTTCGATGGCTGGCCGACCGGGGCGGTGAGGATTGTCTCGACCCAGTTTTCGCCGTTTTTCACATAGACATAGACGCTGCCGGCGCCGTTCGCAGATCCTCTCGCCCCCACCACCACCGTCTCCCCATCGAGGGCTACCGACTCGCCAAAGTAGTGGTTGGCGGCGCCGTTGGACGCCGTGAACGTGGCGACAGTGCCGCCATCAGTCGTGTGGAGAACCGCCAATCCCTGATTGGTGTTGAAGTTGGGCGCCCCCACGAGAAGCAAGGAACCCTTCAGGGAGATGCTGGTGCCGAACTGCGTGCCGAGAGGGCCGATGACTGAACTATGCTGATTCCACGTCTGCCCGTCATACTGGTATATTTTGACGGATCCCGCCATGTCGCCAAACAGTCCGCTGCGGCCGTAAGGCGAGGAGTAGGCCGCTTTTGTGCCGTCGATCGACACCGAGGTCCCCCACCACCATGACCATCCGGGATCAAGATACTGTTTCATCTCCCAGCCATTGGCACCAAACTGGTACAGGTATGCGGCTCCCATGGACGCTCCCCCTATCGGGTTGGCGTTCGGGGCGCCGATGATCGCCCAGTTGCCGGACACGGAGAGCGACGAGCTGAATTTACCGCCTTCCGCCAGATCGGCGGGCGTGAACGTCTGCGACGTTTGCCCTTGGAGGGGAAACGCGGATATAAGAATGGCCCAAAGGAAGAGGGCAAGGGCGTGGGATGATAATCGTGTCATGAGGCGACTCCTGTCTTGCTGAGCTGGCTTGATGCGGGGACATTTATGATTATAGCTACGGATAGGGGAAATTACTGCATGGAGTCTGCCGTCAATTGAAAAAAACAGCAATATCCCACCGCGAGCGGGCCTTTGTGGGGGAAGCGGAGGAGCGCGGGGAGGGACGCATATCGATTCCTGCCCTGCGCGGAGGGAGGAGGCGCAGCTAAATGATGTTCTTCTCGAGGTAGTAGCGCAGCATGCCCATGCGGAGTCCGTTGGTGGTGACGTAGAACGGCTCCTCGCCGGCGAGTCGGACGATCGTGGAGAGGATGGTAAGCCCCGTCGGAAAGACGCCAGCCCTCTCGGGATCCATGCCCATGAGTTTTTTGCGTTCCTCTATGGCGAGTTTGCCCAACTTCTTCGCCGTCTCGGCGGCCTGCTTCCAGGTGCTTTGCGTTTTATTGATCTGCGCCCGATCGTAAGAGGACATTCCTTGGATGACCGCCGCATAGGTCGTCGCCGTCCCCCCGCTGCAGATGATGGTGGGCGTGCGGCCGGCGAGCCACTTGGTGAACTTCTCCATGACGGGGGCGGCGGCGTTGGTGATGTGCGATCCCATCGAATTCCGGATTTTGTCGAGTATGGTGGAGCGGGCGTTGAAGAATTCGGTGAGGCGGACGCAGCCGATGTCGATGCTCTGGGCCTCGACCATCAGCTGGTTGGCTCCGTAGGATATCTCCGTGCTGCCGCCGCCAACGTCGATGGCGAGTAGGAGGCGATCTTTGTCGAGGAAGTCCGCGATCGCTCCTTTGTAGGTGAACAGGGCCTCCTCCTTGCCGCTCAGCACCTGGGGGAAGACGTTGAAGCGCTGCTGGCAGGAGACAAGGAATTCGGTCTTGTTGATGGCCTCGCGGACAGCGCTTGTGGCGGTGGCCAGGATCTGCTCGGCGCCCTCGGAGCGGGCGATGCCGATCATCTCTTGGATGGCGTCGAGCGTGCGTCGCATCGCCTCTCCCGAGAGGCGTTTCGACTTGTCCACCCCCTCGCCGAGCCGGGTGATCGCGCCAAATTCATTGACGATGTCGATGACGCCGCCCGACGCGCAGTGGGCGTGTAGAAGCATCACTGAGTTGGTGCCGATGTCCAGCACCGCTATGTTCTTGTCCATTCGACGACTCCGCTTCGCAAATTTGTCCGCCATGAGGCGCTGAGGATGCTCATGGAGGGGAAAACACTATATCATCACCGCACACGAATTGAAACGGAGGGTTTGCGCTTCTTTGGCGGAGTTGCTGTCGGTGGAAGGTGGAAGGTGGAAGGTGGAAGGTGGAAGGTGGAAGGTGGAAGGTGGAAGGTACCCCCTCCATCTTCCACCCTCCACCGCTAAAGGATATGAAATATCTGCCTAAACAAGTTGGCGTGGCCATTTAGTCCCACGTGGATGGGGCGATGTCGAGCCGCGCTGGTCCGCCTGAAATGACGACGGACGCTTGCAGGTACCGTGCCGACGGCGGTGGGGCGAGTTGAAACGAGAAGGCGTGCGGCTCCGATGATGGAGAAAGCGTGGTGGAGGCTTTGGCGGTCCATCGCAGCCAGAGTCCCGACTCGGAAAGTCCGAAGAACGTCCAGTTCACTTGCGCAGGGGTGCCAGTCAGCGTGAACTCCACGCGATATGTTTTCTTGTCGGAGATGGGGAGCGGAGGCAACGCCAGATTGACCGTGGCGTTGGCTGATTCGAGATCGACGGCAAGCGTCTCTCCCGTCTCGTTGGACTGGCAGCGCAAACGGGCGGCATGCGGTGGTGTCCACGGGAAACATCCCTTGAAGCTGCGCCCCGAGTAATCCAATGTCGGCCGAGCATGGGAGAGAGGCGACTGACCGACGATCTCCTTCGCCGCGTCAGGCATGCGCCGCAAAGCGGTACTCATGGCGCGGCCGATCGCAGCTCCATAGGAACGGTAGGCCTCCTGCGTCATCACCCCTCCGCCGCTCACATTCTGATACCCGTAGCTCACCTCGAGCGCGAGAGTGGGAATTCCCTTCGCCAGCTGGACGGCGCCGGCGCAGGTTGAGGCTTCCTCAGATCCCATGTAGGTCGGGGTGAGTATTTGATCGTTTGTCAGCCGCGCGTTTTCTGGCGACTCCTCCGCAAGCTTGTCGGCGAACAGTTTGCAGAATTCCCACTGGGATTCAGGCATGGTCTCACGTAGCGGCAGGAAAACCATGTTGGGGTCGTGGGCGCACGGACAATGGAAGTCGAGCAGAAGGGCTCCGGGGTTATGCGTGTCAAGTAGTTCCCCCAGTATGGCGCTGACCTCCGGCCGGGGAGAGTCCGAGAACCAGGCGCGGTTGAAGTCGAGGGGGGCGCGTTCCTTGCCGTACCAGCCATTGAGAATCCCGTCAATGTCAATCAGTGGAAACGCATGGAACCGGTAGTGGTCCAGCAGCCATTTCGCGTCGGGGTGTCCGCTGAGCAGCCAGCGCAGGAGACCATCCAGCGCCCAGGTTCCACCCACCTCTCCGGCGTGGAGCCGCGCGGTGAGCCATATGATCGGCTTGCTGGCGTCGTCGCCGACGCGGAGCCGAGGAACTGCGTTTCCCATACCCGACTGACAGAAATCGTCGCCCCTCATTGGTGAATGAGCTCCGAGATCCTGGATGAGCGTCTGAAGTTCCAGCGGCCCATAGGGATAGCAATGGGCCACGGTCACGGTGTCCGAGTCCACCTCGACAGTGAACGAGTAGACTCCGTTTTGGTAGCTCACCGCGTCTGGAGCGACGCGGTGCCATCGCTGCCGCGACGAGGGCAGTTCAAAGGTGTCGGTCGTGTAGACTGGATAGACGCGGCGCAGGCGGTAGGCGTCTGGCCCGCCGAGGCACTGATCGGCGTTGAGCAGGTCGAAGCGTACGCGCCCTTTCATAGTCCCGCTGACGCGGAAATTGAACCAGAGCGGCTGCGGGCTCCGGTCCCAAGGGGCGAGAAAGGTGATCCGCCCAGGCTCGGGGCTTCGAAGTTGGATGCCGGCTCCCATGGGAAACTCGCTCGTCATGTTGACCGACCACGTGTCGACCATTGTCGTTTCTCCTCGATTGGTTGGAAAATTGAACTTTACAGATATTTTATCTGTAATGGCAGTCGTATCACAGAGAAAAAATCTGACCTTAAATAGTAAAAAACTGATATGTCATGAAAAACGCTCTTCTTGCCGCCCTTGATGATGTGCTGCGGCAGCGCCAGTGGGGCGAGGTGCATTACGCGATGGCGGGAACGGCGCCCGTCGACGCCTGGGTGCCCGCCTATGCCCATGTCGAAGTGGTCAGGTCCGGACGGCTGCCGATCACATACGAGAGTAACGGAGGAACGCAGTCGCCGACGTTGTCCAAACGGGATATTTTCTATGGGGTTCCGCACGCCTGGAATTGGCGTGGCTATGACACGAGTCGGAGCCTCTTTTGCATTCATTTTATGCCTGAGTATGTCCGGTTCACGCTGAGTAGCCGATCTCCTCGTGACAAGTTGGGCATGGAGCCTCAGCAGTGGTACCACACCTCTGAACCTCTTGGCCCCACCGGCTGCATGGTCGTGTTAGCTCTGAACATGGCGATTTGCGAGAACCGCGATTGTCTTGTCACGCGTCAACTGCTATGCGCCTTGCTGGGGCTGGCGCGTGACCAGCTTGCGGGGGACGCCGGTCGGCGCATGGGGAAACGCCACGACACGTGGCTGCGGCTGCGGGATCATGTGGCGGAACGATTCCAATTGCCCATCAACAGAAACACCGTGGCGGATGATTTCGGATTCGACCCGGATTATGTGTCGCGGCTCTTCACGGTAGAAGGAGGTGAGTCGTTCAATGCCTTCCTGACGCGCCTGCGTTTGGAGCGCGCGGCCGCCCTGCTGAGTTCGTCAGCCGCCGCGTTGGCGCACGTGGCCGCTCAGTCTGGCTTTATGGACGCGGGGTATTTCATTAAAGTGTTCTGTCGTCGCTACGGGGTCACGCCCGGCAAATGGCGGATGCGGAGTAGGGCGGGAAAAACTCATGCGTGAAAGGGGCAAGCCGTTCAGGCTCCATCCCCCCGCGGCCGTCGGGACAGTTGCCCAGGATGTCTTGCGGAAATGGCAAGTGTGCGTACTGTATTGAGCCCCCGCCGTAATCGGTGAGTAGGCATGTTTCAATCCATACTGGAGGATCGTAAAATGCTTGTAAGAATGGTGTCCATCCTGCTTGTTTGTTGCCCCCCTGCGATTTCCGCCGCTGAGGCCTGGCTTGAGATCGCCAATCCTTCTGAGCGTGGATCCTACCAGAAGGCCGATGGGGAAGCGGGCGTTAGTGGCATGCTACCCAAAGGGTGGCGCGACCAATCCGGATGGTCCGGAGCCAAGGTCCGTTACGCGTTTGTGCCGGAGGGCAGCGGGGGGCATCTGCATGTGGTGGCGGAAAAGGAGGGCATGTGCCAGTTCTATTATACCCCCGTTCCTGATCTGAAAACGAAAGGATGTTTCAACCTGGTGGTGAAGGGGCGCAGTGAATCGGGAGCGGATGTGAATATGGGAATTCGTTCGATGGAGGATCCCTATGAGTTTTTTGTGTCGGCCAAAGTGCATTTCGAAAACGAATGGAAGGAATTCACCGTTCCTGTGAGCGGCGGGCCGGCCACCCGTAAGGCGTCGTTCTTTGTCGAGTTCTTCTGTCCGGGAGCGATTGATATGGCCTATGTGCGGATGGAAGCGGTTCCCGCCGACAAGTACGTTCCTCTGACGGCCAGGGCCGAACCTCGTGACGACGAGGCGTGGACCGCCAGACACAAACTACTCGTCGCTCGGGCGGCAAAGGCCAAGCCGGAGTTTATGATCATGGGGGACTCTATAACGCAGCGCTGGGAGGAAAGCGGTGCGGAGGCGTGGAAGCGGAACCTCGCTCCACTCAAAGCCGCCAACTTCGGCATCGACGGAGATGGGACAGAGCATCTGCTGTGGCGGATTAGAAACTCGGGACTGGGCAAGGAATTCTCCCCGCGGCTCATCGCCCTCTTGATCGGCGTCAACAACACGGCGTCTGGCATGCCCGCCCATGAGATCGTGGACGGCCTTGCCGCATGCGTGAAGGAGATAAAGAGCCGGTCGCCATCATCGAAGATCTTGATCATCGGACTCTTCCCGAATGGGCAAAATCCATCCGAGGACAGGGAGCTCATCAAGAAAATTAATCACGGCTATGGGGGACTCGCCGATTCGAAGACGGTGTTTTTCGCGGACATCGGCGACGCTTTTCTGGAGAAGGACGGGAAAATCTCGGCCACGATCATGGCGGATTTTCTGCATCTGACGCCGAAAGGCTATGGCATCTATGCGGAGCGGATCACGCCGGTCGTCAAGGAACTTCTGTCGCGCTGAGCGCGCAGAAGGCGAGGGGATGTCGGCTGCTTTCACTTGTTGAAAGCTTGCCGCAGTTATACTGTACCATTCCTGAAAACAGGGAAACAACCGCCACATGATGCAAGGTGGTCCGTTCGCCTGATGAGCAGACGAACGGCGCATCGGGCACAACGCTAAATTGGTATGCGGACAGTCCGCATTGCAAAGAGAGAGGTATCCCGTATGATCATCGTCTTCAAGCCGCACACTCCCGAGGAGAAGGTCAAGGAGTTGTCGGACATTATCACGAAGCTCGGCTATGAGCCGCGCGTCATCAGAGGTGTTGAACACACGGTGATCGGGGCTGTGGGCGACGAGCATCTCCATCATTCGCTTGAGGTGCTGAGGAACTACCCCTACGTCGAGAACGTCCTGCCCATCCAGAAGTCCTACAAACTCGCCAACCGCGAATATCATCCGGCCGACACGGTCATCAAGATCGGCAATGAGCGCATCGGCGGCGGCAATTTCCAGATCATCGCGGGGCCCTGCGCCATCGAGAGCTACGAGCAGATGCGGCAGGCGGCGGTTGACCTCGTGGCCTGCGGGTGCCGTATTATCCGTGGCGGAGCGTACAAGCCGCGCACATCACCATACGCGTTCCAGGGTCTTGGAGAGGAGGGGCTTGCGATCCTCGGGCAGATCAAGAAGGAGTTCGGCGTGGCGGTGATAACCGAAGTGCTCGGTGTCACTCATATCGAGAAGATCGCCGCCGTTGTGGACTGCCTGCAGATCGGCGCGCGCAATTGCCAGAACTACCATCTGCTCGAGATGGTGTCGAAGGCGGGAAAGCCCGTCCTCCTCAAGCGCGGCATGTCCACGACCATCGAGGAATGGCTGTCCGCCGCCGAGTACCTGATCGTCAACGGCTGTCCGGACGTCATCCTGTGCGAACGGGGCATCCGGACGTTCGAGACGGCGACGCGGAGCACGCTGGACGTCGGGGCGGTGGCGGTGGCGAAGCAGGAGTCGCATCTGCCGGTAGTGGTGGATCCGAGCCACGCCGCCGGGCGCGTCGGCCTCGTGCCGCCGTTGGCGAAGGCCGCCATCGCGGCGGGCGCGGACGGACTGATTGTCGAGGCGCATCCCGATCCGGTGAACGCCGCCAGCGACGCCGCGCAGCAGATCAAGACCTCCGATTTCGCCGCATTCGTCGAGTCGCTCAAACCACTGATCGAGGCGATGAAAAAATAGATGACGGACTCGATGGCAAAGTTCGCTTGTCTCCGGGAGGGGCTCCGCTCGGTGATCAAAGGCAAGGATGAGGTGATCGAACTTGCGCTGATCGCCCTCTGCGCAGGGGGCAATGTGTTGATCGAGGATGCCCCGGGTGTCGGCAAGACGACCCTCGCCAAGGCGATCGCCCGTTCCATCCACGGAATCTTCAACAGGATACAATTCACGCCCGACCTGCTCCCCGCCGACATCCTTGGCTCGTCGGTCTACAACCCGCGGGACGGGCAGTTCAACTTCCGCAAGGGGCCGATCTTCGCCAACATCCTGCTCGCCGACGAGATCAACCGCGCCTCGCCGCGGACGCAGTCCGCCCTGCTCGAGGCGATGAGCGAGGGCCAGGCGACGATCGAGGGGATCACGCATCCGCTCCCGCATCCGTTCATGGTGATGGCGACGGAGAATCCCATCGAGTACCATGGAACGTATCCACTGCCGGAGGCGCAGCTTGACCGCTTTTGCATGCGCCTCACGCTGGGGTATCCCGACGAGTCCGCCGAATTGGCGATGTTCTATTCGCGGAAGGAGGGCGATCCATTGCTGGCGATCAAGCCGATCCTCAACTGCGAGGAGGTCGCCGCCGTTCAGGATGAGGTGCGTAGGATCGAGATTGAGAAGAGTGTCGCCTCATACGCATTGCGCATCATACGCGCCACGAGAGGAGAGCCGCGCATCCGGCTTGGCGCGAGCCCGCGGTCGTTGATCTCTCTTTGTCGCTGCGCGCAGGCCCGGGCGTTTTTGGTCGGCCGCGGGTATGTCATTCCGGACGATGTCAAATCCCTCACCGGGGTCGTCCTCGCCCACCGCCTGGTGCTTGACAACAAGGCGCGGCAGTCGGGACTCTCCCCCGTGGCGCTGGTCGGCGAACTGCTGGACGGCATCCCCGTGCCGGTGTGAATTGTTGGAGTTCACGCTTCAGCGTGTCCCTGGCCTATGAGTGGACCGCTTGCGCTTGGAGGCGGGAAAAGACACGCTGAAGCGTGAACTCCAACGTTTCACCGCCCCTCACGCCTGTCGCGCCTGGCGGATGGCTCGGTGCCAGCCCGCAAGCAGCGACTTGCGCGTTTCGGGGCTCATGGAAGGGGTGAACTCCCTGTCGACGGCTTTGAGAGCAGTGAGTTGCGCCGTGTCTTTCCAGACTCCCGCGGCAAGGCCGGCGAGATAGGCGGCCCCGAGCGAGGTCGACTCGATCTGCTTTGGCCGGACTACCGCCTTGTCGAGTATGTCTGCCTGGAACTGCATCAGAAAGTTGTTTGAGACCGCTCCGCCATCGACAGCGAGAGACTTCACGGCGAAGCCAGTGTCACCTTCCATCGCCTCGAGCACGTCACGCGTCTGGTAGGCCATCGACTCCAGCGTGGCGCGGATGACATGGTGGCGGTTCGTTCCGCGGGTGAGTCCCACCAGCGTGCCTCTCGCCGAGGAATCCCAGTGCGGAGCGCCAAGGCCGACAAATGCGGGCACGAGATAGACGCCATTGGTGTCCGTCACCGCCAGCGCCGCCGCCTCGGTCTCTGCCGCCGTCTTGATCAGGCCGAGTTCGTCGCGCAGCCATTGCACGGCCGCTCCGGCGATGAAGACCGACCCTTCGAGGGCATAGCATGGCGCGCCGACGCCGTCGACCGCCAGCGTCGTGATGAGTCCCGACTTGGAGGCAACCGATTCCGCTCCGGTGTTCATCACCACAAAGCATCCGGTGCCATAGGTATTCTTGATCTGTCCTTTCTCGA
>CAYTFM010000195.1:0-6400 GCA_964436735.1 uncultured Victivallales bacterium | reverse complement strand
GCCCACTCGATCGCTGCACCTCAGGGAGCATGGACTCCGGGACGCCGAGGATGCCGCACAATTCGGCGTCCCAATGCTTCTCTTTTATGTTGTAAAGCATAGTCCGTGAGGCGTTTGTGTGGTCGGTGGCGTGGACTTTCCCGTCGGTCAGCTTCCAGAGCAGCCACGAGTCGATGGTGCCGAACGCGAGATCGTCGGAGGGGCCGCCGCAGATATTGTCGAGGATCCATTTTATCTTCGTGCCGCTGAAATAGGCGTCGATGGGAAGCCCGGTTTTGGCGCGGAAGAGCGGGGCGTGCTCCGCGAGTGCCGCGCAGGCGGGAGCGGTCCGCCGGCATTGCCAGACGACGGCGTTGCAGACTGGCGCGCCGGTGCGGCGGTTCCAGACGACGGTGGTCTCGCGCTGGTTGGTGATGCCCACGGCCGCCACGGGTCCCGGCGACTCCGCCAGAACCTTCCCGACACAGTCCACCACAGTTTGCCATATCTCCAGCGGATCGTGTTCGACCCATCCCGGATTCGGGTAGATCTGCGTGAACTCGCGGTAGGCCTTACGCACCACCTGTCCCCGCTCGTCGAAGAGCATCACCGTCGTGCCTGTCGTTCCTTGATCGATCGCAAGCAGGTTCATGGTTTGGCGCCTCCCCTTTATTTTTCTGGCTCGCCTTCCTGTTCATGGAAGAATGCCGTATCTGGAATCTGCTGCAGTTCGATGCCTGGCCCTTCCCATTTCAGTACGAAAGGCGTCTTGTCTGAGCGTGCGGTGTTCAGAAGGTCAACACGGAACGCATGCGTTCCGGCATCGAGCGAGGCAAACGAATCATCAACAATAAAATTGTAGCTGCCGCCGCCGTAACCGCCGATGAGTGTGCCGTCAAGGTACAGCCTGAAAGGGGTAATGCGGTTTGACTCGAATCTGTACAGGCCATCCGATGGTACGTTGAGATGGCCGTTGAAAGAGACGCCGTATGCGTAATCCCGTCCAGCCACGCCTGCGTCTACAGAAGTCGACACGCCAGTCTTTTCGACGTTCACCTTGCTGAGATCCGGGATGTCAACCCAGCCGCCATAATGGACGGAGTAGCGCAGCCCATTCACGAGAGAGGTGTTTTGTGTTGCCTTGAGGCGGGGCAGTTTTAAGAATAACTGATGAGCGGTTCGTGAGGAGGAGGCTCCCTCCCTGAAGGCTTTCGCCGCGAGGAACGCGCTGGCGTCAAGCTCGAACGGCGCGCTGAAGCGTGTGGCGTCGGCATCAGGTTCGAGCCCCTCGAGAGTGTATCTGATCTCCGCCTTGTCGTCCTTGTCGGCGATGGTTATCCGCACCGATCCGTCAAAGAACTTATCCTCGGGCGTCAGTTTTGGCATCGGCAGGATCGATTCGAGTTTCCTTTCGAGAGCACGTTTGTCGATATTCCAAAGAGCGCAGTCCGAGGGGCTTGCTGGATTGCCGGACGTGAAGAGGAATACGCGATCCTGTGCGATAGCTATTTGGGGAAATGCGCAGATGCGGTCATCAGTGTCGGACGGAAACACGAGCGAAATCTTGAACGGGGCGTCGAAGCCCTCTCGGAAGCAGGCAAGGCATGGGGCTTGGGCGCCGTTCGTGTTCTTTTCGGTTGCGACAAGGAAGAGGTTGCTGCCATCGAATGCGGCAGTCCTGCCATAGGGCGAGTTGCTTGAAAAGTCCATGTCATACTCAAGTGGGGAGTCCCAGCGGGCCAGTTTACCGTCTTCCGCGGCCCCTTTGTGGCGCTGTTGCCCCTTGGAGCGCAGTAACACGACATCGTTTGTCGCCGAGTCGTAGTTCCAGATGTGGCACAGCTGTTTACAGGAGAACAGGCATCCTCCCGGATGAGGCGAGTCGAAGACTCTGCCGTCCGCGGGGCGATGATTGTGCAGCAGTTGCTTCCATTCGTCAGCCGGGTTGTCGATTCTCATGAGCCGATAACAAGGACGCGCGTAGATCCCCGCCAAGACGCTGCCTGCGGGCCCCTGCAGTATCTGGAGGACCTCATAGGGTTTGCAGTTGTCGAAATACGCCTTCCCGGGATTTCTGGCGTTGCAGGCGAGGTGCGATGAGGGGGTGTCATCTTTCAGGCTCTTTTCGACTATTCCCGAAACCCAGCCCTTGCCCGACGAGGACTCGTACGCCGTGAAGTTGACATCCATGTCGCGGCCGAAGCCAACATAGAGTTTCTCGTTCGCGAACGCCATGGACAAGGGATACTGGCAGTTCAAGTTTTCCATGAGAACGCATTGGCCACCACTCGACTTCAGTAGATCTCCTCCTTTGTCGACGAAATATGCGGAACCGGAATGATACGAGGATATCCAGTCTTTCGCTTCTATGGTGTGACCGTCGATAGTGTCAGGGAAAGGGAACTCGTCGACGTGAAGTGTTTTCGCATCCACGGCGAAAAGAACTGGATTCTTTGCCGATTGACCATCGCCCAGCGTTCCTGAGATCAAAATTTTGCCTGCTTCATAGCGCAGTTGTCGTAGAGTGAAGGATGTGTTCCTGTGGTTCTTAAAGTAAGCGGTGGATTCACGCAGCGCGATCCGCGAGTCGAGCGTCAACGAGGGGGCGAGGGGGGGGGGCGAGGATATTCCATTCATCCATCGGTGCGACTCTTGGTTGAAATGCTCATCGATCCAGCGGAAGTAATCCGAGGTGGCGAGATGGTGGGGGTGCGTCTTCGCTTGGCGGAGCCTGCATTCGTTCCATTTCTTGTAAAGTTGTTCGAATTGCTGGCCGTCAGTTGCGATGTTCCAGGGGTGCAGCAGGTAGAGCATGTGGAAATTCGTCATCCCTGGGGAGTCCATGATTCGCTTGCTCAACGACACGAACGTGCGATGAATTTCGTCCCGCTCCTCCTGCTTGAGTCTCCAGATAAATGTCGGCAACAGTTCGAAGCACTCGTGGCTGTAGTGTGGAGTGGAGGCGATTTTTGCGGCGTTGTTCTGCAACAGTTTGACGACTGACTCTGTGGTCACCAGGTTTCTTTTCAGCACAAGGGCGTCAATCTGGGAGGCTGTGGATGGTGAATCCAGGAGTTGTTGTGTGTAGGAGTCGAACGTTTCCCGCAATTCCTTTGAGCTTTTCGGATTCATCTTTTGCCAGCTTATCAGCCAGGGGTATTGAAGGCTGCTGTTATTCTGCCTGATTCTAAGCCTCATCCTTTGACTGTCGGGGAAGTCGAGCATCAGCAGCGTGTCAAGGGCTTTCAAGGTCTCGTCCTTGTCCTCGTGGAAGTAGGGCATGAAAACAAGCTGGCATTTGTAGGAGAGCTCCAGGTTGTCGCCGCGTCCCGCCGCCCGCATATGCCCGATGAGTTCTCGGCAGAGCTTCCTGAGAAGAGCCGCCTTTGCCGCCACGCGTGGATCGGTGAGGTGCTTTTGAGCCAGGTGGATTCCCCGCAAGACGCAGCCAGCCTTGTTGAGCAGGTCGCCTCCGATCACCCGCCAATCGTCGTATCCCGCGAAGCGCGAAAGGTCGGACGGCCGAGGGTCTGTCTTGATCAACTCGTCGAAGCTGTCCAAGGCCTTGAGCATGCCGTCTATGTCCACCATCTCAACCGCCAGCAGCGACTCCTGCGAAACTCGATAGCCATTAAACTGGTCGAACTGTGGCTTGATCCTTTCGTTGAGGACTCCCGTTGCCGAGAAGACGATGACGTAGGCGAGGTTGCTGTTGTGGGAACCGAGCGCTTTGGCGGACTCGGCGGCGTTCAGCGCCAGCTCATAGCACTTGTTCCGCAATGCCCATACGGACTCTTTCGCATAGAGTTCGGCTTCCGCCGCCGCGTCGAAAGGCAGGGGAGGCTGGGAGGCGTCTTTGCCGATCTTGCGTCGGATCTCGTTGGCCAGTCGGTCGACAAGCGCGGGAATGTTCGCGAGGCTGCCGGAAAGTTTGAAGGACAACGGCTCCTTGGCGTCTTTGCTGCCAAGCTCAACTGATACGTCAATCCATGCCTCATCCCCTTTTGTGCTGATGCGGTCGATCCGGCCTGAGACGGTCCAGGAGCCGGTCCAAAAGGGCGAGTCGTCAAGTTTGAGGGTCTTCTCCCATTCAAGATTGCCGAGTTTCCAGCGCTCAAGTACGAAGAATTCCTTCTCGAGCGTCAGCCGTTGCGCCAGCAATACGGTGAGGGCGCGCTCGGTTTCTTTCGACGCCGAGCTATTGTCGAGGGAGTGGAAGTAGAGCAGGCTGAGTGGTATCGCCGCCTCCCTCGAGACATCGAGCTTGGGGAAGAGGGGAAGGAACAGATCCCTCACGGTCTTGGCCCAGTGACACGATTCGTCGTTTGAAAGCGATTGGATCCACGATCCCACGACCGCGCCGGTGCGCACCGAGACAAGTCTGACGGATAGAGCTGTTTGCCCATACCACAAAAGCTCTTTGAGGATGATCATGCCGTCTGCCCCGATGAGCCGCCCGCTCTCAACGCATGACTCATTGGAGGAAGAGAGCGAGACCTTATGCTCGGCGAGGATCTTCTCGATGGCCGAACGCTCCACGACGACGACATCCGGCGTCTCCCCAAGCAGGTGGGTGAGCTCATCCACCTCCGGTTGGCATTTCACCGTGTCGCCGAGTATGCCGATCGTGGCTGCCGAGGCATGAGTGACGCCGCCGAGGAGCAGAAGAATCACTATTTTTGCCAAAAAACAAGAAACGCGAGAAGGCGCGGCGCGCCGCCCATTCCGCAAGCTGTCAGTGAGCCATGGCGTCGGGCGGGTGGTCAGCTCAGCCTCCTCTTGGCCGTCAGTCATTTCCCGACGATTTTGGGCAGGAGGCGTTCGGCGATGCGCGCGGCGGCGTCCTGCAGGGCGTTCTTCGCGGCGACCTGCTCGGTGATGTCAAGAGCCGCGGCGTTCTGCCGGTCGATGGCGAGGATCTTGCCGGTCTTTTGGTCAACGGCTTTGACCTCGAGGCGCGCTTTCACGGACACCAGATTCCCCTTTTTCATGGCAAATTCGCTGAAGCCTTGGCCTTCGATGAGCACGTCAGCCTTCGAAGGGTCACCCTCCGAGTCTATGATCTCGAAACCGCATCCCTGTGCCATGTAGATGACTTCGGTCTGGGCGGCGGGATCGCTGGTGGCGTTTCCCACATGCCGCTCGCTTATCTTGACGAACAGCAGCGGCAGTTTGGAGTCGCCGAGTTTCGCCTTCACTGCGGCGAGCCGATCATCCTCCTTCACAGGCTTGGCGACAATCTCCGACGATTTGCTCTTGATGAGTTTGATCAGTTTCTCGCTGAGCCGGGAGGTGAGCGCACCCAAATCCTCCTTGATGTTGCCTTCGACGGATTCGGCGAGGACTCTGGTGGTCTCGGTGCTGATCAATTTCGCCACTATGGTGATCGTATTTCCCGTTTCGATGACGGACCCCGTGATGACAAGCTTCGCACCGGCACCCGCCCCCATCCGGACGGCCTGTTCCGTGTCGACCGCCGCTGAGAGGTTATGGGCCTGCTCCGTCATCACCTTTTCGATATCCTTGCGGTCAACGAGGGCGATCGTTGGTCTTTGCGCATCAAGTTTAGCATAGAGCAGTTCGAAGACTTTTATGCCCATCTCCTTGGCACCGGCTCCGCGGTCCTCGAACGGAAAAAGGGCGATCGGGTGCGCCTGCGCTGTCTCCGTCGCCTTTGGCTTCTCTGCGGCCGCCGGAACCTGCGCTTTCAGAGAAACCGCCCCCGCCGCGAGCAAACCGGCGACAGTCATTGCCACGATGCAAAATTTCTTGGACTTACCGTTCATCATCTCACCTCATTTTGTCATATCTTTACTTGTTGTCACTATTTTTTAGAGAATTTTCAAACAGGCGCAGCAGAAGGTAGCGAGGAGATGGCGTGTCGTTCCATCGCTCGATCACGGGAAAGCAGCAGATGATGATGGCTCCTCCGGAGGCGAAGCGGATCTTCAGCCACGGCCAGGAGCGGGAATCGTCGGCGACCACTCGGCCGGTGATTTTTCCGTCCGCGTCGGTGATCCGCAGTCCCGCTGGCTGTCCTTTCTCAATGCGCGTCCAGCTCGTGTCGGCGAGCCGCTTGTCGAGCTCTTTGAGTATGTCAACTTTCCGCAGTTCCAAGCCCGACACGCCGTCCAGCTCTGCGCCTTCCGGTATGGGGAGTTCACATGCCGTGGGGGAAAGCCACAGAACCGTCGCACCTTTCGCCGCCGCCGTCAGTGCGCAGGGGAGCACGCCACGGTATTCGGCGGGATCGACCCCGGCGCCGATGACGACAAGTCCCTGGCCGACATCGGCGATGCGGTCGGCGTTGGCGACTGTCTTGAATGACAATCCGTGCCCCCCTACAAGTTTCTCCGTGGTGTCTTTCGGATCGAAGAGATGAATTCCTTTGGCGGACAGCGTTGTTTTCACCAAGGCGAAC